>NZ_JBVIRA010000032.1:0-91245 GCF_055576575.1 Streptomyces sp. NPDC033270
GCTCCAGCAACGGAAGCTCGGTGAACAGGATCGACAGATTGACGTTGAAGCGCGTGTCCGTGAAACCCATAAAGGCCGGCGCTCCTTCCGGATAGCGGATTTTTGTTTCTGTTCTACGGGATGGTGGCGGTGCCGGGCGCGCCGGTCAAGCGCGCCCGGCCCACCGTCCGGGCCGGATCCGGGTCAGGTCCGGATCCGGTCCGGGGTCAGGACTTGAGCGGCTTGATCGCGGTGGGGGCGTGACCGGGCTCGGTCGCGATCTCCTCCCACTCGTTGACGCTGGCGATGTCCGAGCCGCTCATCGAGATGTTGGTGATCCGCTCCAGGATGGCCTCGACGACGACCGGGACGCGGTGCTCGGCGGCCAGCTTCTTGGCCTGCTCGAACGCGGCACCCAGCTCGTTGGGGTCGGTGACCCGGATGGCCTTGCAGCCCAGCCCCTCGGCGACCTTGACGTGGTCCACGCCGTAGACGCCCAGCTCCGGCGAGTTGATGTTCTCGAACTCCAGGTTGACCTGGAAGTTGATGTCGAGGTTGCGCTGCGCCTGGCGGATCAGGCCCAGGTAGGCGTTGTTCACCAGGACGTGGACGTAGGGGATCTTGTGCTGGGCGCCGACGGCCAGCTCCTCGATCATGAACTGGAAGTCGTAGTCGCCGGAGAGCGCGACGACCGGCGTCTCCGGGTCGGCGGTGGCGACACCCAGCGCGGCCGGGATGGTCCAGCCCAGCGGGCCGGCCTGGCCGCAGTTGATCCAGTGGCGCGGCTTGTAGACGTGCAGCATCTGGGCGCCGGCGATCTGGGAGAGGCCGATGGTGGTGACGTAGCGCGTCTCCGGGCCGAAGGCCTTGTTCATCTCCTCGTAGACGCGCTGCGGCTTCATCGGGATGTTGTCGAAGTGCGTACGGCGCTGCAGCTCGGCCTTGCGCTCCTGGGTGGAGGCGGCCCACTCGCCGCGGTCGGGCAGCTTGCCGGCGGCCTTGAGCTCCTTGGCCACCTCGACGAACAGCTCCAGCGCGGCCTTGGCGTCCGAGGCGATACCGAAGTCCGGGGCGAAGATCTTGCCGATCTGGGTCGGCTCGATGTCGACGTGGACGAACTTGCGGCCCTGGGTGTAGACGTCCAGCTTGCCGGTGTGGCGGTTGGCCCAGCGGTTGCCGATGCCCAGGACGAAGTCGGACTCCAGGAAGTTCGCGTTGCCGTAGCGGTGCGAGGTCTGCAGACCGACCATGCCGGCGTTCAGCTCGTGGTCGTCGGCGAGGATTCCCCAGCCCATCAGGGTGGGGACGACCGGGGTGCCGGTCAGCTCGGCGAACTCGACCAGCAGCTCGGAGGCGTCGGCGTTGATGATGCCGCCACCTGCGACGATCAGCGGCCGCTCGGACTCGTTGAGCAGCGCGATCGCCTTCTCGATCTGCGCCCGGGTCGCGGCGGGCTTGAAGGCCGGCAGCGGCTCGTACGTCTCGGGGTCGAAGTCGATCTCGGTCAGCTGGACATCGATCGGCAGGTCGATCAGGACCGGGCCCGGACGTCCGGAACGCATCAGGTGGAAGGCCTGCTGGAAGACACCGGGGACCTGCGCGGCCTCCATCACGGTGGTCGCGGCCTTGGTCACCGGCTTGGCGATCGAGGCGATGTCGACGGCCTGGAAGTCCTCCTTCTGGATCACCGCGGTCGGCGCCTGGCCGGTGATGCACAGGATCGGGATGGAGTCGCCGATCGCGGAGTAGAGGCCGGTGATCATGTCCGTGCCGGCCGGGCCGGAGGTGCCGATGCAGACGCCGATGTTGCCCGGATGCGTGCGGGTGTAGCCCTCCGCCATGTGCGAAGCGCCCTCGACGTGGCGAGCCAGCGTGTGATCGATCCCGCCCGCACCCTTGAGCGCTGCGTAGAAGGGGTTGATCGCGGCACCGGGCACTCCGAAGGCGTTGGTCACGCCCTCGCGCTTGAGGATCTCCACCGCGGCACGGGCGGCTGTCATTCGAGGCATCGAGTACTCCTGCGTCGACCTGTCACGGGCTCGCTCCGGCGAAGAACCGGAGTTCCTTAATTCCACATCATGGAATTAATGTTTTGCTTTATGGAAGGAAGTTAGAGCGCGCCGCATCGCTCGTCAAGAGGAGAACGGGCGGCTGATGACTGAATGTCCGTGATCGGACGAGTTGGGCGGGCGACGCGAGGCACGGACGCCCCGGACATCCGGCGGGCAAGCAGGCAAAAGGGGCCCCACCCCCTACGGGGTGGAGCCCCTGAGTCGCCGCGGAAGACCGCTGCCCGCCGTCCCTGGTACCTACGGCACCGTGGGGGAAGCGGCCCCGTAGGAGCTGGTCCGGTAGCGGCTGCGGAACTCGGCCAGGAGTTCGTCGGTCGCCTCGGCTCCGGCGCTCACGGCGGCGTGGACGTCGCGGAAGTAGTTCTCGTAGCCGGCGGGCGTGTAGAGGCACAGGGCACGCACGGGGACCGTTCCCGCGTTGCGGAAGCCGTGCGGGGTGCCCCGGGTGGCGGCGAGCAGATGGCCGGGGCCGGCCGTCACCTCGCCGTCGCCGGTGTGGAGCGTCAACTCCCCCTCGACGACATAGAAGTACTCGTCATGCCCGTCGTGCACATGCGGTCTGGCGCCTATGGTGCCGGGCGCGAGGCGGAACTCCTCGAAGGAGAAGCGCCCGCCGGTGTGTTCACCGGTGAGCTTGAAGAAGTGCTCGACGCCGGCGACGTCGAGGAGTTCACCGTCCTGAGGGCGGCGCAACAGCGGACGGGCGGGAGTTGTGGCCTCATCAGTCATGGCGGCATTGTGACCCAGCCGACCCGCGGTGCGGCCCGATCGACCTGAGCACCTTTCAGTCGAGGCAGAACTCATTGCCCTCGGGGTCGGCCATCACGAGGTGACCGGCGCCGAGCGGAGGAGCGGGCTCGCAGCGCCGCAGCCGGGTGGCACCGTGGGAGACGAGCCGCCCGGCCTCCTCTTCCAGGGCCGCCATCCGCGCGTCGCCCGCAAGCCCGGGAGCCGCTCGTACGTCGAGGTGCACACGGTTCTTGGCCTGCTTGCGCTCCGGCACCCGCTGGAAGAACAGCCGTGGCCCGGACCCCTCGGGGTCGACCACGGCCGAGGCGTCGTTGCGTCTCTCTGGCGGCACCTCCATCGCCTCCAGGGCCTGGTCCCACGACTCGAAGCCCTCGGGCGGGTCCTGCAGCCGGTAGCCGAGGGCCTCGGCCCAGAACGCCGCCATCCCGGCCGGGTCGGCGCAGTCGAAAGTGATCTGGATGTCGCGGGCCATCTCAGCTCGCCTCCCGGCGGGTGTGCAGGTGGAGGTCGCGGAGCAGGCACACCTCGGACAGATGGTGGATCAGCTCGCGGTTGATATGCAGCACCAGCGCCGCCATGGGACGCTCGCCGTACGGCGCCTCCGCCTCCCCGCACGGGCGCGCGAGGCCGGCTTCACCGAGGGACTCGACCCCGGCCAGCCAGGTGGCGTACTCCGCGTCGAGCTGGGCCAGCGCCTCGGCCGCGGTCTCGGCGTACGCGAACGACTAGTAGTCGGTGGCCGCGCGACCGAAGTGCGCGGCGTTGCGCATCGCGAGCACGCCGACGATCACATGCCCGAGTCGCCAGGCGATCGTCGTGAACGGTCGCGGGTCGGGCTCCGGCATCGCGAAGTCGATGGTCATCGCGCCGGACCCGGCCTGCACCGGTGCGGTGCCGGTGCCGCGCGGGCGCACGCTCCAGCAGCCTGGCGCCGGCTCCCAGAAGTACTCGTCGTCGGTGAGCCCGTCGAGTCGGTCGCGCAGCTGGTTGGTCCAGTGCCAGGAGATCTGATCTCGGAGCAGGGGGTTCCACGTCTGGTCGGTCATGGAGCCAGCCTTGCGCATATAGCGGACAGCTTCGTTCCGTGAAGCGTGAAACGATGAGGGCATGACCGTTGAGGCGACGACCGAACGGGTGCTGCGGCTGCTGGCGCTGCTGCAGCGCCGGCCGTCCTGGACCGCCGCCGAGCTCGCCGCCGAGCTGGGGGTCACCGACCGCTCGGTGCGCCGCGACGTGGAGCGGCTGCGCGCGGTCGGCTACCCCGTGCACGCGACGGCGGGGGTCGGCGGCGGCTACCAGCTCGGCGCGGGCACCCGGCTGCCGCCGCTGCTCCTCGACGACGAGGAGGCGATCGCGACGGCGGTGTCCCTGCGACTGGCGTCGGGCGGCACGGTCGCCGGGGCGGGCGAGGCGGCACTTCGGGCGCTCGCGAAGCTCGACCAGGTGATGCCGCCCCGGCTGCGCGCCGAGGTGCGGGCCGTCCACGGCGCGACCGAGACCCTTGTCGGCCCCGGGGTCGAGATCGACGCGGAGCTGCTGGTGACGCTCGCGCGAGCCTGTCGCGACGCCGTGCGGGTGTGCTTCGGCTACGCCGGCCGCGACGGCGGGCAGCGCGAGCGCACGGTCGAGCCGGTGCGGATGGTCGCCACCAGCCGCCGCTGGTACCTGATGGCCTGGGACGTCGACCGCGACGACTGGCGCACCTTCCGGCTGGACCGGATGCGCGAGGTGGTGGCGACGACCTGGCGCTTCCGGACGAGGGAGCATCCGGACCCGGTCGCCTATGTGCAGCGGTCCGTGACCGAGGCGCCGTACCGGTACCTCGCCCGGGTGCGGCTGCACGCCCGGCCCGACCAGGTGCGGGAGTTGGTGCCGCCCCAGGTGGGGCGGGTCGAGGAAGAGCGCGACGGATGGTGCGTACTCGTCGCCGGCGGGGACGACCTGGACTGGCTCGCCCTGCACGTGGCCCGGCTGGGGTTCGAGGCGGAGGTGCTTCAGCCGCCGGAGCTGCGGGAGTCCGCCGCCGTGCTCGCCCGCCGCCTCGCGGCGATGGCCGGGACCGGCTGACCGAGCCGCTTCCCAAGCGGAACTTGCCGCCGTGGAACGGCGTTTGCCTCGGCCCGTGATGATCACTTAAGTTGTTCGGGTGACTGCCGGGTCGGCCATGGGCCATACACGAGTGGGATCCCCGGCCTCGGCGTGAGTGCGGCGGGGGTCTCCCCGCGCGAGCGAATCCGAGAGTGGCGGAGGGCGAGAGCCCCGCCCCCTTTCCGAGTCTTTCTGCCCGGCGCCCGTGCGCGGCGCCCATCCCAGCGGACCCCAAGACCCGGAGACACACCACACATGTCGAACCACCTGACGAACGAACAGCAGGACCGGAACGCCCCCGAACCGCCGGCGGCCTCCGTCCAGTTGAACCACACCGCCATCTACGCAAGCGACCGGCACCTGTCGGCCGAATTCCTGGCCGCGATACTGGGGTTGAAGGTCGGCGCGCCCTTCGGGCCGTTCCTCCCCGTCGACCTCGGCAACGGCGTGACGCTCGACTACTACGAGAAGCGTGACGAGCCGATCCAGTCGCAGCACTATGCGTTCCTCGTGCCCGACGAGCAGTTCGAGACCATGATCGCCCGTCTGGAAGCCGTCGGGGTCACCTACTACGCCGACCCCGGCCACACCGAACCCGGGCAGATCAACCGGCTGTTCGGTGGTCGCGGCGCGTACTTCGACGACCCGGACGGCCACAACATGGAAATCATGACCCGGCCCTACCTGCGTCCGTAGCCGACGGCCCGTCGGGCCTCGCCGAACGCCTCTCCCCTCGTCCCGGCCCCGGGCGCACGTCCGGGGCCGGCGAGGTGCGCCCAAGCGCGCCTGGCAGTCAGGCACCGCTGCATCACGGCGCCTTGCCCCGCCTCGCTAACGGGACAGCCGCAACCCCGTGACCAGATCCGGGCGGATCCGCAGCGCGTAGGACATCCGGTGGTCCACCCAGGGGTGCAGCAACGCCTGGTAGTGCGCCAGGTCGTCGGGATCGGTCACCAGGTGGCAGTAGCCGGTCACCACCACGCTCCAGCCGCAGTGCGTGGCCGGGTCGATGGCGTCGGCCTCGTAGGCGACGACCACCCCCTCGTCCGCCGCGTGCTCGGTGAGGCTGGTCAGGGCCGCGCCCTCATGGGTGCGAATGATCACCTCGCCGTGGTGGAGGAGGTGGTTGACGGGGCGGATGGCCGGCAGCGCGTTCTGGGTGAAGACGATCCGGCCCAGCGACACGCTGCCCAACAGGCGGAGGGCCTCGACACGGTCCAGTTCGCAGCTGCGGCGGGAGGCCTCGCGGTCGGCCCAGGCCACCGGCTCGGAGTCGGTGGCGGTCCCGGTGGTGTGCCGGGCCGGGATGTCGTTCACTGCGTGCTCCCTGTCCTGGTGACACTGCTGATGCACTGAGCTGTCGGCCAGTAGACGCCCCTCGGCGGCCACCCGCCAGGGCCGTTCGGCCCGCCTCGGGCAGCTCGGCCGGATGACCGTGGGACGTTCAGCGCCGGTTCGGCGTCACCGCGCCGCTCCGGCCACCGTGCCGTCCGCCGGGTGCGCCGGGCAGCGGTCGGCCGGCGGGGTCAGTACGTCCGGAACCGGGTCGTGGCGGATCTGGTCGGCCGGCATGCCGGCCGCGGTCAGCCGCGCGACCGTGGCACCGACCATGGCCGCCGGACCGCTGACGAAGGCCAGGTGCTGCGACCACCGCCGGTCCCGCGCCACCGCCTCGGCCAGCGGCCCGTATGCGGACAGCGGGCCGCTCGTGCCCGGGGCGACGTCCTCGTCCAGCACCCGGACCACCCGCAGCCGGTCGTGCCGCGTCGCCAACCGGGACAGCGCCGCGGCGTCATACAGCTCGGCGCGGCTGCGGGCGCCGACGAAGAGGTGGACCCGGCCGGCCGGGCGCTGCGGAAGACCGGCGGTTCCACGGCGGCGCCCCTCCCACTCCTCCAGGAGCGCCTTGATCGGCGCCCAGCCCGTGCCGCCCGCCACCATCAGCAGATCGCGGGAGCGGTCCTCGTCCCGGAGCGTCATCGTGCCGTGCGCCGGCCCCAGCCGCAGCGTGTCGCCGACCCGGGTGCCGCCGACCAGTGCCTCGCTGACCCCGCCGGGGCCGGTCCGCCGGACGTGGAGGGTCACCTCGCCGTCGGGCCCCGGCGCCGACGCCAGGGAGTAGTGCCGCCACGCCTGGGGCATCAGCGGCGACGCCACCGCCGCGTACTGGCCGGCCCGGTAGGGATACGGCTCGTGCGGCCGCACCCGCAGCACCGCGAGGTCCGGGCGGCGCCGCTCGTGCGCGGTCACCGTCCCCTGCCAACAGGGGGGTTCGGCGAGCGCGGCGTCGGCGCCCTCGACCATCGACGCGACGGCGAAGCGCAGCATCCGCACCCACGCCTGTTCCACCGCCTCGGCCCAGCGGGGCCCGGCGGCGCTCCGCAGCGCCGCGCACAGCGCCGTCTCGAACGCCTCATAGTGCACCGGACGCACCCCGAGCTTGCGGTGGTCATGACCAAGCTGCCGGAAGTAGGCGGCCACCTCGGCGGGACGGTGCAGATTCTCGATCAGGTACCAGAAGGCGCGGGCCAGATGCGCACGCTGGAACTCCATGGACGCGGGGAAGAGTGAGCGCAGGTAGGGCCACCGGGCGAACATCTCGTCGTAGAGGCGGGCGATCAGGTCGCCGAACGGCGTGACCAGATCGAGGTACTGGGTGATCAGGCGCTGGTCGGCGGCGCCGTCGTAGGCGACGGGCGTTAAGTCCGGCGCGGGTGACCGCCCGTGGCCGAGGATGCGCTGCCGCAGCCGCATGGCGTCGTGCCGGGCGAGCAGGGCGTGGTACTCGCCGCCGACGGTGTCCGCGGCGGGGCATCCGGACGGTACGGACGAAGCAGAACGCGAGGGCTGGTACGGCTGACCGGGCTGGTGCACGGGATCGACCTCCTGACGGGGGGCGTCAGTATCGCAACGCGGTCCCGTGCCCGAAGGGCCCCGATCCCCCAGGGCCGTTCGGCCCTTGCGCCGCGCGCCGGGCGCGACGAACCTCATGGTCGGGACCCTTGTGCCCCGCCGAACCGCGAGAACCACAGAGCGAGAGTGCATGAACCAGCAGCCCGTTCACCCTGCCCCCTCCGATGCCCCCGATGCGCCGCTGCGCGTCTTCATCCTCGACGACCACGAGGTGGTCCGCCGCGGAGTACGGGACCTTCTGGAGGCGGAGGAGGACATAGCGGTCGTCGGGGAGGCGGGGGATGCCCGGCAGGCCCTCGCCCGGGTGCCGGCGGTCCGGCCGCAGGTGGCCGTCCTCGACGTCCGGCTCGGCGGCACCGGCGGGCCCGAAAGCGACCACGAAGGCATCGAGGTCTGCCGGGAGTTGCGGGCCCGCATGCCGGAGCTGGCCTGTCTGATGCTGACGTCCTTCGACGACGACGAGGCGCTGTTCGACGCCATCATGGCCGGGGCGGCCGGCTACGTACTCAAGCAGATCGACGGCAGTGCGCTGGTGCACGCGATCCGCACGGTCGCGGCGGGGCAGTCGATGCTGGATCCGCGCACCGCGACACGGGTGATGGAGCGGTTGCGCGACCCGGGCCGGGGCCAGGCGGCCGAGGCGGAGACGTCCGAACTCGACCGGCTCTCACCGCGCGAGCGGCAGGTACTGGACCTGATCGGCGAGGGTTTGACGAACCGTCAGATCGCGGACCGGCTGTTCCTCTCGGAGAAGACGGTCAAGAACCGGGTGTCCGCGATCCTGTCCAAGCTGGGCGTGGGCCGCCGGGTCCAGGCGGCGATGGTCGTCGAACGGCTGAAGGGTCCACGGGCGTGACCGCGGCACCGGGAACCCCCAGGGCCTGACCCGCCGCTCCCGGTGCTCCGCGCCGAGCGGTGCCCCGGCGCGGCCGTGTACGGCACCGGAACGGACCGGGTCAGTCGGGCAGCGGCGCCCGCCAGACGATGCGGGTGCCGCCGCCCTCCCGCCTCTCGACGGCCAGCCGGCCGCCGTGCGCGTCGGCTCGGGCCCGCATGTTGGCCAGGCCTCCGGTGTGCGCCGCGTCGCCGACCCCCACCCCGTCGTCCGTCACCGTCAGCGTCACCGCGCCCGCGGTCACCGACAGCGTCACGTCCAGATGGCGGGCACGGGCGTGGCGGGCGGCGTTGCTGAGGGCCTCCGCGGTCACCGCCAACAGGTGCTGGGACAGGTCGTCGGGGACCGCGGCGTCGACCGGGCCGTCGATCCGCAGCGCCGGGCTGAAGCCGAGGGGGCCGGCCGCCCGCTGCAGGGTCTCGGTCAGCTCACGGCGCAGACCACGGCCGCCCTTGCCGTCCCCGGTGGTGCGCAGTCCGAAGATGGTGGAACGGATGATCTTGATGGTGGTGTCCAGGTCGTTGACCGCGCGGCCGACCCGTTCGGCGGCCTCCGGACGGTCGATCAGCCGGGTCGCACTCTGCAGGGTGATGCCGGTCGCGAACAGCCGCTGGATGGCGAGGTCGTGCAGGTCCCGGGCGATCCGGTCGCGGTCGTGAAGGACCGTCAGCTCCTCCGACTCGGCCCGGCGGCGGGCGAGTTCCAGGGCGATCACGGCCTGGTCCGCGAAGCCCGATATCAGGGTGACCTCGGCGTCGTCGAAGGCGGGCCGCCCCGCCAGACGACTCAGCCGCAGCGCACCACAGCCGGTGTCCACCTGGAGCGGGACGGCCACCGTCGGCCCGTACGTCTGCGCGGACTCGCCGTTCAGCGCGGCGCCGTGCGGCTCCGCTCCCTGAGGCGGGTGCCCGGCCTCGGCGCCGGGGGCGTCCGGGCCCAGCGGGTACGCCCTCGGGTCGGCCCGTAAATCGGCGCTGACCACCGGTCGGCCGCTGCGGACGGCCATCCCGGGCAGTGAACCGTCGGCCGGCACCCGCAGCCCCAGGATCCGGCTCGCGCCCGAACCGCACGCCACCGCCACCGTCAGCTGGTCCGCGGCCGAGGGCGCCGGCAGCAGCACCGCCGCGCTGTCCGCGCCGGCGACCTCCTGCGCGCGCTCGGCGATCAGCCGCAGCACCTCGTCGGCACCGGTACCGGACAGCAGGCTGCGGGTGATCTCGCCCAGTGCCTCCAACCACCGTTCGCGGCGGCGGCTCTCGTGGTACATGCGGGCGTTGTCGACCGCCACTCCCGCCGCGATGGACAACGTGGTCAACACCGCCTCGTCGTCCGCGTCGAACGAGCCGCCGCCCCGCTTCTCGGTGAGGTAGAGGTTGCCGAACACCTTGTCCCGGACCCGGACCGGCACCCCCAGGAAGGTCCGCATCGGGGGGTGGTTGGCCGGAAAGCCATAGCTGTGCGGATGCCGGGTCAGGTCGGTGAGCCGCAGCGGCGACGGGTTGCGGATCAACTCCCCGAGGATGCCGCGGCCGCACGGCGTCCGGCCGATCAGCCCGATGAGCTCGTCGGACATCCCGACGGGCAGGAACTGCGACAGCTGCCCGTCCCCGATCACGCCGAGCGCCCCGTACTCCGCGTCGGTGAGGGTGACCGCCGCCTCCACGATGCCCCTGAGCACCTGCGGGAGTTCGAGCCCCCGCCCCAGGCTCATCACGGCGTCGAGCAGGCTGCGCATCCGATCCGGTGCGTGGAGCTGCGGCCCGTACGGACCGCTCGCGGCCGGTGCGTACTGCTGCGATTCGGACATGACCGTGCTGCTCCAAAGATCCCGTACGTCTGCTCGGAAGCGTACGTGACCAGCGCGGCGGCGCCCGCGGGCACCGGCGCCGACCGGCCACCCGGAGGCGTCTGCGACGGGGGCCGCCCCCCGCCGAGGGGGCCGTTCGCGGTCCGCAGGAGGGCCGTTCGGCCCTGGGGGCCGCGGAGGTGCCTGGCTGACGATGTGTCTGCCGGGAAGGGCCGGTCTCCCCCGTGCCAATGGCTCTTCCCGGCTCCGGCCGCTCCCGGCCCGGTCCACGTTTCCGAGATGGAGGACACAGCACCGTGAGTAGTGGGGAAGTGCGGTCAACGGCGGTCGGAGAACCGGCGTGCGTCGTCCGGGCCACGCCCCGGCCGCCGCCTCGACGCAGGGCGGCGCGGTGACACCCCGCCGCCTCTCCCCCACCGACCATGCATCAGAGCGCGCCCCGATCAGCCCGGGTCACCGGTGCCTGCAGCTCCGTCACCCAGTCGTCCCGGTTCTCGGGGCACTCCAGGTTGACCTCACGGGGATAACCCGTCGTCTGGTAGCCGTTGGCGTCGATCCAGCGAGCCAGGGTCTGGGCGGTGGGAAGCACGGCATCCATCGAGCCACGGTGCACGATCGTCGCCGCCTGGTCGAGGGACGGCAGGTCGAGGATCGGCAAGGCGCCGTCCTGGAGAGGTGCGGAGACCTGGACGGCGGCGTGGACGGTGATCCTGCCACCGCCCTCCGGGGCATCCTCGTAGTAGGCGACTCCGGGGCCCGTGGGGGCGATGCCCGCCGCACCCAGGAGCCGGAACAGTTCGTCGTAGAGCGGCCCGATGACCGGACCGATGTCCTGGGGCTCGAAACTCGCGGCGGTGGCAGTCAGCTCCGCCACCCGGACGGTGGAGACGCTCTTGACGACAACGTCGTTCGTGGGCATGTGACCCTCGCTCTCGATCGCTCGGAGCCTCGCCTCGACCTGGACCAGCCGTGCCTCCGCGGCAGCCATGGCGGTCTCCAGTTCAGCCCGCCGCAGCCGCAGCATGCCGCGCAGTTCCTCGGCGCCGACCTTCTCGTCCACGATGTCGCGTACCTGCTGGAGGGTGAACCCCAGGTCCTTGAGCGCGATGATCCGGTTGAGGCGGGCGAGCTGAGCGGCGGTGTAGTAGCGATAGCCGCTGGCGGGATCGACGTGGGCCGGGTGCAACAGGCCGGTCGCGTCGTAGTGACGCAGCATCCGGACCGAGACACGGCCGTGCCGGGCGAAGTCTCCGATGGTGAACATGATGTCTCCGAGCTGACCGCCTGACACGGTGTGAGAGTCAAGAACCACGGCCGCGGTCAGACGGTCTACGTACACTCACGGGCATGGCATGCCGCATCAGTGAGCTGGTCATCGACTGCGCCGACCCCGACGGCCTGGCCGCATTCTGGAGCAACGTCCTCGGCTACGTCGAACTCGACCGGGAGGACGACGGCAGCATCGAGATCGGGCCGCCCGACGCCGGCTTCGGCGGCCTGCAACCCACCCTCGTCCTCAGCCCCAGCAGCACCCCACGGACCGGAAAGCTCCGCCTGCACATCGACGTCAACGCCACCGACCGCGACCAGGACGCCGAGCTGGCCCGGCTGCTCGCTCTCGGCGCCAAACCCGTCGACGTCGGCCAGACCGGCACCGAGAACTGGCACGTCCTGGCCGACCCGGAAGGCAACGAGTTCTGCCTCCTACACGCCCGGCTCCAGTCCCGCTGACGGCGGATCCTGGTTGCCGTGCACCTGATGGCGGCCGCCGACAGACTGCGTGGGACGGCTCCGACGTCGAGGAGGCACGCCCTTCCTGCGGCCCGGAGTTCCAGGAACTCCAGGCCGGTGAGTTCGGCGCTCTGCAGAGGGTCGGCGGGCGTGCCGGGCTAGGTGGCAAGGGTTCGCAGCGGGGCAGTTCGGTGGCCGGGCGAGGCCGAGCGGCGCACTGTCCCACCCGCCGATGGACAACACCTCCAAGCCAGGGTGGGCTGCGGCCTCGACACTTGGCAGGCTTCGGATGTTGACATGGACCACGGCAGGCGGCCGGTCCCGACCCGAGCCGCCATGTCGCTTGGACCGTCCGCCGCGCACACCAGCATCTCTCTCCCACACCCACCAGTTGGGCACAGCCCCACCGCCTTGAGCACGAGACTCCTTACGGACACACTGCACCCATGAGGCTCATAGGCATGACTGCCGGCGCACTGATCACCGGCGAAGAGGCCGGTCTCTACCTTCTCGGGCTTCTCGGGCAGCAGCGGTGAGCGCCGGCCTCCCCTTCTTCCGCTACCACCCCGACCCCCTCGCCAGCGGATCCCTCCGCGCCAGCACCGAGATGTGCGTCTGCTGCAACCGCTGCACGGGGTGGATCTACACCGCGACCTTCTACACCGCCCAAGAGATCAACGGGCGCTTCTGCCCTTGGTGCATCGCCGACGGCAGCGCCGCCGAACGATTCGCCGGTGAATTCACCGACGCCTACGGGCTCGACGGCGTCAGCGAGAAGACCCTGAGGCAGGTCACCCGCCGCACCCCTGGCTTCCACGCCTGGCAGGATCCGCACTGGCTCGTCCACTGCCAGGACGCCGCCGCCTTCATCGGCGAGGTCGGATACACCGAGCTGGCGGCGCACCCCGAGGCCCTCGACCAGCTCCGGCTCGACCTGCGTAGGGGCGGCTGGCACGATGCATCCCAGCTTGAGCACTTCCTGACCCACCTCGGTGAGGGGCCAAGCGCCATGCTCTTCCGCTGCACCGTCTGCGGCACCCCTCTCGCCTACGTCGACGCCTCCTAGGGCTGTCCCGATGGGCAGGGTCGGAAAGGCCGCGAGGCGCCGTGCCAGACGCCGCGGACCCGGCCATGCCCCATCGGACACGCCCTAGTGCTGTGACCGCATAGGTTCGCCGGGTTGGACCATCCAAGACCGTCATGGCGAGCGGTTGGCCGCCCCATTGCTTGGCTTGCCCGCTATCTACGGATCTTGGCCCGTTTGCATCGCCGGCAGGGCACTAGGGTGAACGGGTGACTTCTCTGCCGGAAGACCCGCCGTCACTGTTCAGCGAAGACGACCGCAACACGGCCGTGCAGCGCGTGCAGGAGGCATACGCCGAAGGGCACATCTCGCACGGGGAGATGGAAGGACGCCTTCACCAGGTGCTCACTGCCAAGAAGCACAGCCAGCTTGTGGCGGTTCTGGCCTCGCTTCCGGAGGAAGATGCGGGCACAACCTCCACGATTGCTGCCGCCGGCGGACGGATCAAGCGACGCGGCGCATGGCGGGTACCGCGGATCCTCAAGGTAGCGTCCGCATTCGGAAGAGTGAACCTGGACCTTTCCCGGGCGGTCATCGAGCATCCGGTAGTTGACATTGAGTTGCAACTCGGCACCGGCAGGGCCAAGATCACGGTGCCTCGCGACGCGATCGTCGACCTCGACGCTCTGCACACCGGGTGGAAGGACACCCTCTACAAGCCCCCGCGGCGCACCCGCCCCCACGGGCCAAAGATCCGGATCTCCGGGACCATGGAATTCGGACGATTGAAGATCCGCCACGCGCGGCGTTGAGACCCATCCGGTATCGACCGCCTGCCCTCGCTCGATCGCTAATGCCGTATCGAAGAGGCTGGTTGGGTTGTTCAGGCCGCACTTCGGAAGGGCGGCCGCCCCACCGGGTGCCCTTCTTCGCTGCGGATGCGGGTGCGTTCCTTGCGTTCGGCGGCCAGGATGTCGCGGTGGCGGGCGTTGGCGTTGCGCTGGCGAAGGTAGGCGTGCAGGGCCCGGGTCTGCACGGTGTGGCTGCGGTGGTTGGAGTTGGCGATCGTGAACTGCCGCAGCGGTCCAAAGTGAGCCTCGAGCGGGTTCGCCCACGATGGATAGGTCGGGGTGGAGCACAACTCGACCTTGTTCTTCTTCGCCCGGCGGCGGACCTTGTCGCCTTTGTGGGCGGAGAGGTTGTCCAGGATGAGATAGATCGGGGCGCCGTCCGGGCGGGCGGCGCGGATCGACCTCAGCGCGGCCAGGGTGTTGGCAGCGCCCTTCTCGACGCCCACATCAACTTCCCTGGCCGCTGTTCCAACACCGCCTCCGCACCCGCCCAAGGCCTTCGGCAGCTCGGCGAAGTTCCCGCCCTGCCCTCTGCTGCCGGTTGAGCCGAAGGGGTGCGGAGCACCTCGGCGGTTCCCGATCAGTGCGTGGCATGACATCGGCGCCATGGCGACGCGTCTGTTCAGATGGCGATGAACGCCCGGGACGGCTCGGCCCTCGGCCGGTTCTGGGCGGAGGTGCTCGGCTGGAGCGTTTCCAGCGAGGGACCCGGCGTGACCAACCTCGAACCCGAGGGCCTCACCTACCCCGACCTCCTCGCCGCCTACATCTAACATCGACATCCTTGCCGTGCCGGAACCCGAGTCGGTCGAGAACCGCGTGCGCATCGACCTCGCCACCACCTCCGCTGCGCATCAGGCGGACCTGGTCGCGCGCCTTGAGGATCTCGGCGCGACGCCTGCCGACGTGGGCCAGAGCGACGTCCCGTGAACGGTCCTCGCCGACCCGGAGGGCGACGAGTTCTGCGTCCTCATCTCGCGCTGACGAGGGCCCTCTTCATCCGTGGGCCGTACAACGGCTCGTCGACGACACCGCCGGCGAGCCGCTGCCCCCTCCTCGTGACCTGTCACCGGAGGCGCAGAACGCCTGGAGCGCGATCGTCGAAGATTTCGACCAGCCAATCAAAGACAGTGGTTCCGCGCTCTTCTCTCGCTGCGGCAAGGTCGGCACTGGCAGAAGGGCGGTTCGTGGGGTGACAGCGTGACAACCGGATCTCCAACTGGCGAGCGGTCTCCGGATAGCCGAGATGCTCACGAGACACCTGGTGTTCGCGCCACTCCACCACATAGTCATCGTCGTCGGGCGCTCCGAATCCACCGCCGAGGCAGTCGGCGAAGGCGTCGAGGTTCCGACCGAAGTAGCCGCCAGGTCCGTTGATGGCTTCGCCGATGACTCGCCAGAAGTCTTCCAGCGTTCTGATCTGCGTGCCGTCCAGCACATATATCGGTGTCACGGATCGGATGGTACGTGCGGCTCCGCGACGTGTCGCTCCCATTCTGGCTGCCTGCCTGTAGCCCGGAAAAGGCGTTCTGCCCTGGGGGAAGCCGTACGGGCGGACTGGAGATACCGCGAGCCGGTGCGCCTCCCGGTCACAGCGCTATTCCTCCGAGCCAGTAGCCGACGGCGGTACCTCGACGACGAAGAACAGGAGGCAGGTCTTGGTCGAAAGGTCACGAAAGCCGTCGGGGAACAGTTCACGGGCGGCCGGGTCGGTCTGCGGCTCGCTGATGACGGAAAGACGGAAGCCAGCGGTGGTGAAGGCATCGGTCATCGCGTGCAACGGCTTGCGCCAGAACTCCATCGGGACGGACTGCCCGTTGAACGTCCAGTCGAAGGCATAGCTGGTGGTCGCGAAATAGTCGGGCCGAGGATCCTGGATCGTGTAGGCCACGAAAGGGTGGTCCACCGACGCGATCAGCCGGCCACCGGGCCTGAGCACTCGCCGCATCTCGGCCAGCGTCGGCCCCCAGTCCTCCAGGTAGTGCAGGACCAGCGACGCGACCACGTCGTCGAACGCACCGCCGGCGAACGGCAGACGGTCGCTCAGGTCGACCGCGTGGAGGGCCACGTCGTCACCCAGCCGCCGCCTGGCCAACGCCAGCATCCCGGCGCTGGCGTCGATGCCGGTGACGACGGCACCGCGGTCGCATGATCCGCCGGACAGAACCCAGGCACCGCTTGGGAACGGCCCCCGCAGCCCGCCGTCAGTCTCCCCTCCCCCGACGCTCGCGCAGCGCGGATTCGCGAGCGGCCCGCCGCGGGGGGGGCGAACTCTTTGATCAACTCGCCGAAGTGGATGGTTGCAGGATCAACCAGGTGGCTGCGGCGCCGCGCTTCCGCCGCGGACGCGTGCGTCGCAGGCGCGGGCCGAGGTCCGATGCCCAGCACTGTGCGCTCCTGGCAGGGGGGCTTCCGGGGAGGTGCACAGGGCTCGGCGGTCTGCGTCCTCGCCACTGGCCTGTGCGCGCTCGCGTCCTCACTCGGCTACCTGGTCGCCCTGCCCTTCCTCCAGGGCCTCAGCGGAGATGACGGCGTGGCCATGGGCCGCGCCCGTCATCTCGGACGTCGCCACGGGCGCGAGGGCGGCGAAACTGCTCGGCGTCCTGATGTCCCGTTCGCCGTCGCGTCGATGAAGTCCGGCATGCTCCGCAAGCGCCGGGACTACGTGGATCAACCCCACCGGCTCCGAGCAGCTTTGGGTCCATGGCCGGTGTGGTGGTGGCGGGCTCGCTCAGGAGTCCGTCGGGGGAATGAGGTTGTCGAGTACCTTGGCGCAGTCCTGGGCGGCCTGGGCCGAGCGCGGCAGCATGAGGTTCTCGTAGGCGCGGACGGCGTCGTCGATGCTGGGCTCGGTGATGAGGGCGTGGGCCAGGTCGGCGCCGTCGAGCATGGCGAGGTTGGCTCCGAGCCCGACGGGGGGCATCAGGTGCGCGGCGTCGCCCAGCAGGGTGATGCCAGGTACGTGTTCCCAGAGGTGCGGGGCGGGCAGCACGAACACGGGCCGGGTGACGAACCGGCCGTCGTGGTGCCGCAGGAGATAGAGCAGGCTCTCGTCCCAGCCGTCGAACATCTTCAGCAGGTGCGCGCGGACGGCCGCCGTGTCGTCGGGTTCCACGTCGGCGGCCACTTGCCAGTTCTGTGGGGCGCGGAAGGCGATGTAGACGCGGATGTGGCCGTTGCCGTTGCGTTGGGCGAGCAGGGCTTTGCCGTCGGCCGTCGCCAGCAGGGTGCCGTTGCCGACCATGCGTGCGAGGGAGGGATGGCGGGCGTCGCAGTCGTCGAAACCGGTCTCGATGAAGGTGACACCGGTGTAGCCGGGTGTGGCGTCCGACAGGGCTGGGCGGATGCGCGACCAGGCGCCGTCGGCGCCGACCACCAGGTCGGCGTCCTCGGTGGTGCCATCGTCGAGGAGCAGGCGCCAGGAGCCGTCCCCGAGCGGGGTGGCCCCGGTGACATTGCGGCCCCACCGGACGGTGCCCTCTGCGAGGGATTCCAGGAACAGGCCGCGCAGTTGGCCACGGTCGATCTCCGGGCTGTCGTCGTCGTGGCCGGGCCCCGGGACGGCCAGGACGGTGGCGGTTTCGGGATCAACCACGCGCCACTCCTGGCCTTCGGGACGGGCCAGGGCGCGGAACCGGTCGAGCAGGCCCGCCGCGCGCAGGGCGATCTGGCCGGTGCCGGCATGTATGTCGAGGCTGCCGCCCTGGGGGCGGGCGCCGGTGGAAGCCTCACGTTCGAAGACGGTGACGGAGCGGCCGTGGAGCTGCAGGACGCGGGCTAAGGCAAGGCCGCCGAGGCCGGCGCCGACGACCGCGATGCGGGGGCCGTGAGCGGAGTTTGTGGGGATCCTAGCGGAGTTTGTGGGTGTCCTAGCGGAGTTCATGGGTGTCCTCTCGGAAAAAGGTGGGTGAGTGAGTTGCCAGGAGGCCCGGCGCACGACCAAGAAAGCACAGCCACCAACAAAGTGCCTCTGAAATACGGTGCGCCGATACCGAACCGGACAGCGGCCGGGCGAACGGGGCACTGGCCAGGACCGCGGCGCAGAAGCCGCCCGCGCCCACCGGGCGCTGCGGGCGTAAGAAAGCCCAGGCCCAGGACCAGATCTTCCAGTCCCTGCCCGACGCCTCACCCCAGCGCTTCCTCGACCGCGGCGAATTGCTCAGCCCGCCAACTCAAGCACTCACCCGACAACTGAAGCGCTCAGTCACAAGTGGTGGTGACCGAGCGCTTCAGTTGGCCAGTTGGTCGACCGGGCAGGGTGTCGGTGCTGTCCAGATCTTTGCTTGTCCGTTCTTTCATATTCAGCTACTCGGTGGCCGCGGGGGCAGGGAGACCTGCTCGCCTCGCTCCCAGGCGATCTGCAGTGCCGCCGATTGCGGATCGAGGATGAGTCGATGCACATCCTCCAGCTCCAGGGGCTCCAGCCCTTGGTGTCGCCGTTCGGTGTTCATGGTTTCCAGCGCCGCCGTGTGGATGATCTTCACGAGCTGGAGAGCGGCGTTCTCCTCCGAGACATCAAGGTCGATGTACTGGCGAACCAACTCCCGTCGTGCGGCGATTCCTAGGTGCACCTTCTGTGCCACTGCGGCTTGCCGGCCGCCGCCCACAATGCCGGCGAGGCTGTCCAAGTGCCGGAAGCGGACCGACTGACGCACCGGCATCCTCGCGGCGAGCAACGACGCTACAAGGGCAATCGCGGCACCGATGAGGGCGCCACCGAAGCCTATGAAGGCAGAGAGCAGTTCATTGGACATGGGTGGAAGATATTCGATCGTCGTAAGCCCAGGCCGTTGCTTCGGTACCCGCACTTGGCTGCCGTGGCAGAGGCGGTCTTGCCGGAGTGCGCGGGAGCGGGCGCGGCGTCGGCGGGGGAACCGTGGTGAGGGTGGCAGCGGCGAAGGCAGCGACGGACGCCGCTATTGAGGTGCGATCGCCTTGACCCAGTCGTCGACGGTGACGACATCCGCCCACTGCGGGAACAGCCGCTCGACGAGGACCCGGTGCAGCTCTGGGTCGGTATCCAGGCAGGCGTCGGACAGGACGGTGAGGCCGAAGTCCAGGTCGTTCGCCTGGCACAGGGTGGCCAGCACGACAGCGCTGGTGGCGATGCCGGTGAGCACGAGGCTGTCGATACCGCGTGCCCTCAGCACCACGTCGAGATCGCTGCCCGAGAACGCGCTCGCCCGTCTCTTGGTGACCACCACATCGCCCGGCCGTGGCGCGACCTCGGGGTGGATCTCGGTGCCTGGGGCGCTCTCGACGAAGAGGCCGGCCCGTGCGATGGCAGTGAGGGCCCTGTTGCGCGTGCCGACTTCCGGGAAGCCGGGACGGAGCGCGATGACCACGTAGATCACGGGGATGTTCGCCGCCCGGGCCCCGTCGATCGCTCTGCGCAGGCGTGGCAGATATCCGGAGCCGTCGTCGGCGATGTCCACGATGGCCTGTTGGACGTCCATCACGAGAAGGGCGCTGCTCATGTCGCCTCCAGGAACGAAGTCAGTTCGGCGTGGAAACGGGGCCGGTTAGTGATGTTCGAATCCTACGCAGCCTTGGGAACGGTGGTGGTGCTCCCGGTTCGCCGGGACTGGCCGGGGTCTGGGGTCTGCGGTCTGCGGGCTGGGGCCTGGGGGCTGCGTCGGGCGCAGCGTCCAGTGCGCGTCGGATGGGCGGCGGATCGGCCGGGCGGGGCGCGGCAGCGGGCGGTGTAGAGGCAGCACTCTGGCTGGTGGCCGCGGGCGGTGCGTAGTTACGTAGTTCGGTGATGTCGGTGCAGTGCGCGGCGAGCGCGGCATTCGCGCCGCTGAACCTCGCGCGCCGCCGAACGCGCGCAACCGCACGCCCCTGAAACACGTCGACCGGCCGCGGCGTCTCCGCGGCCGGTCATCGGCGGTCTTCGGGTGTCACTGACCCTGATAGGGCGGCTGTTGTGGTGGTGGGGCGCCATACGGTCCCGGGTTCTGCGGCGGCTGCCCCGGAGGGACGACCGGCGGATACCCCGGCACGCCCGGCTGCTGCGCCGGCGGGAACCCCTGGCCCGGCTGCTGGGCGGGCGGGAACCCCTGGCCGGGCTGCGGGGCGGGCGGATACGGCGCCTGGTGCGGCATACCCGGCCCCGGACCCGCACCCCAACCCCCGGGAGCGACCTGCGACTGCGCGCTCCTGCCGCGCGTGCTCAACACCACGGCGACGACGACCACGATCGCGGCCAGCACGCCCAAGCCCACCAACAGCAACAAAACCGACGAGACCATCTGTGCCCCTCCCATGCTTCAGGCCCGTGCGGACACGCCACGGCGTTGACCCACCACGAGCCTACAAGGGAACGACAGCGGCCTCGTGTTCACCATCCACAGTCGGGGAGGGCAGCACCACGCCCAGGTCACCCGAACCCCCATCGTCGGGGTGCCGTGGACGAATGCCCACACCGCCGCGTCGGTTCAGGCGTCGAGCCGGGCCGCCAGGCCGTCGAGGACCCGGTCGAGCCCGTACGAGAAGTGGTCGTCGCGGATCTGCTGGGGGTGCACGTCCTGCTGGGCGGAGTTTCCCTCCCGCAGCCGCGGGTGTTGCTGCGAGGCCTCGTCGAAGGCCGGGCGCAGGGCCGCCACCCACTCCTGCTCGGACTTGCCGCTGCGGGCGATCAAGGAGAGGTAGGCGGCCTCGGAGGTCGCGATCCCGATGACGTATGCCGTGAGCGTCCCCACGGCCTGGTCCTTCTCGTCCGCGGGGAAGCCGGCCGCCTCGAACTGGGCGAGCATCCCCGACGACATCCGCAGGGCGTTCGGGCCGATGTGGACGAGGCCGACCTGGCCGAGCTCGGGGGCGATCCAAGGGTGGCGCAGGGTCATCGCCCGCAGATCGGCGGCGATGTGGGTGACGGCCGCGCGCCAATGGGCGCGGTCGGCGGTGGCCGGTGGCTCGACCTCGCCGTAGACCTCGTCCACGACCAACTGGATCAGCTCGTCCCGGTTGGTCACGTGCCGGTAGAGGGAGGTGGCCGCGGCGTTCAGGCGGCTGCCGAGCCTGCGCATGCTGAGCGCCTCGATGCCCTCCAGGTCCAGCAGTTCGATGGCCGCGGCCACGATCTGCTCGCGGGTCAGCGCTTCCCGCTGCGGTCGGCGCGGCCGGGTCCACACCGATGCGGTCGGCTTCTCGTCGGCTGGCATACGGCCCTCTTCCCTGCTCGTCCCACGGCTTCCGCCATCGTAGCGCACGCTGTACGCACCTTGCGTACAGCGTTCCCCTATGCGTACGGTGTGCGCATCGAGAGAACGCCGTACGCATCGGATGGGGTTGGGGAGCAGACATGTCGAAGTCGAAGAACGTGAGCTGGGACGAGCGGGGCAACTGGGACGCCACGGGCGCGTGGGGAGCCCGGGATTCCGCGGGCCGGAAACTGGACCTCGCCCACTGGCAGGCCCGCCTCGACGCACTGCGCGCCAAGCACCACGTGCCGGGCGCATCTCTCGCGCTCCTCGTCGACGGAACCGTCCACGAACTGGCCAGCGGCGTGCTGCACCGGGGTACGGGTGTCGAGGTGACGACCGACTCGGTCTTCCAGATGGGCTCGATAGCCAAGGTCTACACCGCCACCCTGATCATGCAGCTCGCCGAATCAGGTGAACTGGACCTGGACGCGCCGGTCGTGGACGTACTTCCGGAGTTCTCGGTCGCCGACCCCGAGGCGACCAGGGCGATCACCACACGCCGGTTGCTCAGCCACACCGGCGGCCTCACCTGCGACTTCACCCATGACAGCGGGCGCGGTGACGACTGCCTCGCCAAGTACGTCGAGGCCGCGAGGGGCGTGGCGCTCGACTGCCCGCCCGGCACCGTGATCTCCTACAGCAGCGTCGGCTACAACGTGCTCGGCCGGATCATCGAGGTGGTCACCGGCAAGGTCTGGGACCAGGCGCTGAAGGACCTGCTCCTGACCCCGCTCGGCCTCACGCACACCATGACGCTGCCTGAGGAGGCGCTGCGGTTCCGCGCGGCGATGGGGCACCTGGGCGAGCCGGGCCAGGTACCGGACCCGGCACCGGAATGGGACATGATGCCGCGCTCGGCGGGTCCCTACGGCAGGGTCATCGCCACCGCCGGAGACCTCGCCCGGCTCGCACGGATGCACCTGGCCGGCGGCGTGGCCGAGGACGGCACGCGCGTGCTCTCCGAAGAGACGGTCGCGCTGATGCAGCGCCGGGTGGTGGACTGTCCCGACAAGTGGACGGTCAGCTCGGACGGCTGGGGCCTGGGCTGGACCCTGTACGACTGGAACGGCGTCCCGGGCTACGGCCACGACGGCGCCTCCATCGGGCAGTACGGCTACCTGCGCGTGGTGCCGTCGGCGGGCGTCGCGGTCGCGCTGCTCACCAACGGCGGTGGTGCACGGGAGGTGTACGCGGCGCTCTACCGCGAACTCCTCGCCGAACTGGCCGGGGTGACCATGCCGGAGCCCTTCGCCCCGCCCGCCCAGCCGCCCGCGGTCGACTTCGCACCGCTGGTCGGCACGTACCGGCGCGAGGGCGTGGTCATCACCGTGACCGAGCGGGACGGCGCGGGCCACGCGCGGTACGAATTCGTCGACGGCATGAAGGACTTCTCCGAGCCCCTTGAGATCGATCTGCTGCCGGTGACGCAGACGGTCTTCGCCGGTACGGGGGTGGGCGCGGCATTCAGCGAGGACTACACGCCCGTGGTCTTCTCCACGCTGCCCGACGGCACGGGCTGCGTGTACATCGGCATGCGCTGCGGCCCCAAGACCGCGTAGAACCCGGCTGCGCCGGCCGGAGCCGGGATGGCCTCCTCGGCTCCGGGCAGGGGGAGTGTGTCGAGCGGGGCGGTTGCGCCGGCCTCCTTCACACGGCTTCGACCTCCAAATAGCGACGGCCGCCGGGACCCCGGACCTCCAGCGCCTCGAAGCCCCAGTTCCGCAGCACCTCCTGGCAACGCCGAAGGTGCTCCTGCTCCTGGTAACGGACACCACTGCCCCGGGGCCCGACCCAGCGCACCAGCACACGCCCCAGCCGGTCTCCTTCATCGGTGCGATAGCCGGTCCGCACCGGCTCGCCGTCCTCTCCCGCAGCCGACGGGGGGATACCTTCGGCTTCCAGCAGCAGGCTCACCGTACGCAGCAGCCGACGCCGCTCCCACGCGGCAGGGCACGCACCGGGGTCGGGACCGGGGTTGGTGAGGTGGCGGATACTGCGGATGCCGTCGAGCGCGTCACGCACATCGGCCGACCGCGCGCCGCCCGGCGCGGTATCCACCTCGTCGAGGGGTTCCGCGCCGGTCCGTACCCGCAAGCGGCCCATGCCCATCTGGCCGGCCTCGTCCATCATCGCCCCCTCACCCGATTCGGCATCCTCGGAATCGGCCCTGCATCCTCGGAACCGACTCTACGCACACCGTTCTCCCCAGGGGGCAGTCCGCGAGGGACGGTTCGCTCGCCTGGCGCGCGGTGTCGCGCTCACGGTGTGCAGCAGCCTCAAGCCGTCTCGCGCACCGCGAGTTGCGCGTGGTCGGTGTCGGGAAGCCAGTCGCGCCGGGGTGTGTAGTCCAGCCAGCGCCGGTCGCGGCCGACCTCTGTGAAGCCGCGCAGCAGGGTGCCCAGCAGCGGATGGCGGAAGGACTCGTGCCAGGCCAGCGACCAGGCGTACAGCGGGGTCGGCTCGACGAGCGGGATGGACCGCAGGCCCGTACGGTCGGGCAGCGGCGCGTCGGCGGGGAAGAGCGTGAAGCACGAGGCGTCGCCGCGGATGCGTTCGACGAGGTGGTCCAGGCCCAGGTTGGGGCCGTCCTGCCGCCGCGTGATCGCGAACTCGTCGGCGAAGCGGCGCAGGAAGTCCAGACGGGCCAGTTCGGCCGGGCACCACATCACACTGTCGCGCAGGTCGGCCGGGCGCAGCGCTTCGGCGTCGGCCAGCGGGTGGGACCGGCTGACCACCGCGTCGACGGGCTCCAGCCGCACCAGTCGCCGGGTGAGGTCCGCATCGCGGCCGTCGGGCAGCGGGTGCACCCGGCCGAAGCCCAGATCGGAGTCGCCGCGCCGCAGCGCCTGCGCGACTGACAGCCAGTCACGTCCCGGGCCCGGCTCCAGCCGTATGCGGCCGAGCGTCTGCACCACTTGGGCAACCGTGCGCATCGGCGCGTACATGTGGCCCCAGGCATCGATCCGTACGACCGGCCCGACGCCGGTCACCGCGGCGACCGCGCGCTCACCGGCAGCCAGCGCCGCACGCGCGGCCGGCAGGAACCGCTCACCCTCCTCGGTCAGCCGGATGCCGCCCTTCCGCTCGAACAGCCGGACCGCCAGCAACTCCTCAAGTCGCGCGATGCGCTTGGACAGCGCCTGCTGACTGGTGTTCAGCTCCGCGGCGGCCCGACCGAAGTGCAGTGTTCCGGCGGTCGTGGTGAATGCGCGGACCAGGGCGAGATCGAGATCCATGCCGCTGACCTTATGTGACAACCCCGCTGACCATATGTGACAACCCCGCGTTGTCGGCCAGGCGGGTTTGTTGTTGGCCGACCCGTCACCCCGAACGGTCAGATGGCCCCGACGCCACACCGAGGACAACCCGGCAGAGCAGGGGAACCCGGCGGGCGAGGGGTTCAGCCCCGCAGGCCACCAAGGACAGGGAGAGGACAGCGATGAAGGCGCTCATACCCACGGGAGATCCCGCCGAGCCGGTCGTGCTCGCCGACGTTCCCGAACCCACACCGCGCCCGCACGAGGCGCTGGTGAAGGTCGAGGCGTTCTCGGTCAACCGGGGCGAGACCTTCAAGCTGGAAAACCCCGCGCCCGGCGACCGCCCCGGCAAGGACATCGCCGGACTCGTCGTGCAGCCGGCCGCCGACGGAAGCGGACCGTCCGGGATCACCCGGGTGGTCGGGCACCCCATGGCGGGCGGCTGGGCGGAGTACGTGGCGGTGCCGACCGACGCGCTTGCCGAGCTGCCGGACAGCGTCTCCGCGCTTCAGGGCGCGGCCCTGCCACTGGCCGGGCTCACCGCGCTGCGGCTCCTGCGCGCCGCCGGGCCCGTGCTGGGCCGGCGCATACTGCTGACCGGTGCGTCCGGAGGCGTCGGCCATTACGTCACCGAACTCGCAGCCGCCGGCGGGGCCCGGCTCACCGCCGTCTCCCGGGACGCCGAACGCAGTGCCCGACTCGCCGAACTCGGCGCCACCGACATCGTCCACGATGTCGCCGACGCCCGCGGCCCGTACGACACCGTGCTGGAATCGACGGGTGGCCGGGCGCTCCCGCTCGCCCTGGCACGGCTCGCCAAGCGCGGCACGCTCATCTGGTTCGGCCAGGCCAGCAGGACCCCCGCGACGCTCGACTTCTTCGACTTCTTCACCGGCCCCGAATCGGCTGTGATCCGTCACTTCCACTACCTCGACGCCGACACCCGCCTCGACGACGACCTGGCCGTGCTCGTCCGCCTGACCGACGAGGGCCGCCTGCACCCCGAAATCGGCCGCGTCACCGACTGGACCGACACCGCGACCACGCTCACCGACCTGCGCGACCGCCGTATCCGCGGCAAGGCCGTCCTCACCCTGTCCTGAGCCACACCCGAACGTCCCCCATCTCCTCCAACTCCTCCAACTCACCGAACTCACCGAACTCACCGATCACCGAGAACCAGCCGAAGGTGCACGCCCATGACCACGCCCGTGACCACGACCACGACCACGACCACGACAATCGTCGACCCCAAGGCCGTCGTCATCCGCTACATCGAAGCCGTCCGTGACGGCGACGCCGACACCATCAGGGACAGCTTCGCCGAGGACGCGACCTGGCACTACCCGGGCGACCTGCCCATCTCCAAGGTGTGGCACGGCCGCGAGACGATCATCAACGACTTCCTCGGCGGCATGGGACCGATCCTCGTACCCGACACCATGGAGATCGAACTGGTCAGTGCCCTCGCCGAGGGCGACCGGGTGGCCGCCGAATGGACCTCCAAGGCCAAGACCGTCCACGGCAGCAGCTACGACAACCGGTGCGTCGGCATCTACACCGTTCGCCACGGCAAGATCACCTCCGTCATCGAATACGCCGACACCCGGCACGTGGCCGCCACCCTCTTCCCCGACCACGTCACCCCGCGGCCTGCCGGTACCAAATGAACCGCCGCCCGGCTCACCACCGTCACCGATACCGGCCGCCGTCAGCCCCCCGATCGACACCTCGCCTGCTCACGGAGGGCTTCGATGAACGTCGTGACGTGGGGGCGGTCGTGACGGTGGCCGATCGTGGCAACGCCGATGTGCCGGGTCGGAGTCGGCGGCTCGATCGGGACGGCGCGCAGACCCGGCACCGTCGGGACGAGCGCGATGGAAGGGACCAGGGAGATTCCCATTCCCGCGGCGACAAGTGAGCGGGCGAAGAAGTAGTCGGTGGTGGTGCCGCGCACTTCCGGTTCGAAGCCTGCGCGCTCGGCGTAACGGCGCAGGTAGGCCTCGGTCTTGAGGCAGCCGAGCACCCAGGGCTCGGCTGCCAGCTCGGCGATGTCGAGTGACTCGCGGTCGGCGAGTCGATGCTCATGGGGCATGACGACGTGCAGGGGATCTTCCAGGAGTGCGGTCCACTGCAGGCTGGAGCTCGAACCCGGCCCGACAGGCAGCGGGCCGTCGAAGTGGTAGGCGAGTGCGAGGTCGACGGCGCCTTGGCGGACAAGGGGCAAGGTGTCCTCGGGCTCGCCCTCCCTGACGTGGAGCAGGGTGCGGGGATGGGTTGCCATGAGCCGGGGGAGAGCGTCGGGCAGCAGGTGCCTGCCGCCGCTGGTGAAGGTGGCGACGGTGAGCTGTACGCGGCCCGTGCTGAGCCGCTGGACTTGCTGCTTTGCCTGTTCGAGCTCGGCTGCGACGGACTCGGCGGCCCCGACCATGATCTGGCCGGCCTGGGTGAGGGTGACCCCGCGCGTGCTGCGTGCCACGACCTGGGCACCGAGGCTGCGTTCCAGCACCGCTACGTGCTGGGAGACGGCGGAGGGGGTGAGGTGGAGAGCCGCGGCCGCCTTGCTGAAGCTGCCGTGGTCCGCCACCGCCCGCAGGACGCGGAGTCGCTGCACATCGATCAACAGTATTCCTTAACACGCTTCCAGCAAGCCGTCACTTCTGCTGCTGACGGTAGGCGTCCAGGGTGGGGGCATGCAAAGAATCTGCGTCATCGGCGGAAGCCGCTACGTCGGAAGGCTCCTGGTCGAGCGTCTGCAGGCGGCCGGCCATCAGGTCACCGTGCTCAACCGCGGCTCCACTCGGCCGCCCGCCGGTGTCGAGCACCTCGTTGTCGACCGCAACGACGAGGCCGCTCTCGTCGCCGCGCTCGGCTCGCGCACCTTCGACGTGGTCGTCGATCAGGTCTGCTACACCCCCGTGCAGGCCGCGATCGCCGCCCGCGCCTTCGCCGGCCGCACCCGGCGCTACGTCATGACCTCCACGATCGAGGTCTACGACCCGGCGACCGCCGCGCTGCCGGCTGTGCCGGCGGGCGTCGCGGTACCGGAGGAGAACGTGGACCCGCGCGCCTGGCAGGTAGCCGTCGACCTCCCCTGGCACGACGGGGCATACCTGGAGGCGCACTACGCCGAGGGCAAGCGGCAGGCGGAGGCCGTCCTCACCCGGGACGGCGGCTTCGCGTTCGCCTCCGTACGCAGCGCGCACGTGCTCGGCGGCGGCGGAAGCGAATTCACCGGCCGACTCGCGCACTACACCGAGCGCATCGCCCAGGGCGACGAGATCGTCGTGCACGCCGAGGCGCTGCCGACGGTGTTCATCCACCACGAGGAGCTGGCGGACCTGCTGCTGTGGGCGGCCACCGCCAGCGACTTCACCGGTCCGGTCAACGCCTGCTCCGACGGCCTGCTCGACGTGCGCGACCTGGCCGCGATCGTCGCCGCGCAGACCGGCCGCGAACCCGCCTACCGAACGGTCGCCGCGGGTGGGACCGCCTCACCGTTCTCCTTCGACCGCCACTACGCCATGAGCAACGCCCGTGCGAAACAGCTGGGCTTCGCCTTCTCCCGCACTACCGACTGGCTGCCCGGCGCCGTCGCCGAAACGCTCGCCGCATCCACCGCTCCCGCCGCCTGAGGAACACGAACCGCCATGCAGTACCGCACCATCGCCGACATCACCGTCAGCGCCATCGGCCTGGGCGCCATGCCGCTGTCCATCGAGGACCGCCCGGACGAGAAGCGGGCCATCGCCACCGTCCACGCCGCCCTCGACGCCGGCGTCACGCTCATCGACACCGCCGACAGCTACCACTGGCACGCCGACGAGGTAGGCCACAACGAGCTCCTGATCACCCGCGCTCTGGCCCGCTACGGCGGCGACACCTCCGGCGTCCTGATCGCGACCAAGGGCGGCCGCGGCCGTCCCGGAGACGGCAGCTGGACCGTCACCGCCACGCCGGAACATCTCAGGCGCGCCGCCGAGGCCTCCGCCAGGCGGCTGGGGGGCAAGGCCATCGGCCTGTACCAGCTGCACAAGCCGGACCCGGCCGTGCCCTGGGCGGAGTCCGTCGGCGCCCTGCGCGACCTGCTGGACGCCGGCACGATCCGCGCCGCCGGCATCTCGAACGTGACCACCGGCCAGATCCGCCAGGCGCATCAGATCCTCGGCGACCAACTCGTCTCGGTACAAAACCAGTACTCGCCCGCCGTCCGGGACAGCGAGCCCGAGCTGCAACTGAGCGCACAGCTGGGCCTGGCGTTCCTGCCCTGGAGCCCCCTCGGCGGCATCTCCCGCAGTTCCCTCGACGGCCCCTCCGGCCCGACCTCTGCCGGCACCGCTTTCCACCGCATCGCGGCCGAGCACGGCGTCAGCCCGCAGCAAATCGCCTTGGCCTGGCTGTTGAACCGCTCCCCCACGGTGATCCCGGTGCCGGGAGCCAGTCGCCCGGCCTCCATCACCGACTCGGCCCAGGCCGCGGAACTCGAACTGAGCCCGGGAGAGCTGACGCAGCTTGAGGACGCGCTGCCGGGCTGAAGCAACTCCGGGCGTCGACGCCGAGTTGAGCGGCTACCAGGCCACCGGCAGCCGCTCGGGGACCCGTTTCATGAACCGGGTGCGCCAGACCAGTTGGTCGATCGGTACCGCCGGTTGCAGGCCGGGCATCTTCTCCACTAGCACCCGCAGGGCGATCTCGGCGTGCTTCCTGCCCAGGCCGGTGGCCGGGCAGTAGTGCCCACCGCCGCCGAACGAGAGGTGCTCGGCCGCGTTGGGCCGGTCGATGTCCACGGTGTGCGGTTGGGGGAACACGTCCGGGTCGGTATTGGCGGCCTCGACCAGGACGAGGAGCAGTTCGCCCTTCCTCACCTGGACCTCGCCCAGGAGGACGTCCTCGGTGGCGATGCGGGGCAGCCCGTCGCCGATGGAGAGGTTGACGCGCAGCAGCTCGTCGACCGCAGCCTGGATCTTGTCGGGCTCGGCGCGCAACCGGCGCCACACATGCGGGTTCTGAAGGAGAGAGACGATCGCCATCGTCAGGAAGCCCATCGTGCTGATGACCCCGGCGCCGAACATGGTCACGCCGACGGTGGCCAGCATCTCGTCGGTCAGATGCGCATACTCCTCCGTTGTGCGCAGCGCGGCGAGCTCGCTCATCAGGCCCGTGGTGAGCGGGTCGTCCAGGCGCTGCACCATGTAGGCGATGTCCCAGTTGAGCTTGGCGCCAGTGATCGGGGACGCCGAGTGCATGAACGCGATGTCGAGACTGGCGGCCAGGCGGGGCGCGTCCGCCTGGGGGATGCCCAGGATGCGGCAGTGCAGATGCTCGGCGTACGGGCTGACGAACCGGCCGCGCAGGTCGACCGGCGGGCCGTACGCCAGCATGCCGTCGATCGTTTCAGCGGCGTGGGTGTACATCCAGTCCTCGAGACCGGGCGACTTGGGGTTGATGGCCTTCAGCACTGCCTTGCGCAGTCCGGCCCCGGTGATGTTGCCCATGTTGTTGACCACTTCCGGCGGGATGGTCAGTGCGTATTGCCTCGGCACCCCGGGGGCGGAGGTGTCCTTGAGGCTGAAGCGCGGGTCCTCCAGCACTTGCCTGCACAGACGGTACGACGACACCAGCCATGCCGGATCCCCGGCAATCGTCCGGACCCGTTTGACCGGCTCGGCCCGCAGCTGGGCGATCTCGGGCGGGAGACGGTCGCCACGCGGGGAGAACGGGAAGTCGAGCAGCGCGTCAGTGTCCATCATGTTCTCCTTCGACGGGGGTGATGACGGCGTGGCCCTGGTTGCGGGAGGCGCGCAGACCAGCCCCTCGCGCGTACAGCAGCTCGGCCATCGGCAGAAGCTGGTGGTAGCAGTGCGTCTTCGCTCTTGGCCACCTCGCCGCTCGCGATCGCGCGCGAGGTGGACGGGGCCGGCAGTCTCAACCCGACACGAGCGGCCGCGGGCGGTGCGACTGCCAGGGTCCTCCTGATCACTGCCCCTCGCTGTGATCGCCTGGTCAAGTCGCCCAGAACAACTCCGCGTCGACGAAATAGTTGCGGCAGCCCGAACCGCACAGCCTTCGAGGCGGGCCGTCGAAGCGATCCCTGCGCTCATGCCTTCGCAAGACGGAGTCACGAGCCTTGGAACAAGTTCGGCGGCCCGCAACGGCTGGGCAGGGTTGGGCGGCCCCGCGTTGCTCCGAACGGACAGATAGCCTGGGCCCGTCAGCGAAGATCGCAGAAGGGCAGAGCACATGGCAGACATCGTGGAGACGGCGGCGCGGAAGGTCTTCGAGCGCTACGACGTCGACGGGGACGGCCAGGTCACCGCGGACGAATACCGGAAGGTCGTGGCGGAGTTGGAGGGCTCGGAGATCACCGAATCGCAGGCCCAGGAGCTGATCGACTCGCTCGACACCAACGGCGACCGCCAGATGTCCTTCGAGGAGTTCTGGGCGGCCATGAATGGCTGACACCACCGGGTCCGGCACATGAACCTGCCGGACCCGGTTCGTCATTCCGCCGGTTCCTGTGTGCGGTCGTTGCCGCGCACTGCATCTGTGTGGCCGTTACCGCGCACTGCATCCGCCGGATCGCCGAGTTCCCTCCAGGTCCAGACGCGGGGCGCGGCGCGGATATACGCAGGCCCGGGGCGCAGTACCAGCTGCCCCCGTCGCACTGGGCGAGGGGGCCGGCCCGCTTGCTCAGTGGAAGGTGACGTAGCCGTCGCCGTCGCGGTCGTTTCCGCTCCTGGTGTAGGAGTGGACGTCGGCGCGGCTGCCGCCGGGCTTGTAGAGGTAGATGGTGTCGCGGTCGTTGTTCCATATGAAGTTGCAGTTGTCGCGGTAGACGACGTTGCCGCTGTCGGAGTCGGTGCCGTTGCCGCCACGGAGCTTGACGTAGTCACCAGGCTGCAAATAGTGGTTCGCGGTGAACGTGAACCGGTTGCCCGTGGCGTCCTTGACTACGTAGCCGCGGAGGTTGACGGTCGCCGTACGCGAGTAGTTCTTGACGGTCAGGTACTCGTCCCGGGTGTTGCCGGTGCGGCAGCTGTTGGAGTCCCGGCCCGGTGCGTCGTACTGAACTCCGCGGACCTTCAGGGCGGAGGAGTACTCGGCGGCCTGGGCAGGGCTCGCGGTCAGCGCGGCGAGCGTTGCGGCCGCGAGAGCGGCGGCGAGGGCTGTGGTGCGGGTACGCATGGTGAGGTCCCCCCTCAAGAGTGCTGATGAGCGGCAGAAGCCTACAGACACCACGTGCGACTTGTTACGGTTTCAAATTGTTGATCTCGGACATTCCTCGGACATTCCACGGACATTCCTCGGATATCCGGAACGCGTCGAGCACCGCGGGGCCGCACCCGCATCACCTGCAACTTCTGCGGCACCGACGCCCACGAGGTCGTGCATGACATCACTGGTGGCCGCGCTGGTCGTGGACGGAGGTTGTCGGGGACGAGGCCGAGGGCCCGCCAGGGCTGCGGCCCACGGGTGGCGCAGGAGGGCGCGGCGTAGCTCGGCCATGAGGTGACGACGTCCTCGCGCCAGGACTCGTGGTGCCTGGCGGGTAGCCGGATTTCGGCAAACACTGCGTCCAGGGCGAGGTCCAGGACATCGTCCTTGGTCGCCACATGCCAGTAGAGGCTGGTCGCATGGACCTGCAAGCCCTCGGCGAGGGTGCGCATGCTGAGGTTCTGCACGCCCTGGGCGTCCAGCAGGTCCACGGCGGCGGCGACGATCTTGTCGCGCGTCAGCTGCGGCTTTGATCGCGCCTTCTTCTTCGCCTCGCGGAACCAGACATCCCCCGGGGCTCCGTGCGCCGCTGCGGGCTTCGGCCCCGGTCTCCGTACGCGGAGGGGAGGCGGTGGCTATGTGCAGCTGGCCATCGGTGAACTCGCCGCGCAGGATGTGCGCGGCCCGTAAGGCCAGCACGAGTCCCCGGCCGCACTGGGCTGACTGTAGAGCGGCCACGCCCTGCGGCACCTGGGCGAACGTCGCAGCCAGCGACCCGAAGGCTGTGCGCGGCGGCGTGTGCCCCGCAGTCCGAAAGGTTTCCCTGTCGTTCATTTAGCGGCATGAGTGATCGTTTCTGCGCAAAACCTACTCATCGGTCGGCCGGGAAGAGTTCGCCTACGGGCCCCTGATCGGCCCGGCGCAGCGGCCCTAAGTTCTCCTCGGTGACCAGTCGGCAAGGCGCTCAACTCCTCATTTTCGCAGTGCTTTGACGAAGGAGTAGATATGGAACGTCGTACCTTCCTGCGCGGAGCCGTCATCGGCACCTCGGCCGCCGCCTTCGGCGGCACCCTCCTGCACGGCGCTGCCTACGCGGCCCCGGCCCAGAACGGCCCCGGCCCCTACGGCGCACTGGGCACCGCCGACGCCAACGGCATCCAGCTGCCCAGCGGCTTCACCAGCCGGGTCATCGCCCGCTCCAGCCAGGCCGTCTCCGGCACCTCGTACACCTGGCACAGCGCCCCCGACGGCGGCGCCTGCTTCGCCGACGGCTCCGGCTGGATCTACGTCTCCAACTCGGAGATCAACCCCAGCGGCGGTGCGAGCGCCGTCAAGTTCAACTCCTCGGGCACCATCACCGCTGCCTACCGCATCCTGTCCAACACCCGGCAGAACTGCGCCGGCGGCGCCACCCCGTGGAACACCTGGCTCTCCTGCGAAGAGGTCTCCCTCGGCTCCGTCTACGAGACCGACCCGTGGGGAGTGAACGCCGCCACCCGGCGCGACGCCATGGGCAAGTTCAAGCACGAGGCGGCCGCCGCCGACCCGGGGCGCCAGGTCATCTACCTGACCGAGGACGAAACCGACGGCTGCTTCTACCGGTTCACCCCGACCACCTGGGGCGATCTGTCCTCCGGAACCCTCCAGGTCCTGAAGGCCGGGACCGGCACCTCGGGCTCGTTCACCTGGGGCACCGTGCCGGACCCCGACGGATCCCCCACCACGACCCGCAACCAGGTCTCCGGCGCCAAGCGGTTCAACGGCGGCGAGGGCTGCCACTACGCCAACGACACCGTCTGGTTCACCACCAAGGGCGACAACCGCCTCTGGCAGCTCAACCTGACGAACAGCACCTACGAGCTGGCGTACGACGACAACCTGGTCAACCCCGGTCCCGCCCCACTCACCGGCGTCGACAACGTCACCGGATCCTCCTCCGGCGACCTGTTCGTCGCCGAGGACGGCGGCAACATGGAGATCTGCATCATCACCCCGGACGACATCGTCGCGCCGTTCCTGCGGATCACCGGCCAGTCCAGCTCGGAGATCACCGGACCGGCCTTCTCCCCCAACGGCACACGGCTGTACTTCTCCAGCCAGCGCGGCACGAGCGGCAGCTCCTCGGGCGGCATCACCTACGAGGTCACCGGCCCCTTCCGCACCTGACCGACCCGATAGCAGTCCGAGCGGCTTCTGGTGGCCCCGGCCCATGCGCCGGGGCCACCGCAGGTGTCCATCACCCCGCCCCCTCCCAAGGAGCACCCGTGTCCCACGCCCTGTCCCGACGCCACTGGTTCGGCCTGACCGGTGCGACACTGGCCGCCGTCGCGCTGTCGACGACGACGCTGACGACCCCGGCTCACGCCACCCCGCCCAACATCCCCAGCAAGTCCACCGCCCAGTCCGAGCTCAATGCGCTGACCGTGGCCGCCGAAGGCAGCATGACCGGCTACTCACGCGACCTGTTCCCACACTGGATCACCATCTCGGGCACCTGCAACACACGGGAAGAGGTGCTCAAGCGCGACGGCTCGAACGTCGTGGTCGGCAGCGACTGTTACCCCGACTCCGGCAGCTGGTACAGCCCCTACGACGGCATCACCGAGCACGCGGCATCCGACGTCGACATCGACCACGTCGTCCCACTGGCCGAGGCCTGGCGCTCCGGTGCCAGCTCGTGGACGACCAGCAAGCGCGAGGACTTCGCCAACGACCTCGCATACCCCCAGCTGATCGCGGTGACCGACAACGTCAACCAGTCCAAGGGTGACAAGGATCCGGTTGCCTGGACTCCACCGCTGGCCTCCTACCACTGCACCTACGCCAAGATGTGGATACGGTCCAAGTACCACTGGGGCCTGACCCTCCAGTCCAGCGAGAGGACAGCGCTGCAAAGCATGCTCAACACCTGCTCCTCATGACCGGACACCCGTACGCCTGAGACACCTCAGCGGGGCCGCGCCCCCCTTCATCAGGTGGCATGCCGGCCCCGCTCACCTGCCACCCGCCACGCGCAGGGACTGGTCCACGACGGTGAGGGTGAACGCGAATGCTGCACGCGCGACATCGTCCACGGCGCCTCGGAGATCAGCCTGCCCTGCCCCCGTCTGTGCCTTCTCCACCTCTACCTCCACCTCCGCCTCCGCCGAGGACTGGAAACGGCCGCACGAAGAAGTGGACGCCCTGATGCTCCTGGGGCGCACCTTCGACCGGGAGCAAGAGGGCGATCCGCTCTCCAGGACGTACATGCGCGCTGGAGGACGTACGTGTGCGCTGGGCCGGCAGCGAACAGGAGATGCCCGCCGACGTCCTCGACGAGTTGAACCGCCCGGAGGACGCCGGACAGCACCGCCGTACCGGCCTGGCCTCACCCTCTGCGTCAACTACGGCGGTCGAGCAGAACTCGCCCAAGCCTCAGGCGCCCTGGCCGGCTGCTTCCGCCACGCCAGAGCCGCGAGAGGACGGCGATCACGTCGTCTTCCGGGGCCGGTTGAGCCTCACTGAAGACGGAGCGGCTTGCTTGGACGTGGGCGGCGCGTTGATCCTCTTCGATCTGGTCGGCCCACCGCCGACGGATGGCGCCGATGGGTCGTGGATCGAGGTCCGCGCCGGACGGAACGACGTCAGTCTCCGGCCCTATCAGGTGTAAGGCCCTATCAGGTCTGACCCCTACCAGGTCTGACGCGACACCTGCCGATCAGACGTCACACCAGACCAGGGGCAATCCCGGATGACTCTGGTCTGGTGCGACGTCAGGGGACGGCTTCTCGGTTTGCATGCCGTCAACTATGGTTGACAACGACTCCGCGTCAACGTAAGTTGACATACATGACCGAGGCAACCGATCTCGCCGAGCGAGCAGGTGACCGTGACCCGCGGGTCGGGCTGCGGGCCGTGGCCGCGCTGCGGCGACTGCTGGAGCAGCTTGAGTCCGTACAAGTCAGAAGCGCCCGGAACCAAGGCTGGTCGTGGCAGGAGATCGCCAAGGAACTGGGCGTCAGCAGGCAGGCTGTACACAAGAAGTACGGGAGGCATTGACGTGTTCGAGAAGTTCACCAGAAGCGCCCGCGACGTGGTCAAAGGCGCGGTCAGCCACTCCGGGCGGGCCGGGGCCGTGGCAGTCACCGAGGAGCATCTGCTGCTGTCGCTGCTCGACGCAGAGGGCACCACAGCCTCCTCCGCCTTGACCTCGCTCGGCGTGGATCGGCGCCGCGGGGCCCTGGAGGGGGCGCTGCGGGAGGCCCGGCAGCGTGGCGGGATCTCTCGGGCGGACGCCGAAGCGCTGGCCGGCTTCGGTATCGACGTCGACGAGGTCGTCGCCCGCGTCGAGGCCACCCACGGACGCGGCGCCCTGGCTGCCGACCGCACAACCAAGCGCTGGCGGCCCGCAGGACATCGCCCCTTCACCCGCGAGGCGAAAGCCGTGCTGGAGCGCTCCTTGAGGGCCGCGCTGGCCCGCGGCGACCGGCACATCGGCGACGAGCACATCCTGTTGGCGCTTGCCGCCCACCCTGGTGTGGTGGCGGACGTGCTCGCCGAGTACGGAGCCGACCAAGCCGAGGTCGAGCGCGCGCTCAGGGACGGCGGACCAGGGCGGGCCAAGGCGAGCTGAGTGCTCGGGCAGCTGCTCGTACGCTGTCGTCGGCAGCTGCTCGTACGGTGTCGGCAGGTGCGCCGACGCACTGGTCGGGTTCCGCGAAAGCCCCCAAGCTCGCAGCTCGCCTCCATTCCCCACTTGCTCGAACCGGGTGCATTCGGGGTTGCCCAGATGCATTGACCTAGGGCGTGGCCGACGGGTGGGACATCTGAGATGTCTGAGACATCTGACGGTGGCGCTCGACGCAGGCAGTGACGGCGGGAATCACCGCTGTCATCTCCGGGCGCCAGCCTGGGACCGCGTTGACCTCGCAGATGGTGTGGGCACCAGTCGCGGTGAAGAGGAGGTCTACGCCTGCGATGGTCAGGCCCAGAGTCCGTGCGGCCAGGACCGCGAGGGCCTCGGCCTCTGGATAGCGGCCTCGGCAGAGGCTGACGGCGCCGCCTCGGGCGAGGTTCGAGGCAAGGGCGTCGTCGCGCGCGGTGCGTACCGCGGCGGCGACGGGTTCGCCCTCCACGATGACGACGCGCAGGTCGCGTCCGTGCGAGGGGGCCACGTACTCCTGGAAGAGGAGGGGCATGTCGTGGGCAGCGCCGTCCGCCGCCTGACGCAACGTGGGGAGATCCGGGACGAGGGACACCTGCCTGCCCTGGTAGCCGTTGACGGGCTTGACCACGCAGGGCACGTCAAGGCCTGGGGTGCGGACGACGCCGTTCAGCGGTGCTGTGGCGTAGGAGAGCGACGCGGGCACCGGAAGGCCGGCCGCGGCCAGTTCTTGCAGCTGCCAGAACTTGTTCCGGCAGGTGATCTGCGATTCGAGTGAGTTGAGGAGCGTGCTCCCCATGCGCTCCAGGTGCCGCAGGAGCGTCACTTCGCGGTCGTGGTGCATCGAGCCGGGTACCTGGCGTACGCATACGACCTTCGGGGCGGGCATCTCCTCTCCGACCAGCGTGCGCAGGCTCAGCCGCCCGTCACGGACGCCGAGGAGGAGCTCGTCCGTGTGCCAGACGGCGAAGCGCGAGCCGTACGCCGCGATCAGCGCATCGGCCAGAGCACGTGTCGCCCCCACCGGCTCAGCCGGATGGGCACGCACCAGCATCCAGACATCGGGAAACGACCGCTTTAACGACAACGACTCCGCCATGTGTCCGCTCATCCCCATGAGGCAACCAGTACCGGCAGGAGATTCTCGTCGAGGCGGCACCAGGAGGTGAGGACTCGCCGGACGTGCCCCCTCGGCCGAACCATCAGTGCGCCGCACTGCCATTCGATCAACGGTTCCGCACCGTACTCGGCCGTACCGCCGGCAGCCCGAGCTGAAGGCACCCGGCCCGAACCCGAGCCCGAGCCCGACCACCCTCTCCAGCGGTACATGAGGTGAGCGCCGTACCTGACCCAGCGGGCGAGGTGCCGCGCTCAGTCACCACGGCGACGGCACAGGTCGTGGCGCCGTGCGCGGCCCTGCCCGCCTGAGAGGATCGGGGCATGGCGGACTCACCTATGCGGATCAATGCCCTCATCGTCGATGCCACGGACCCTGCGCGGCTTGCCGCGTTCTGGTCCGAGCTGCTCGGCCGGCCGGTCGTGGGCCGCACGGGACCGTACGTATGGCTGCGGCGCGAGAACGGCCTGGGTCTGGGGTTCCAGCAGACCGCCGAACCCAAGTCCGGCAAGAACCGCATGCACTTCGACATCACCTCTCCCGACCCGGCCACCGAGCAGCAGCGGGTCGAGGCGCTCGGCGGGCACCGGCTGGAGCAGTACGCCGACGGCGGGTTCCTGGTGATGGCCGACCCCGAGGGCAACGAGTTCTGCATCCTCCCCGACGGCCCCTTCGAGCTCGACGACGAAGGGCGGGCGAACTACCTCGGCTGACCGACAACTGTCGCCTGAGCCCCGACGTCCTCGACTGCTCCTGCTCCCGGCGGACGGCCCACGAGGTCGTCAGGGCCGGTCTCTCTGGTCGGGAGACGGGGCAGGAGTCGGGTCAGGGGTCGGGTCAGGGAGAGGATGGCGACGTGCCCCGCCCCGTCTTCCGCGACGTCAGTTCCGGCAGCTCGGACAGTGTCTGCAGCGCCTTCAGGAAGCCGGCTCGGTCGGCGGCCGGCAGCTGGGTGAGCAGTTGCTCCTCGCCTTGCTGGATCGCGGCTTGTACCGCATCCCGCAGCCGCCTGCCCGCAGCGGTGAGCGACAGCAGACGAACCCGCCGGTCCTTGGGATCCGGCTGACGGCGGATCAGCTCCCGGGCCTCCAGGTCGTCGAGGACGGGGATGATCCGGGTCTTGTCCGCCCGGATGGCCTCGGCCAGCGCCGCTTGCGTACGGATCGGCGACTCGTCGAGGTGCAGCAGTACCGAGTACGCCCACATCGTCAGACCGTGCGCGTCGAGGATCGGCTGCTCGGCTGCCATGAGCGCACGGCCCAGGGGCACGATCATCGCCGCCAGATCGGGACGGGTCGGCCGCCCCTTGGATGTGGTGCCGCTGTCGGCTGCGCTCTCGGCCATGGTCAAGAAAATACCCGTTGACAATTCATGTGCTCACGCAGATCGTAAGCGCATGCATATGAATCATGAAAGCGTGTCCGCGCCGCACGCGGACTTCGCACGCCTGAGGCGCCTCAATGCCCAGGCGGTACGGGACAGCGTGAACCTGGTACGCCGGATGACCCCCGACGATCTCCGCAAGCCAACGCCCTGCTCGGCCTGGACCCTGTCGGATCCGCTCGCCCATATGACGGCCCAGCACCACGGGTTCGCGGCGGCGGCGCTCGGACACGGGCAGGACCTTTCGCACTGGTCGGTCCGGCCGCTCGGCGAGGATCCGGTCACGGAATACGTCGAGGCAGCCGAGCATGTCATCGCCGCGTTCACGACCCTGGAGAGCCCCGACCGCGAGTTCGCGCTCCCCGAATTCCCCCTCGTCCAGACCTTCCCCGCCGCCCGCGCGATCGGCTTCCACCTCATCGACTACGTGGTGCACAGCTGGGACGTCGCCCGCACCCTGGGCATCACGTACGCACCCGGCTCCGAACTCCTCCAGGCCGCACTGCCGATAGCCCTCGCCGTCCCGGACGACGACTCCCGGCTCGCCCCAGGCAGCGCCTTTCGGCCGGGACTGGCCGCGGACGACGACACCAGCACACTGGCGAAGATCTTGGCGGCACTCGGCCGCTCGCCGGACTGGCGCACCCCCCTCTCCCGCGACAACCACACCGGCCTGGAGCGCGGGGCGGCCGCCGGCGACAGCACTTACTGAAGGCCCTCGCCGCACGCACCGCGCGACCGAGAGCACGCAGCGCCCACGTCCGGCCGCCCGTGGACCCCGCACCTCCGCATTAGGCGCTCCCTCGCGCCCACGAAGACGCGGGTGCCGGTCGGCGCGACATGGGCGGCACTCAAGGCCCGCCACTGACGACCCATCAGGCAATGCCCAGGCACTGGGCGGTGAGACGGGCGACGGGCGAGGCGGGGCCTCAGGCAAGCTCCCCCGTCGTGCGGTCCTCCACCGAACGGGCGGGCCGTTGGCGGCGACTACCTCCAAGGCAGCGGCGAACTGTCGACGTTCGCACGGGCCTTGGCGAGCGAGCAAACATTCTGTTCACAATTATTCGTTGACAACAATTAGTGAGCCACCTCATCCTGGGTGCATGGCATCAACTCCCGACCAGCCCGCCGACCCCTTCACACCCCCACATCCGGACCAGGCGCGTGCACACCGCGTATACGCGTCCCTGTTCCGCATCTCCGAGCGACACGCGGCCACCGACGAGCAACGCCGCCGACAGATACACCCGTCCGCTCTCGGGCCGCACGAGGCCATCAGGCTCGTGTCGTTCCTGCTCAGCGGAGCCGCGCGGCTCGAGGACGGCGAGCCAAAGGTGGACCACACCGATATCACCGCCGCGTTGAGCCTCGTGCCACTGGCTCGCGGCGAGATGGACGAGCTGGAAGCCGGACTCCTCCAGATGGCGCGGGGCCGCGGCATGACCTGGCCAGAGATCGCATTCAGCCTCGGGCTCGGCACCCCTCAAGCCGCCAGACAGCGCTATGAACGACTGATCGCACGCACCACCACAGACACAGAGCAAGGACCGGCGTAGAACAGCTGAACAGCTCCTCGTCGCAGCCGTGTCGACGCTCCTCCTCGCCTGCGGGCTCCCTGGGGCCGGCAAGACCACCCCGGCCAGGCGCCGGGAGCAGGAGTGGTCGGCGCGAGCTCCAACGGCGGCTTTCCGAACGCAATGCGGCTCTGCCGCCGGGGGCATTCCGCATCACGGAGGAACGACTCGCGGACGCCGTCAGGTGGTTCGAGCGACCGACGCCGGAGGGACTGGCCGAGTTGAGCCCGCTCCGATCCGCGATCTTGCTGGTTGTCATTACCGAGTTATCGAGTCTGAGCCGAGAAGGCCGGAGGGAGACATACGGTGGCTGTCCCATGGGGACTTTTGATATCTACCGTGGGAGGCATCGCCGCCACCCTCGTGGGAGTCGTCGCGGGCGGTGTCGTGGGACGGCGCGGCCAGAACCGCCAGTGGCTCCAGGAGTCACGGACGGCCGCGTACGAGAAGTTCCTCCAGGCCTTCGGCGCTGTGGAGATGGAGCTCCGCGAGGCGTTCGTCGACAGACGTGTGCCCGCCGTCGACTGGGAGCCGTTCAACGCCTCTCTGCAGTCGATATCCCTGGTGGCAAGCCAGGATGCGATGACGGCGGTCAATCAGATCTGTGACGTCATCGAGGAGTTCACCATCCTGTTCCATGGCCGTCAACCGACGGATCTGGAAGAGCTCCGGCCGATTCACACCGGGCTGTGCGAGGCGCACGTGAGGTTCGTCAACGCGGCCCGTCGCTCCCTCGACCCCTTGCAGGAAAACCTCATCCGGACCCAGGGCGGACCGTCACCGTGGCACGGGGTCGAGTCCTTCTGGGCTCGGGGGGAGAGGCGTCCAGGATGCGAATAGGGGAACGCTGCAAGGCGGACACGTCATCGGGCAAGAAGGGATGGAAGGAAGAAGGATCCGATGAGCACAGAGAAAAGCCTGGAGAGATTCCAGCGATGGACACTGTCCGTATTGGATCTACTCGGTTCGACGATGTACTGCACGTTTCTCGCGCCAGAGTGAGTCGAGGTCGACGAACGAGTGAACTCGGTACACGAAATGTCGGACTCCATCTGGTAAAGCTGGAGAGAATCTGGGCACTGGAGAGCAGTGGCTAGAAATCTCGTACACCTTCGGGGCGGGCAAGCCTTCCACGGCAACAGCAGAGAGCAGCCACTGAATGTCGATCCACTTCAACGTGTACGGCCTTCGCGAGAAAAATCTCTGCGAAGCAGAAAGGCTTATCTCCCATACCCTGGAGGTAGAATTTACATCGCGCGAAAGCTCCTTCAAAGGAGGAGAGTACTTCTCGCATCGGGGTTCCGATCTATTTGAGATCACGATCGAGTCGAACTTTGCGGACGACGAAGGAATCCTCTCCGTCCCAGAATTCCCCCAGTATCCGACACTCATCTTCGTCAGTTACGCCACCTCGGAAGTAAAGCGTCGACTGAACGCGCAAGCTGAGATCGACCTGCTTCGCACCGAGACAGTCGAGTAGCCGTCGACCATCCGTCAGAGCCCCACCCACCCACGGCTCTGCAAGCACCTCTCCCCACCTGGCATCAACATGCCTCAAGCGAAAGCGAAAGCGAATCTTCTTCGGTGAGTTGGGTGAGTTGGGTGAGTTGGCTGACGGCTGCGGGGGCGGCGTCTGGGCCGTATCTGTCGACAAGGCCGACCAGTGGCCGTAGGTGGTCGCAGGTGGTCGCATCCTTTCCAGCTCGACGACCCATCCGAACTCGTGGGTTCCCGTGCCGGGCCCAGGCTTCAGCGGATCGAAAACCAGGTGCGTTTGAGCCCGTATGCGTCCGTATACTCGTGCGAACTCATGAAGGACGGGAGGTGGAGACAGTGAAGCTTGCTGAGGCGCTGGCAGAACGTGCGGAGGCGACGCGGCGTGTAGAGCAGCTGCGAGCGCGCATCGTCGGTAGTGCGCGGTACCAGGAAGGCGAGACGCCCGCCGAAGATGCATCCCAGTTGCTGGCCGAAGCCGGCGAGGTGATGGACACCCTTGAAACGCTGATCCGACGGATCAACCGCACGAATGCCGTTGTGGAGATGGGCCCGGACGGCACACTCACCGACGCACTCGCACGCCGGGATGTGCTGCGGACGCGTCACTCGGTTATCACCGCGGCGGCGGATGCGGCAGCGGGTACGGGCGAGCGGGGATACGGGCGCCAACTTCGGTCCGAGCTGATGATGCTCTCCGCCCTCTCGGTCGCGGAACTGCGCGGTCAGGCAGACGACCTCGCACGGGAGATCCGTGAGATCGACGTGCGGATCCAGCGGACGAACTGGGAGGTCGATCTGCTGGACTGAGCCGTCCCGGCAGACGAGGACGATGTGGAGCAGGTAGCTGTTTCGGAGGCGTGCACACACCGAGGGCCGGCGGTTTTCCAGCCCACTCCTGGCGCGTGAAGAGCAACGCGGGGGTTCGACTCCCCTTTAACAGTGCAGCTCAGCATCGCGTACAGGTAATGGTGCACATTGCACAGCACATCACCACGTGCAGATCCGGACGGTGAGGGCGGGTTCGGGGTTCCCACATCGCAGTAGGAACAGACAGGTCCCCAGGAGATGGCCGCGGCTGGCTTCGCTCTTCGAGGGGAACGCACACCATTGACGAGTGACCTCACCACTGCTCGGCGAATCCGCTTCGGGAGCGCAGCCGAATCTACGACAGCAATCGCGACAGTAGGTAGAGCACCGCCAAGACTCCCAGGACTGCCCCGACGATCTGCCACGTCCTTTGTGGCGAGGGCAGGATGACGACCTGCGGCGTGGACTTGCCGGGGTAGACGTAGTAGATCCGGTGCCGATGCTCGGGCACGACCACCCGGGCCAGCGGCAGGTACCGCAGGTCGGCCTCTCGTGCGATCTCACCGTCATGCGGCTTGAGGCGAGGCTTGAGGAGAGCTTTGAACTCGCCCTCGAGGTCGTCGGGGACGGAGTCGTTGTGGGTGAGGAACGTCTTGTGCCAGTTGCCGTACTCACGTGCGTGCTGACGCGCCATGTACGGCAGGCCCGACTCGGGCCACTTGATCTCCTCGGTCCGTGGCTGCCGGCTGATAATGCCTTCAGTCCACGTCACGGTGTGGCCGGTGCCCGCGCATCGCTTGTGGGACTCGGTTCCTGCGCCGTCGCAGTCGGGACACTCTCGGGTGCCCCTGCCTCGGCAGGTCGAGCAGGTGACATGTCCGCGGCCTCGGCATGTGGAGCATGCGGCCTCGAACGCCCCACACTTCTTGCAGGTGACGCGCTCGTCTGCTGCCTGCCGGGTTTCTTCGGTTGCCTTCTGGGTTCGGCGGCCTGTGCCGTCGCAGCGTAAGCACGCGTCGATGCCGCGGCATTCGCCGCAGGTGGTGGTCGCTGCGCAGGGCAGGTCCCCTCGCCCCTGGCAGCGCGAGCAGGTCACTTTCCCGTTGCCGCACGGGCAGGATTCGTCTTTGACCGAGCCACGTTGCACCAGCTGCAGTGTCGTTGCGACGGCAGGGTCCTGCGGTGGGGCAAGGGGGTGGCGATCCAGCCTGTCGTATCGCGGGCGGCCCGAGAGATCGATACGGCCGCGGTGAAGCCGCTTGTCCTCGGTGCGGGTCTCTATGGACCGCACGATCTTTCCTTCCAGGAGCGAGTGCCAGGTGACCTCGACGGAAGCCGGCAGGCCCACCTTGGGCGCTTCCCCGCGCTCGGCGATGTGCTGTCGCACCGCTTGCAGGATGTCCGTCTCGCTCAGCATGCGTCTCCCCTGTTTCGGCCGCGGCGCCCCTCCCCCGCGGCCGTCGAAGGCACCGTAGCCAAAACGCACGGCGGGCGGTGCCGAACCTCCGCGGCTGCCCGCCGGCACTACGCGATCCTTGTGCCCTGGCTCTGATTCGGCAAGATCCCCTACCCGGCCCCGTATGAGATGCCTAACTTGGCAGCACGTTGCGGTACTACCGCTCCGGTCACTTTCTGTCGGTCGAATGAGGCATGGCCATGGCTAGCTTGAGATCACGCTGCGGGTGGGTACGGCAGAGCGAGTCGCGGCCTCGGGTGTGGAAGCCGACGACTCCGAGCACGCGCGGCTCCCGCCCCGCCTTCAGCCCGCCCCGCCTTCAGCCCGCCGTGGTCACCATCGTCGGACTCACTCTGCCGGGTGTCCTGATCGCTTTGTGCCCCACCTGGCGGAGGAGACTGCCCGCACCTGATCGGGCCAGAAGCCCCGCGCCCGCCCCTCCCCCTCCCTTCCCCACACCGAAAGGTGAAGTCATGCACGACCTCCAAACGCTGCTACGCGAGTACGACCGCGCCCGCGCCTACACCGACGACCTGTGGAAGGACCTCACCCCAGATGAAGTCATCTGGCGCCCACATGAGGACTTCAGCGCAATCGGCTGGCACCTCGGCCACCAGGCCCATGTCGCCCATTTCATGATCCGCAACCTCACCGCGGCCGAGCCCAGCCCCGACCCGGAACTGGACGCGGTGATGGATTCCGCGAATCCGGAGAAGTTCCGCGGCGCGCTTCCCACGGTCGAGCGGCTCACCGCGTTCCGCGACACTGTCGCCGAGCGGGTCCACGTCCGCATCGGCGACATCGCCGCCGGACGTGTCGGCGCCCCCACCCAGCTGTCCATCGTCGCGACCCACCTGTTGACCGCACTCATCAACCACGAGTACCAGCACGACCAGTGGATCAGCGAGGTCCGGGCCGACAACCTCGGCCACGCGCTCCCGCCCGACCCCGAGTCGGACCGGCTCAGCCGCGTCGACGGCTACCTCGTCTGCAACCCCTACGCCTGACTACCGCACAGGCGGACTGGGTGCTGCCGGAGGCCTCCCACCTGGTTGGTCTGCGACAAGAAGGTGGAAGCGAAGCGGCCCGGCACAAGCGGCTGATCGTGAAGATCGGCTGCTGCCTGGAGCTGGGCCGCTACCTGGAGGCCGCCATGGTCCGCAAGCCGGGCGTCTTGGCATCTTGGCGTCTTGGCATCTTGGCGTCCTGGCGTCTTGGCGTCTTCCGGCGCCACCGCGCTGGAACGGGCCGGGGCTCTGGGCTCTGGGCTCTGGGCTCTGGGCTCTCACTGCCGACGAAACCGTACTCAAGGTCAAGCCAGCTCGCCGGTCAGGCGCGGCAACGCAGCATCCCCAGCGGCGGGTTCGCGCGGAGGTCCGCCCAGAAGTCCTCGCCGAACTCACGGATGCCGGCTTCGGACACCTGCAGCGGTACCCACTCCACCACACTGAACCCGGTCGCCCGCAGACACTCCTCGTAGACCTCGCGGCGCGGGGCCGTGGTGACGATGCTGATCGGCTGCGGGTCGAGAAGAGCCGTGACCCGCGCCCGCGGGCCCGTCTCGATTTCCTCGCCGGTCGGCTCGCAGCGGAACCCGTACTTGTCCAGGGACGGACAGTCGAACCGGTAGTCGGGCTTCTGGGCGAGCACGAAGAACTCTCCACCCGGCACCAGGCTGCGGTGGATGTTGCGGCACATCCCCAACACCACCTCACGGATCATTCCTCACCACCCGCCGGCCGCCCGGAGCCAGTGCACCTGCCTCGCTGGCTCGGGCGGCGCCGAGCTCCGCTGGACCACTGAACGCGCGCGTCGGTCCTGGTGGCGATCCCGGTGGCGGTCCCAGCGGTGGTCGCGGCCGATGCCGGTGGGGACGCGGACCTTGCTGTAGCCGGACGAGCGGACATCGGGGTGCCGGGTCCGCCTCCGACCTGCGCTTCAAGATCGATTGTCAGTGGTGGGTGGGAGGATCGATGCATCGAGTCGGAACAAGGGGGAGCAGTTATGTCCGGGACCCAGAACTACATCAATCACGTTGCTCTTGTGCTGGATGCCAGTTCGTCCATGTCGCAGCTGAGCCGCAAGGTCGTCGAAGTCGCCGACCAGCAGATTGCCTATCTGGCCCGCCGATCGGAGGAGCTGGACCAGGAAACCCGCGTGACGGTGTACGTCTTCGCGAACAAGGTGGAGTGCGTCATCTACGACAAGGACGTGCTGCGAATGCCGTCCCTGAAGCAGCTGTACCAAGTCGGTGGAATGACGGCGTTGCTGGCGGCCACGCTGAAGTCGCAGCGGGAGCTGGCACAGACGGCTCAACTCTACGGCGACCACAGCTTCCTGACGTTCGTGCTGACTGACGGACAGGAGAACGCGAGCCATCGCTGCCCCGATGCCCCTGCCAGGGATCCGCGTGAACTGGTGCGGGCCGTGGCCGAGATGATCGAGACGCAGCAGGACAACTGGACACTGGCCGTTCTTGTGCCGGACCAGATGGGCAAGCGCGAGGCCATGCAGTGCGGTTTCCCGAAGGACAACATCGCCATCTGGGACGCCACGAGCACTCAGGGTCTGGAGGAGGCCGGGCAGGTCATCCAGCAGGCGACCGAGAAATTCATGGTGGGCCGTTCCCAGGGCATTCGGGGATCCCGGGCGGTGTTCTCTACGGGTGCCGAGGCTGTCAACAAGGACACCATAAAGGCGGCCGGTCTCACGCCGGTGAATCCGTCCGAGTACCAGCTGATCCCGGTGGCCCGCGAAGCGAAGATCCGGGAATGGGTCATCGAATGCGGGCACACCTTCCGTAACGGTTGTGCGTTCTATCAATTGAGCAAGTCGGAGAAGATACAGGCGCAGAAGCAGATCGCGGTCCTGGAGAAGAAGACGGACCGGGTGTACACGGGGCCGGAGGCCCGAGCCCTGCTCGGCCTGCCGGACATGGAAGTTCGCGTCAAGCCGGACCACAACGACGACTTCACGATATTTGTGCAGAGCACCAGCGTGAACCGGAAGCTGGTGCCGAACACACGGCTCATGCTGATGAACTGACGGCTGGAAAGCCCCGCCGGTCCGACTGGCGGGGCGCCAGTCCCAGCCGCAGGCGGTACCGCCAAGCGCCGCCGAGGACCGGCGCGGGCAAGCACCTGGGGCTGCCGCTGAGGAGGTCGGCGAGCTGGAGGCGGACCTACGGCCGTGGATCGCCGCCCGCCTGGCCGAAGCCGAGGCCCGCACGGCCGAACTGGCGTGGAACCTGTGGCAACAGTGTGGCCCGACCCGACTGTCAGAGGCGGGTGTTTAACTGCCCGTATGGATCCAGAGACCGCCCGCTCCGCCCTCCGTGACTTCTGTGCCGATCGACTTGGCACGGACCTGGCCGCCGGCTTGGTCCGCCTCGCCCGCCCCGGTTTCGCACTCGCAGAGGCCGGTCCCGGCGACGCCGCCGGCCACAGCCGGTTCGGCGGCCGGGCGATGCTCGAACCGGGCACGCCCTGGCCGACCTGCGACGGCTTTCCGCTGAGCCTGATCGCTATCCTCGACATCGACGCCTTGGCCCCCTGGCTCGACGACGTCCTCCCGGCGGGGACGGGCCTGCTCAACTTCTTCTCCCTGGACACCGACTCCGAGCAGTGCGATCCCGACTCCTACGAGCTGGCGCTCAAGTACGACCCCTTCGCCCCGCAAGTGGGAAGGTGATCGCAGCCCGTTCCGCACACGCCGTCGAGACGGACCCACCTGCTCGGTCGAGCGTCTTCGATCCGGTCCCCTGGGCAGCCACGCCCGGGTTCGACTTCCCCGACACCTGGGATCCGGCCTGGCGCACCCTGGACCTGGGGCCCGAGGTCGACCACATGGCCAGGGCCATGCCCGGTCAGCATGTGGAGGAGTTGCTCGCCGACGGGGCAGAGCGGCCGGGTGCGCTCGATTCCGAGGACATAGCGTTTGGATGGCCGAAGTTCCCCACGGGGAGTTCGCCGATGGTGCCGTGGGGCGAAGACCCGACCACCTACCACCACCTGCTCCAGCTGTCCGGACAGGGCGAGTGGTACCTCGGCGGCGACGGCGGCTGGATGCACTGGTCGATACCCACCGATGCGCTGCGGGTCGGCGACTTCAGCCGGGCGATTCCGACCCCGGACATCTGGTGACCACCGGACGACTGGATCCGGTCTGTAAGGAGCGCGCCGAGCTGGTCCACGGGCAGCGCGCCGCCCTGCCACCGGCCCGCCTCCGCACCCGCACCCGCACCCGACCGGCAGCGACTCGGTTGTGACGACGACAAATGTGGCGGGCGTGAAGACGTCGATACCGGCGGCCGGGTGTCACACGCCCGTCTCGGCGAGGAACCGCCGTACGTGCCCCAGCCACACCGCCCGGTCCGCCTCGTCCAGGATGTGCCCGCCACCGGGGATCTCGACCGTCGTCGCTCCGGGAATGCCCGCAGCGAGTCGACGCTGGCTGTCGGGTAGCACCAGCCGGTCGCCGGTCGGCACCGCCACCAAGGTGGGTACGCGTACGTGACCGAGGTCGTCGCGGACGTCCAGGCGCGTGATCAGCTCGAAGTGGGCCAGCATCCCGGCGGGTATCGCGGCCAGCGCGCCGTCGACCGCTGCCTCGACGTCCTCTGGGGACATCGCGGTGAGCTGGCGCTCCGAGAGGCAGGACAGCAGCGCGAGCCGGGCCACAGCCCGCCACTCGCCCGCCTTCCCGAGGGCGGCGAGGAGGTGCGCCGCACCCCCGAGCACGGGGTCGGGGGCCGCGAATCCGGCGGTGAGCACGAGGGCAGTGACGCGTTCGGGGCGCCGGGTCGCTGCGCGGACCGCCACTGCGCTGCCCAGCGATTCGCCGATCACGGCAAACCGCTCGTGCCCGCGGTCGACGGCGGAGGCCACGACGGCGTCGGCGAGCGCGTCGAGGTCGAGCGGCGTGTCCGGGAGGCGCGTACGGCCCACGCCCGGATAGGACGGGCCGATCGTCGTGTGGTCCCGCCCCAGATCGTCGAGAACGAGACCGAAGTTGCCCTCGATACCGCCGCCGGCACCGTGCGCGAGGAGCAGCGCGGGTCCGTCGCCCCGTACGTCGACATCGAGCTGGTAGCGGTGTGCCTGGAGAAATGCCTGTTCAGAAGCCATGTGCAGGACGCTAAACTCTGACATTGGTGTCAGAGTCAAGTCGTTGAGCGGGGAGGGTCAGTTCCGGTGCGGATCAAGGAGATGGCCCAGCGTGCCGGCGTGCACGAACGCTCCTTGCGCTACTACGAGAAGCAGGGCCTGCTCGCTCCCCGGCGCCTTTCCAGCGGCTACCGCGAGTACAGCGAGGCAGACCTGGAGACCGTGCGACGCATCCGCTGTCTGCTGATGGCCGGACTGTCGACCGCCGTCATCGCCCAGGTCCTCCCCTGCATCCGCGACGGCGGCGGCCGTCTCGCACCCGCCTGCCCCGACCTCGTCGGGCAACTGAGGGGCGAACGGGAGCGCATGACCCACGAGATCGAGGCGCTGAGTACGTCCCGCGCTCTCCTCGACACCGTTCTGGACGCCGCGCCGCAGGACTTCGCCCGCCAGGCTGGCTGAGGCGGCGCTGTCACACGGCTGGCCCGAGTAAGAGAGACAGAAGACGTCCGAGCGGATCTGTCCGGCCCGAAGCCCGGAACCGCCCCTGAGCCGGCCGACGGCCGTGCCTGCCTGACGGCCTGACTGCCTGAACGTGAGGGAGCACCTTGATCTCGGAGTACCAGCAGCGATTGCGTGAACGGTTCCTCTCCGTCCCCGAGACTCCTCCGCCTGCTCCCTGGCGCCCGGTCCTGAGCAGGCGAAACCCCATAGGCGGCTTGCTCGGCATCGGCTTCGCCGTCGCCCCCGGCACCGGCCACGACCTGGTCATGGTGGTCTCGGTCGACGGGCACGGGCTCTTCGACACCCTTACCGGAGAGAAGATAGCCAGGGACCGCGACCCTGATCCCGACGACAGCACCCCGGACGCAGTCCCTGACCTCTCGTGCCCCGGACTCGGACCGATCGCCGGGACCCGTGTGCGCATCGCCGGACTCTTCGGAGGCGGCCTCCACACCACCACATGCGACGGCTGGAGCCTGGAAGTCGTCAGCCCCGAATGGCCACACCACCGGGTCCTGCTCTCCACAGACGGAGGAATGCCCCACAGCGGACCACACGGCGAGCGCTGGTGGCACATCTTCGACTCCAACTACTCAGGACTGCGGACTGCCGGCTTCTCACCGTCCGGACGCACCCTGGCGGTCGCCACCAGCAGCGACCTCACCCTCTGGACCCGTCGCACTGCCGAAACGGGCCCCACGGGACAGGCCGACGCATGACACCCGAACACCTCGCCGTGATGCTCTACGGCTCTACGACTACGGGCAGAGGCCGGCATGCGGACCCGCCGGCGACGCTTTGCAGCCGCTCGTCGTCTTCGCGGAGCGGGTATGCGGTCCTACCGGGCAGGCGGTACTGGCGTCTCGTTCTTGATCTTCATCATGCGCTCCGGGGAGTCCGCCAGGACGGCGTAGGCGTCCAGGCTCCTGGCGGTGGTGTAGTCGTTCTTGGGTCTCGATGCCGATCAGAACAATCCTGACCGCGGCGTGGGTGTGGAAACAGGACGCGGCGGCCTGGTCCCACATCAGTGCCTGCTTGACGGGGCTTCGCCCCTCGCCGAGGGTGAACTTCTCGCTCACCGTTACGTCGCGGCGCAGCTCGAACGCGGCCGCGGGCCGGTACAGGACGGGGACGCCGTCACGGCTCGCCTGCACGCTGAGCCACATCATGTCGACCTTGTGCGCCAACGCGCCATCGATGGCCCGCACGGTGTTCTCCGGGAAGTCCGCGGTACCCGCCCGGTGAGTGATCACCAAAGGACGGCCGACCACTTCCGCACCCGTACCCTCAGCTCCCTCTCCCCTACCAACCTCCCCTGATACCGCAGGCTTTGCTCCCGCAGATCTTGTCCCACTCTCCCCACCCTGCCGCCCGGCCTCCGGCGGTGGCTCGCTGCCATGTGGCGGCGACCGTGGTGTCGACGCCGGGGATGCGGGCGAGAACTGCTCCTCGACGAGGTGGTGACGGCCAAGTTCACCAGAGGTGCAGGAAGCTCCGGATGTCGTCGAAGCCGTCGACGGCCCGGGTCCCGACCTGCACGCACCAGTGCTCGACGAATTCCCGATCGTCGTCGTTCAACGCACTCCCGACCAAGACGGTCGCTGCCTCGAACTCATGCACCGTGTCCTTGAGGGCCCGCTCCAGCACCTCGACGACCACGTCGTGAGACAGGGCAGGAGGATTCTCGAAACGCAGATGCGAGTGCATGCCGCGAGCCTACGTATTGCGTAACGGAGCCCCTCTAGGGTGGGCGCCATGGGCGAACGGTCTGAGAACCCAGAGCTTGAGCACCCGGAACTGTGGGCCTTCCTGGAATCTCTGCACCATGGCGACCTCCTTTCCGGCACTGTCACAGCGGTCGAAGGGTTCGGCGTGTTCGTGGCGCTGGACGACGGCCCTGACCATCCGGTCTTCCCCGGCGTCGGGTTCGTCTCGTTCGCCGAGCTGTCCTGGTCGCGCTTCGAAGCAGCTTCGCAGGTCGTGAAGGTCGGGCAGCGCGTTTCAGGTGAGTTCCTCCAGTTCGACACATGGAACATGGAGGCCAGACTGTCTTTGCGAGCGACACAGCCGGATCCCTTCCAGGCGTTCGCCGACCGCATCGCAGTGGGACAGCAACTACAGGGATCGGTCAGCAAGTTGGTCCCGTTCGGCGTCTTTGTTCAGGTTGCCGACGGCATCGAGGGGCTGATCCCTCTACGGGAACTCACATCAACACCCCTGGAGGCCCCGTCGGATGTCGTCCAGGCCGGCGACGAGGTCACGGTTGTCGTCACCGCGATTGACCGACAGCGGCGCACACTGTCCCTCTCTCGACGACAAAGCGCACCTACCATGCCGTCTTCGATGCCATCGCCAACTGGTCCGACGCCCACCTGTCCCGGGTCACCGGAGGCATAAGCCTGGGCGGAGGGCTGAGGGGAAGTTTCCATGGTTGGCCGCCTTAATACGGCGGGCTCTTCGCTGACTACATCCGCCCGAGCCGGATCAGGTATCCGTATCCGTCCTGAACCGCGCGGCCGCGGGCAGCGGTTGTGCTGACCATCCGCGGCCTGTGGCTGGCCGTCCGCGGCCTTGTTCCGACTGTCCGCGGCCGCGCGGTGGGGCTCAGCGGACGTCCACCGTCGCCAGGTCAGAGGTCCTCTCGCGTACGGGATGGCCATCTTTCGGGCCGGTCAGGCCGTACAGGACCGCGCGGTACTGCAGGACGCCGCTGTGCGCGGCCTTAACGTGTGCGGTGGCCTGCGCGGTGTGCGGCGCCGTGATGTCCGGACTACCCAGATGAGCCGGCCGCCCCGCTCGTTGCACCCCGCCCGACGGCGTTGCGGATCAACGACAGAATCTCGCCAACTTGCCCGATCCATGGCGCCGTCACGTTCAGGAGCCGGCGAATTCCTTGCGCCACGAGTCGAAGTCGATCTCCTCGGATCCGAACTCCTCCAGCCAGTCGATGAACCGGGCTCCGTGCTCCCTGCCGCCCGACCCCAGGATCTCGTCGGCTTCCGCATCGGTGGGAGGGGTCAGGCCGAACGTCTCCTTCAGCCAGGCCAAGTACGCCTCGTGGCCAGGGGAGTGCTCCTCGTCGGGGTCCGCCTCGCGCTCCTCCTCCCAAGGGGTGAACCACTCGTCGTCGATCGCGAGCAGCCGGAGCAGATTTCGCAGTCCCGCGATGATGTCGAGATCGCCCTCGTCGCCGAAGCGGATGACGGGAAGGGTGGCGAGGTCGGTGCGGTCGTCGCAGTGCCACAGGGCGTAGAACGAGCCCGAGCCAGTGGCCTGGGCGAACGGGGTGAGCCGGTCGAGTCGGCCTCGGACCTCCTCTTCCCGCCCCTCCAGGCACAGCCACTCCACCAGACCGGCGTCGGGTCGGTCGTACTCGTGGAACTCGAACCCGTCCGAGAAGTAGCCCTCTCCAGGGCCGTCGGAGAACTCCTTGAGCAAGTTCAGTTCGGGAATGGGCGAGTAGGCATTGGACGAGTAGGCGTCGGTCATGTCATTCCCGGTACGGAACGGAGTCGAGTGGTTGACGTGCGTGGCGTGCACGCTATCGCCCGGGTCTGACAGCGAAGGCCACGCTCGGTGGCCCGTGCTCCGGCGCACCCCGTGAAGCCCGTGACCCGCATCAGCGCGAACGGTCCGCCCCACCCTGAGCGAGCGCCTCCGTCAGACGCTCCAGGCGCATGGCGAAGGCGGCGGCCTCACCCGGCGGCCACGTCGCCATCTCCTCGGCCAGGAAGGATTCCATCGCCCCGCGCAGCGCCGTGACCGCCCGCTCGCCCTCATCGGTGAGGGCCAGCCTGGTGGCACGGGCGTCAGCCGGGTCGGGGCGACGGGCGATCAGCCCGGCCTCCTGCAACCTGGTCGCATAGCGGGTGGTGACGGTGCGGTCCATCCCGATCACCTCGGCGAGCTTGGTGGCGGTGACGGGGCCCACCCGAGCGAGCCCGGACAACACCGGGTAGGTCGTGGCGTCCACGCCCTCCACTCCCGAGGTCAACCGGCCGTAGAGCCCGGCGCGGGTGGCCCGCAGGGTCAGCGCCCCGATGGCTGCTGCCACGCGGGCGGCGGACGCGCTGTCATGCGTCGTTTCACTCACGCCTCGATGATACGTGCAAAAAGCACGGAGTCCTGCTACCGTCGAATGCGTGCAGAAAGCACGTGCATTCGACACGCAAAGGACCGGTCATGTCGCATTCGTCTTCGCAGCAGCACCAGCCCCCGCACCAGGACCCGCACCCGCACCCGCCCGTCGTACGCCCCGAAGACGTCCTGCCCGAGGGGGTCGACTCGACCGCGATCAACGGGCTGACCGTCCGCAAGGGTTCGGTGGCTGCATTCGTCGCCAACGCCCTACGACTGGACGACCTCACCGAGGGAACTCCCGAGCACGCAACCGTCGTTACTCAGCTGCGGGAACTCGCCCCCGTCCTGCGCACCATCGGCCTCCTCGACGTCTTCCGGCCCCGCTCCCCCGCAGTGGAGCGGATCCTCGCCGAGGTCGCGTAGCGCGTCGGGTGAAGCAAGCGGATGAAGCAAGGGGATGAAGCAAGCGGGATCAGGTCGCCTGGCCACGTAGGGAGAGCAGAGCGCTGAGGGCGGCGGCACCGTCGAGCAGGGCTCTGGAGCGAGCCGTGAGGCCGGCGTCCCTGGCAGCCAGCGCGGAGGCGACCTCCTCCAGTCGGCGGGCGCGCCCCAGCTCCGGTATGAGGGCCCGAAGGGGTGCGATGCGGTAGCCGGCTTTGCGCAGTTGGTGGACGATCCGCGCATTGCGCACCTGAGTCGGTGTGTATCGGCGGGTTCCTCGCACGGGGTCGCGGTCCGGGACGACGAGGTCCTCCGCGTCCCAGTGCCGCAACGTCGACGGGCGCACGCCGAGAGCGGTGGCGAGTTCGGAAACGCCCATCGAGTCCGATGCACTGACGTCCCCGATCGGCTCGCCGGCGATTGCCCGGGCGGCCTCCCTGGCCTGACTCAGTTCCGTGCGCTCTGTGTCGAGCCGGGCGTGCGCCGCGTCGAGAAGGGCAAGCACCTGCGCAGTGGGGAGCTGGTGGACGGCCCGCACGATCTTCTTGGCCTCCGTCGGACCCGCGCCTGCCGCGAGGGCGCGGTAGGCCAGCGCGGACTGCAGATGCACCTCCCCATAGATCCGGTAGCCCGTGGGCGTGCGCGTCGCCGGCGGAAGCACACCGTCGCGCTCGAGATTGCGGATCTGCTGAACGGAGTACCCGACACACCGCGCGACGTCGACCGTGCGCATGTCCCCCGATTTGAGACCTGGCAACGTGAATCTCCTCCCTCTCGGCCCCGAAGTCTCCACAAGCACTTCAATGCAACGCTAGAGCACATGACCACCATGGACGAGATCATCAGCTTCGTGGACGGCCTCGACGGCGTCCTGACCGTCAGGCCGGCACCCGGCGACGGCTCACCGGAAATCAGCTGGGGCGACACGTTCTTCCACTACGCGCCCGACGGCGTCGCCCCGGCAACCGCCCAACCGTTCGCGACGATCGTGACCAAGGACTACCCCGGCGACGAGGCATCACGTCTGGACCGGGCGGACACCTTCCGCGTGAACATCGCCGCCGGGAAGGAAGCGTTCATCCGGTGGGCCGGTCACGCGCCACGCGAACCGGCCGCCACCGAGGTCGACCCCGGCACCACCGACACCGTGATCGCGCACCCCGTCTACGGCGCCGTCGGCTGGCTGGCGGTGGTGAACCCGGGCGAGCGTACGGAGGCGGTGACCCGTGAGCTGCTGCGTGCGGCCCATCACCTCGCACGCTCACGCCACGGGCGACGCGCCGACTCGACCACGCGATAGAGCGGCCCGGAGACGGGGTTGAGCCGGGGCGGCGGCCACACGCCGGCGCCCCGACTGCCGACCTGCCTCGTCACCACCCCGCTCCCTCGGGACGGCCGTCGAGACGCTCCGTGAGGCCGAGCAACTCACGTCCGAAGAGGCACCGTTGCGCGGGGTGGCCGATCGCGGTGGACTGCCCCGATGACCAAGACCCACACCCTGTACCTGATCGCCTGCGCCGCACCGCCCGCTCGCCGTCTGGAGATCCCCGTCCACGCTGCCCAGAAGGCGGGTTGGGACGTCTGCCTGATCCTCACCCCGTCCGCGTACCGGTGGGCGAACGAGGACGCCGAGGGCGAGATCGAGGCGTTGGAGCAGCTCACCGGCCACCCCGTCCGGCACCAGTACAAGCTCCCCAGCCAGGACGACGTCCTGCCGCCGCCGCACGCGCTGCTGGTCGCCCCGCTGACCAGCAACACCCTCAACAAGTGGGCTGCGGGCATCAGCGACACGCTCGCGCTCGGGCTGATCACCGAGGGCATCGGGCTCGGCCTGCCGATCGTCGCCCTGCCGCACTGGAACGACGCCCAGGACGCGCACCCGGCCGTCACCCGCAACATCGACTTCCTACGGGTCGCCGGCGTGACCCTGCTGCACGGCGAGGGAGGGTTCGTACCGCACCAACTCCGTTACGGCGAGCTCGGCACCTACCCGTGGCAAGCCGCGATCGACGCACTGCCGGCCATCGGCTGACCCCGGACAGCACCTACCCCCCGCGCGGGGTCGGTCCCGGCGTCACGTGGGGTGCTGGTGGGCCTCTTCGCGGGCTGCCGCAACGGCGCTCCCGGCTGGCAGACTCCTCGATCATGGCGAACAGCGGACTGTGGGTCGGCGTCCTCACTGCACTGACCGCACTCGGAGCCAGCTACATCACCGCGCGGGCGACCTCACGCGCGGCGCTGGTCCAAGCCCGAACAACCGCAACGGCAGAGGCCCTTCGCGAGCAGCGCGACCGGCGTCGGTCCACGTACCGGGAGATGATGAGTTGCGCGCACGCCTTCTCAGAGGTCACCTGGCAGATCGACGACGTCGACGCGACGCGTGACCGTGCGAGCAAGGACCGGCTGCTGACGCAGATGTATGAGCGCATCGGCCCGGCCATCGGGAACATGAACAGGGCGACCCATGAGGTCCGGCTCGATGGTCCCGCTGAGGTTTCCGCCGCGGCGGAGCAGGTGCGGCAGATGGCGCGACGCGTACAGCCGCTGCTCAAGGCGCTCATCGGTGACGACGATCCCGAGCGCAGGCACGAATACGACGCCGCGTACCAGGATTTCCGGCACGCCTTCGTCGCGTTCGTAGGTCTGGCGAGACAGGCGTTGGAGGTGGCGGACCAGGAACGTTAGCTCTCCCACGCCGTCCGCGCAGCAGCCGCCTACGGTATCGGCAGGACCGCCCGTCGAAGGCCCCGCCCCTGCATGGGCCGGAGCCTTCGACGCGTGAGTGAACTGCCCGCCGGGGGCGGGGAGTTGGTCAGCCCTAGCGGATCGGCATGCCCGACAGGGTGCGGGCGATCACCAGACGCTGGATTTCGCTGGTGCCCTCGAAGATGGTGTAGATGGCGGCGTCGCGGTGCATGCGCTCGACGGGGTATTCGCGGGTGAAGCCGTTGCCGCCGAGGATCTGGATGGCCTGGGCGGTGACCTTCTTGGCGGTCTCGCTGGCGAAGAGCTTGGACTGCGAGCCCTCCGCGGCGGTGAACGGCTTTCCGTTGACGGCCATCCAGGAGGCGCGCCAGACCAGCAGTCGGGCCGCGTCGATGGAGGTGCGCATGTCGGCGAGTTGGAAGGCGACGCCCTGGTTGTCGATGATCGGGCGACCGAACTGCTCGCGGGTCCTGGCGTACTCCAGGGCCTCCTCGTACGCGGCGCGGGCGGTGCCGACGGCCATCGCGCCGACCGCCGGGCGGGATGCCTCGAAGGTGGCCATCGCCGCGTTCTTCACACGCTCGCCGCCCGCCTTGGCGCGCTCGCGGGCACGGGCCAGCCGCTCGTCCAGCTTCTCCTTGCCGCCGAGCAGGCAGCTGCCGGGGATCCGGACGTCCTCCAGGACGACCTCGGCGGTGTGCGAGGCGCGGATGCCGTGCTTCTGGAACTTCTGGCCCTGGGAGAGTCCTGGGGTGTTCGGCGGGACGATGAAGGAGGCGTGGCCCTTGGAGCCGAGCTCGGGGTCGACGGACGCGACCACGACGTGGACGTTGGCGATGCCGCCGTTGGTGGCCCAGGTCTTGGTGCCGTTGATGACCCACTCGTCCTTGGCCTCGTCGTACACCGCGCGGGTACGCATCGAGGCGACGTCCGAGCCGGCGTCGGGCTCGGAGGAGCAGAAGGCGGCGACCTTGACGTCGTCTGCGTCGCCGTACATCTGCGGCACCCAGGTACCGATCTGCTCCTCGGTGCCGTTGGCGAGCACGCCGACCGCGGCGAGGCCGGTGCCGACGATGGACAGGGCGATGCCCGCGTCGCCCCAGAAGAGCTCCTCCATGGCCATGGGGATGCCGAGGCCGGTCGGGTCGAAGTACTGCTGCGCGTAGAAGTCCAGCGAGTAGATTCCGATCTTGGCTGCCTCCTGGATGACCGGCCAGGGGGTCTCCTCGCGCTCGTCCCATTCCGCGGCGGCGGGGCGTATGACGTCGGCGGCGAAGCCGTGAATCCAGTCACGGACTTCCTTCTGCTCGTCGTTGAGCTCCATGGTGAACTCGGCCATGTCCCCTCCAGCGCTGCAGGCAGTACGATGTTACTAGCGGTAACCCGTAGTGTGTTACTCGCCAGTAGGCACTGTCAACTCCCCCGGCGGCGGATTCGCGGTGGAGTACGGGTGTTACGTTGCGCGAGCGCCGCAGATTCACAACGGGTGGGGAGCACGACCATGGAGAGCACAGAGCACAGCGAGGGCCGTCATTCGGCGACCGAGCGCCGGCGGCGGGAGCTGCTGGAGGCCGCGGAGCGCATCGTGCTGCGCGACGGCCCGGACGCGTCGATGAACGCCATCGCCGCCGAGGCCGGCATCACCAAGCCGATCCTCTACCGGCACTTCGGCGACAAGGGCGGGCTGTACCGCGCACTGGCCGTACGGCACACCGACGCCCTGCTGGACAATCTGCGCACCGCGCTGGACGCGCCGGTCCTGCGCCGGGACCGGGTCGAGGCCACCCTCGACGCCTATCTGCTCGCGATCGAGACCCGCCCGCAGGTCTACCGCTTCCTGATGCACCCCTCGGACGAGGAGAACTCCCCGGAGTCCGGCTTCGACGTGGGGCGGCACTCCGCTCCGCTGCTGCGCCGCCTCGGCGAGGAGCTGGCCAAGGTCATCACCGACCGGCTCGACCTGGGGCAGGGCGGCGAGCTGAGGGCCCGGGTGTGGGGGCACGGCATCGTCGGGATGATGCACGGTGCCGGCGACTGGTGGCTGCGCGAACGCCCCTGCTCCCGCGAGCAGTTGGTCGAGCAGCTGACCGATCTGCTGTGGGGGCAGCTGGCCACGGTCGAGGACCGCGCGGGCGGCCCCGGCTTCTGAGCCGGAGCCGGAGCCGCGATGTCGAAGCCGCGACGGCCGGGCCCGTCGCCGGCTCCAGCGGGCGGCCCGGCGGCCCGCGTCGTCTCAGCGGGCGGCCGCCGCCTCCGCGGCCGCGGCCCGCGCCGCCCAGGGAGACCTGGCCGCCGTGCGCAGCACCCGGCGGCGCCGCAGGCCGGTGAGCCGGTCGACGTACAGCTGGCCGTCGAGGTGGTCGCACTCGTGCTGGAGGCAGCGGGCGAAGTATCCGGTGCCGGTCACGGTCCTCGGCTCGCCGGTGACGGTGAATCCGGTCACCACGGCGCGGTCGTGGCGCGGGGTGCCCGCCTCGATTCCGGGGAGCGAGAGGCAGCCCTCCGGCCCGCGGATGACCGGCCCGTCGACCTCGACGAGCCGGGGGTTGACGAGATGTCCCAGATGGCGGACGTCCTCGTCGTCGGGGCAGTCGTAGACGAACACCCGCAGCGGGACGCCGATCTGGTTGGCGGCGAGGCCGACGCCGTCGGCGGCGTACATCGTCGCGAACATGTCCTCGACCAGCCGGGCCAGCTCGCCGTCGAAGACGGTGGCGTCCTGACAGGTATCGGTCAGGGCCGGATCGCCGAGCAGGCGCATCGGGCGGAGACGGCCGGAACTACCGGGAATGGTGCGGGAGCGCATGGGGCCAAGCGTACGGTCCCAGGAAGACCGGATGACGTCGCACGGGTGGCGGGGTTCGGGCCCGCGGCCGGATCTCGATAGGCTGATCCCCGACCGAAGCCTCCGGCCGGTCATCGGCGGCGGAGGAGGCGTTCCACCGGCAGCCACACCGCAGGGGGGCGCCGGACGCAAGGAGGATCAAGGACGATGGCAGGCAACACGGAGCCGCTGTCGCCGCGGGCCAAGCTGGCCGTGACGGCAGGCAAGGCCGCGGCGGCGGTATCGCGCGCGGCGGGCCGCGGCAGCGGATCGGTGATCGGTGGCCGGGTGGCGCTCAAGCTCGACCCCGACCTGCTCGCGCGGCTGGCCCGGCACCTGGACGTGATCCTGGTGTCGGCGACGAACGGCAAGACCACCACGACGCGACTGATCGCGGAGGCGCTGCGGGCCAGCGGCCCGGTGGTCTCCAACGCGCTCGGCGCCAACATGCCGGCGGGCATCACCTCCGCGCTGGCCGGCGGCTCGGACGCCAAGTACGGCGTCATCGAGGTCGACGAGAAGTACCTGGCCGGTGTGGCACGCGATGTGACGCCGAAGGCCATAGCGCTGCTGAACCTCTCGCGTGACCAGCTCGACCGCGCCGCCGAGACCCGGATGCTGGCGGAGCGCTGGCGCGAGGGCCTGGCCGACTCCAAGGCGCTGATCATCGCCAACGCGGACGACCCGCTGATCGTCTGGGCGGCCTCGTCGTCCGCGAACGTGGTGTGGGTCGCGGCCGGCCAGGAGTGGAAGGACGACGCCTGGTCCTGCCCGTCGTGCGGCGGCGTGATGCAGCGCCCGGGCGACGACTGGTTCTGCGGCGAGTGCGGCTTCCGCCGCCCGATGCCCAGCTGGGCACTGTCGGGTGATCACGTCCTCGACCCGCACGGCAGCGCCTGGCCGATCAAGCTGCAGCTGCCCGGCCGCGCCAACAAGGCGAACGCCACCACCTCCGCCGCGGTCGCCGCGGCCTTCGGGGTGCCGCCGCAGGTGGCCCTGGAGCGGATGTTCTCGGTGCAGGCCGTGGCCGGCCGCTATGACGTGGTCAGCTTCATGGAGCGCGAGCTGCGGCTGCTGCTGGCGAAGAACCCGGCCGGCTGGCTGGAGACGTTCTCGCTGATCGACCCGCCGCCGACCCCGGTGATCATGTCGGTGAACGCGCGCGGCGCGGACGGCACGGACACCTCCTGGCTGTGGGACGTCGACTACACCCGGCTGGCCGGACACCCGCTCTTCGTGATCGGCGACCGCAAGCTGGACCTGGCGGTGCGCCTGGAGGTCGCCGGGCTCGACTTCCAGGTGTGCGAGAGCGTCGACGAGGCGGTGCGGACGGCGCCGCCCGGCCGGATCGAGGTCATCGCCAACTACACGGCCTTCCAGGACCTGCGCCGCCGCGTGGGCAACTGAGTGCGGTCCACGGACGTTACGGACAAGGACGAGCGAGCATGAGTGACAACAGCCTGCGCCTGGTGTGGGTCTACCCGGACCTGCTGAGCACGTACGGCGACCAGGGAAACGCCCTGGTGGTGGAGCGGCGGGCGCGCCAGCGCGGTCTGGACGTCCAGCGTCTGGACGTACGCTCCGACCAGCAGATTCCCACCTCCGGTGACATCTACCTGATCGGCGGCGGGGAGGACCGGCCGCAGCGGCTGGCCTCCGAGCGGCTGATCCGCGACGGCGGCCTGTCCCGCGCGGTCTCCAACGGCGCGATCGTCTTCTCGGTGTGCGCCGGCTACCAGATCCTGGGCCATGAGTTCATCAACGACCTGGGCGAGCGGCAGCAGGGCCTGGGGCTGCTGGACGTGGTGAGCACCCGCGGCGAGGGCGAGCGCTGTGTCGGCGACGTACTGGCCGACATCGACCCGAAGTTGGGGCTGCCGCCGCTGACCGGCTTCGAGAACCACCAGGGCGTCACGCATCTGGGCAAGACCGCCCGGCCGTTCGCCAAGGTGCGCTTCGGCAAGGGCAACGGCGTCGGCGACGGCTATGAGGGCGCGTACAACGACACCGTCTTCGGTACGTACATGCACGGCCCGGTGATGGCCCGCAACCCGCACATCGCCGACCTGCTGATCAAGCTGGCGCTGGACGTCAACGCGCTGCCTCCGGTGGACGACCGCTGGTACGAGGCGCTGCGCCAGGAGCGGATCGCCGCGGCGACCCAGCCCGCCTAATCCGCTTCGCCCGAATCGTCCCTTTTTCGTACGCCCGCAGTCCCGCACTGCGGGCGTACGTGTACCCGCCGCCTTCGCGCTTGTAGGGTGTGCGGAATCCAACCGGACGACGGGGTCCGGGCCCCCGGTTGAGTTGCAGAGGTTTTCGAGCAATGCGCATTGGTGTACTCACCTCCGGAGGCGACTGCCCCGGACTGAACGCCGTCATCCGCTCCGTCGTCCACCGCGCCACCGCCGATCACGGCGATGAGGTGATCGGCTTCCGCGACGGCTGGAAGGGCCTGCTGGAGGCCGACTACCGCAAGCTCGACCTCGACGCCGTCGGCGGCATCCTGGCGCGCGGCGGCACCATCCTGGGGTCGTCGCGGGTGCAGCCCGCCCATCTGCGGGACGGCGTCGAACGGGCCCGCGGCCACGTCGCGGAGCTGGGCCTGGACGCGATCATCCCGATCGGCGGCGAGGGCACGCTCAAGGCGGCGCGGCTGCTGTCGGACGCCGGGCTGCCGATCGTCGGCGTACCGAAGACCATCGACAACGACATCGCGGTCACGGATGTGACGTTCGGCTTCGACACCGCGGTGGGCGTCGCCACCGAGGCGCTGGACCGGCTCAAGACCACCGCCGAGTCGCACCAGCGGGTGATGATCGTCGAGGTGATGGGGCGGCACACCGGCTGGATCGCGCTGCACTCGGGCATGGCGGCCGGTGCGCACGCGATCGTGGTGCCGGAGCGGCCCTTCGACATCGACGAGCTGACGGCGCGGGTCTCCGCGCGGTTCGAGGCCGGCAAGAAGTTCGCCATCGTGGTGGTGGCCGAGGGCGCCAAGCCGCGCGAGGGCACGATGTCCTTCGACGTCGGCGGCAAGGACATGTACGGGCACGAGCGGTTCGCCGGCGTCGCCCGCCAGCTCTCCGTCGAGCTGGAGAACCGCCTCGGCAAGGAGGCCCGCCCGGTGATCCTGGGCCACGTCCAGCGCGGCGGCACCCCGACCGCGTACGACCGGGTGCTCGCCACCCGCTTCGGCTGGCACGCCGTCGAGGCCGCGCACCGCGGCGACTTCGGGATGATGACCGCGTTGCGCGGCACGGACATCACGCTGGTGCCGCTGGCCGAGGCCGTGGAGACCCTCAAGACCGTGCCCGCCGAGCGCTACGACGAGGCCGAGTGCGTGCTGTGATCCAGCGGTAGTCCAGCGCTCCACGAACCGCCCCCGGCCACCGCCACGGCCGGGGGCGGTTCTACTCTTGTCGCCGGAGCATTGGTACGAATCAGGAGCGAGCGGATGGATCACAGCGGGCACGGCATGGACGGCATGAACATGGATCTGCCGCCGTTCACGCTGGGGCGGGGCCTGGAGTTCGGTGGTGATCCGTTCTTTCTGGTCGGCTGCCTGCTGGCGCTCGGGCTGTACGGCTGGGCGGTGGTCCGGCTGCGGCGGCGGGGTGACGCATGGCCGGTGGGCCGGACCGTCGGCTGGGCGCTGGGCGTGCTCACCGTGGCGCTGTCGATGTGCACCAAGCTCAACGACTACGGCATGGCGATGTTCAGCGTGCACATGGTCCAGCACATGATCATCAGCATGCTCTCGCCGATCCTGCTGCTCCTCGGGGCGCCGGTGACGCTGGCGCTGCGCGCGCTGCCGGCTGCCGGACGCGGCCGCAAGGGCCCGCGCGAACTGCTGGTGGGCCTGCTGCACAGCCGCTACATGCGGATCATCACGCACCCCGCGTTCACCATCCCGCTGTTCATCGCGAGTCTCTACGCGCTGTACTTCTCGCCGCTGTTCGACTTCCTGATGGAGTCCAGGGCCGGGCACATCGGGATGATGGTGCACTTCCTCGCGGTGGGCCTGGTCTTCTTCTGGCCGATCATGGGCGTCGACCCGGGGCCGCACCGGCCGGGCTATGTGATGCGGATGCTGGAGCTGTTCGCGGGCATGCCGTTCCATGCGTTCTTCGGTATCGCGCTGATGATGGCGTCGGAGCCGATGGTCGACACCTTCGTCCACCCGCCGGCCTCGCTGGGGATCGAGGCGCTGGCCGACCAGCAGGCCGCCGGCGGCATCGCCTGGGCCTTCAGCGAGATCCCGTCCGTCGTGGTGCTGATCGCCCTGGTCTACCAGTGGTACAAGTCCGAGGCGCGCCAGTCGCAGCGCGCGGACCGGGCCGCCGATCGCAACGGCGACAAGGACCTGGCCGACTACAACGCCTATCTCGCCTCGCTCAACACGCGGGGGCGCTAACTGCGGGTCGGCGCGTAGCGCCGTCTTCTGGGGGTGGAGGTCGGGCGACGGGCGGGCGGGTCGCCCATCTGGCGGTACGGGCCGCGGCCGGGGACGATGGTCCCATGGCCGCGGCCCGTGGCGTGTGAGCGGACGAAGCGCGCGCACGTGCAGGGGCCGCGATGAGGAGGTTGCGGGTATGCCCGGATCTGCTAGGACGATGGCCGTGATGACGGTGGGCGGGCTGGTGGTGGCCACCGCCTACACCGTGGCGCTGGGCGCCGACGGCTGGCTCTGGTTCTGTTGGGTGGTGCTGGCGCTGGTGACGATCGGGGTCGTGGCGGCACGGCGGGCCTGAGCGCGCGGACGCGTGCGGCTCCCGCGGTGTCTCTCCCGGGACCTGAAAGCGTCCGAGGCCCTCAGAAGCGGAAGACCGGCCCGGTGGCGGAGTCCATCGTGCAGAGGTTGGCGAACTCCTGGTGCCAGTCCACCGCGGCGCCCCGGAAGGTGCCCCGCGCGCTGACGGTGACCGGGGCGAACTGCTTGGTGCAGCCGTGCGGCTCCCCGGGCAGCGCGTCGAAGTCCCCGCGCGCCCAGGTCAGCGCGTTGCACGCGGCCAGGGCGTGCGGATGTCTGCCGTAGGTGTCCGGGCAGCCGAGTCGCACCCCGCGGATCCAGGTGTTGCCGTCCCCGGAGACGGTCAGCAGCAGGCCCTGGTCGGCGGCGGGCGGCTTCGGTGCGGCGGGCGGCTTCGGCTCGGCGACGGGTGGCTGCGGCTCGGCGGCGGGCGGCGGCGGCTCGGCGGCGCCCGCCGGGGTGGGGAGGAAGGTGCCGGCCAGCACCGCGGACACGGTGGCGAGCACGGCGGCGGGCAGGGCGGCACGGGCGGAGGTGTGTCGGCGGCGCACGGGCATCGGTGTCTCCTCTGAACCCTCGGTGGATTCAGGCCACCTCGCCCGACGCCGGCGCACAAGCGGCCACGCCGCGATGTCGCCCGTACGGGCCGCTCACACGACAAGGTGACCGGCGGCGGAGGAGGCGGCTCCGCCACCGGTCACCGGACCGGGGCTACCCGACGCGCTCGATCCGGGCGCGGCGGATCAGGAACTTCCCCTCCTCACGTACCTGCTCGAACGCCGCGTTGTTGAGCAGTACGCAGCTGCCCGACGTCGAGGTCACGGACACGGTCGTCGACTTGTTGTTGTCCAGGTTGGTCACCTTCAGCTTGGTCCCGGCGGGGAACTCGTTGCTGGAGGCCGCCGGTGCGCCGCCCTCGCCGGAGAGCGTCACCGTCGAGCCGGGGCAGACGACGTCGCCGTCCCCGCCGGGCGGGGCGGCGGAGGCTGACGGATCGTCCGCTGCGGGCGGCTCCGCCGAGCCGGGCGGCTCCTCGCCGGCGGGGGGCTGCCCGGACGCGGGCGGCCCACCGGCGGCGGGCGGCTGCTGGGCCTGTGGTGGAGCGCCCGCGGCAGCACCCCCCTCCGCTCCCCCGCTGCAGCCGGCGGCCTTCTGCTTGGCCTGGATCTCCTTGATCACGGCCTGCCGGTTGGCGATCCGCGCCGCCGACTGGGCGTCGGGACGGGCCTGCTGATCGGCGATGAACTTCTGGTTGTTGCTCAGGGCGGTGGCCAGTCCGTCGCACGCCACCGATGCCTGGCTGGTGCCCGTCGTCGCGATGGCGATGCCGCCGACCAGCGCCGCGGCGCTGATCCCGACGACGATCTTCTGACGACGCGTCACTCTTCTCTTTCGGGACATGTATGACTCCCTGTCCTCGGCCCAGAACCTGGGGTCCGGGCTCGGTTGCCGGCCAGTACGGTGCGCCGGGCCGGCCTCGTTCAGGGGGAGGAGAAAGTTGTCCGCGGATGCCAAAGCGAGGTGGCGGCGGCGGTCCGGCCGGCTCCGGTCGCCGCCCCGCCCGGGCGGCGTGATCCGGGCCGGGGGTGTTACCACCGACGGCGGTTGCCCATACACTCACTGCCCATCCGGGAACCCTCGTGACCTGGAACGACGCAGCCGCCGAGACGATCCGACGGGAGAGGGAGCCGCCCCGTGTTCTATCAGGTGCTGAAGTACTTCCTGCTGGGGCCGTTACTGCGGCTGGTGTTCCGGCCGCGGATCGAGGGACTGGAGCACGTCCCGGAAGAGGGCGCGGCGATCATCGCGGGCAACCACCTCTCGTTCGCGGACCACTTCGTGATGCCGGCGATCGTGCCGCGCCGGGTGACGTTCCTGGCCAAGGCCGAGTACTTCACCGGGCCGGGCCTGAAGGGGCGGCTGACCGCGGCGTTCTTCCGCGGTGTCGGGCAGATCCCGGTGGACCGCTCCGGCGGCCGCGCCTCACAGGCGGCGATCTCCTCGGGACTCGCCGTCCTACGGAAGGGCCGCCTGCTGGGGATCTACCCGGAGGGCACCCGCTCGCACGACGGCCGGCTCTACAAGGGGCGTACCGGGGTCGCCTCGATGGCCATCCAGGCGGGGGTGCCGGTGGTGCCGTGCGCGATGATCGGCACGTTCGAGGCACAGCCGACCGGTCGGCGGCTGCCGCGGGCCATGCGGATCACCATCCGCTTCGGCGCGCCGCTGGACTTCTCGCGGTATGCGGGGATGGCCGACGAGCGCTTCGCGCTGCGTGCCGTCACCGACGAGATCATGTACGCGATCCTCACGCTGTCCGGCCAGGAGTACGTGGACAAGTACGCGGGCGAGGCCAAGGCGGAGGCCCAGGCGCAGGCCCGCACCCACGGGCGGCGCGGGCACGGCGGCGGGCAGGCGGGGTAGGCGCCAGCCCGGGAGCGTGGCCCGGCGGCTGCCGGGCCGCGGGGTGCGGAAAACTCGGGTGCCGAGTGGGCCTCCGGTTGGCAGGCTGGGGGCATGAACTCCGAGCTCGACGACGTCTCCGGCCTTCCGAGGAGGGCGCTGTGACGGACTGGATCACCACGCCCGTCGAAGCGCGCATGCTGCGCGGCGCCCTCGATGTGGAACGCACCGCCCGCGGCGTGCTGCCGCACCGGCTGCCCGCCTGGGCCCGCAAGCAGTTCCCCGACGAGGACTTGGCGATGACCGAGGCCAAGCCCGCCGGGGTGCGGCTCGTCTTCCGCACCGCCGCCACCGCCGTCGAGCTGGACACGCTCCCCACCAAGCGCGTCTACGAGGGCGTTCCACCCCTGCCCGACGGCAGGTACGACCTGCTCGTCGACGGCCGTCTCACCGGCCGGGCCACCGCATCCGGCGGCAATGTGCAGACCGTCGACATGACCGCCCGGTCCGTGGTTACCCGGCCCGGTCCGGCCGGCACCGTCCGGTTCGACGCACTGCCGGCGGGGGTCAAGGACGTCGAGATCTGGCTGCCGCACAACGAGATCACCGAGCTGATCGCCCTGCGCACCGACGCCCCGGTCGAGGCCGCACCGGACCACGGCCGCAGGGTGTGGCTGCACCACGGCAGTTCGCTCAGCCACGGCTCCAACGCCGCATGCCCGACGGAGACCTGGCCGGCGCTGGTCGCCGCCCGGACCGGCGTGGAGCTGATCAACCTGGGGTTCGGCGGCAACGCGCTGCTCGACCCGTTCACCGCACGTGCCATGCGGGAGACCCCCGCCGACCTGATCAGCGTCAAGATCGGCATCAATGTGGTGAACAACGACGTGATGCGGCTGCGGGCCTTCGGCCCGGCGGTCCACGGCTTCCTCGACACCCTCCGCGAGGGCCACCCCAGCACACCGCTACTGGTCGTCTCCTCCGTCCTGTGCCCCGTCCAGGAGGACACCCCGGGCCCCCTGGTACCGGACTTCAGCGCCGGAAGGCTGCAGTTCCGGGCCGTGGGAGACCCGGCGGAGCGCGCCGCCGGGCGGCTGACGCTGAACGTCATCCGCGACGAACTCCGCCGCATCACCGCACAGCGGGCGGCCGACGACCCCCACCTGCACTACCTCGACGGCCGGTCGCTCTACGGCGAGGCGGACTTCGCCGAACTGCCCCTGCCCGACGGGGTCCATCCGGACGCCGCCGGTCACCGCCGGATAGGTGAGCGCTTCGCCGAGCTGGCCTTCGGCGCCGGCGGGCCGTTCGCCGCCACGGCCGACTGAGCGTGATGGGGCCGGGCGGTAGACGCTGCGTCTCACCGCCCCGGTACCTGCCGCAATTCGCTCGCGCGGTGCGCCGTCCGGCCCGTACCTTGATCACCATGAGTGATCGGATGCGGGGGTGCCGACGATGAGCGCCCGGCTGCGCGGGATGGCGCAGGAGACGGAGCGGATCGTTGCGGCGGGTGCGTATCGCGCGCCGGGCGGACGGCTGGTGGAGATCGCGGCGGCGGTCGACAGGGCGCGGGCGGGGACCCGGATGTACGGGCCGGAGCCGGTCGCGGTCGAGCGGCCGGCTGCCGGGCCGGGCGGGACGGTCTTCGAGGTGACGGGGGAGGGTAGTCTCACCGCCGGCCGGCGGCTGTCCGAGGCGGACGGCGGGCCCCTGGGCGTGCTGAACTTCGCCTCGGCGCGCAATCCCGGAGGCGGATATCTCAACGGTGCGCAGGCCCAGGAGGAGGCGCTGTGCCGCGGGTCGGCGCTCTACACCTGCGTGCGCGAGGCGCCGGAGTTCTATGCGGCGCACCGGGCCGAGCCCAGTCCGTTCTACAGCGACCGGGTGATCCTCTCGCCCGGTGTGCCGGTGTTCCGGGACGACCGGGGCACCCTGCTCGAAGTGCCGTACGAGGCGGGGTTCTTGACGGCCGCGGCGCCCAACGCGGGAGTGATCGCACGGCAGCGGCCGGACGAGGCGGCGCGGGTGCCGGCAGCACTGGCCGCGCGTGCGGAGCGGGTGCTGGAGGTCGCGGCGGCCGGCGGGCACCGCCGGCTGGTGCTCGGCGCCTGGGGCTGCGGGGTCTTCCGCAACGAACCGGCCGATGTGGCACGGGCGTTCGCCGCCGCGCTGCTCGATGACGGCCGCTTCGCGGGCTGGTTCGACCGGGTGGTGTTCGCCGTGCTGGACCGCCGGGCCGACTCCCCCACCAGGGCGGCCTTCGCGGAGGTCTTCACGGTGTGACGCGCCGGGCGCGGCGAGCGGACGGCGACCCGCCGCGGCCGGTTCGGCGCACGGCGCGGAACACGAGAAGGGGCGGCCGGGAGGGATTCCCGGCCGCCCTTTCGTGTCACCTCCGTGCCGCTACCGCACGGCCGGAAGGTCGGCCGCGCCCTTGGCGACGGCCTTCGCCGCCGGCTTGGCCGGCTTCGGCGTGGCGTGCGGGGCGCACGTCACGTCCTTGGCGTCGGTCCTGCCCTCCAGGAAGTAGGCGTCGACCCGGTCGTTGATGCAGGGGTTGACCTGACCGGTGACACCGTGCGAACCGGCGTCCTTCTCGGTGATCAGACGCGAGCCCGCGAACCGCTTGTGCAGCTCGACGGCGCCGCCGTACGGCGTGGCCGCGTCCCGCTCGCTCTGCACGATCAGCACGCTCGGCAGGCCCTTGCCGGTGGCGACCTCCACCGGGCGCTGCTGCTTGACCTGCCAGGTGGCGCAGGGCAGGTTCATCCAGGCGTTGGACCAGGTCATGAACGGTGCCTGCTGGTGGATGCGGGTGTTGTCCCGGTCCCACTTGCGCCAGCTGGTGGGCCACTTGGTGTCGGTGCACTCGACGGCCGTGTAGACGGCGTTGCCGTTCTCCGAGGCGATGTTGCCGGCGGTGTCCTTGAGGTCGGGACCGGCGTTCTCGACCAGCGGCTTGCTGTCACCGGCGAGGTAGGCGCTCCAGACCTCGGCGACCGAGGCCCACATCGAGTCGTAGTACGGCGCGTTCTGGAAGAAGCCGGTCAGCTCGGCGGGGCCGACGACTCCGCCGATGGGCTCCTTCTTGGCGGTCGCCCGCAGCTTCTCCCAGGCGGCCTGGACCTTCTCGGGGGTGTCACCGATGTGGTAGGCCGCGTCGTTCTTGGCGACCCACTTCTTCCAGTCGCCCCAGCGGGTCTCGAAGGCGAGATCCTGGTCGAGGTTGGCCTGGTACCAGACCTTCTCGCGGGACGGGTCGACGACACTGTCGACGAGCATCCGGCGGACATGGTCCGGGAAGAGCGTCGCGTAGACGGCGCCGAGGTAGGTGCCGTAGGAGACGCCCAGGTAGTTGAGCTTCTTCTCGCCGAGCGCGGCACGCACCACATCGAGGTCGCGGGCGGTGTTCGCGGTCGTCATGTACGGCAGGAGGTCGCCGCTGCGCTCGGCGCAGCCCTGCGCGTACTGCTTGGCGAGCTTGCGCTGGGCGCGCTTGTCCGCCTCGCTGTCCGGCACCGGGTCGGCCTTGGGGGCCTTGACGAACTCCTGCGGGTCCATGCAGGAGATGGCGGCCGAGTGGCCCACTCCCCGGGGGTCGAAGCCGACGAAGTCGTATGCCTTCGCGGTCTTGGCCCACAGGGGGTTCTTGGTGGTGATACGGGTCGGGAACCTCATGCCCGAACCGCCGGGTCCACCGGGGTTGTACAGGAGGGAGCCCTGTCGCTCCTCCTTGCCGCCGGTGCTGACGGCCCGGTCGACGGCGATCTTGATGGTGCGGCCGTTGGGCCGGGCGTAGTCGACCGGGACGGTGACATAGCCGCACTGGACGGGCGACTTCAGGCCCCAGTCCGCGGGGCAGTCCTGCCAGTCGATGCCCTTCTTGGCCGCGCGTGCGGCGGCGGTCTCTACGCCGCGCGCTTCGGCCGTCTTGGTCTTCGGGTGCTCGCCGGCGCTGGCGGGCGTGGCGGCTATCGCTCCGGTGAGGAGCGCGCCGGTCACCAGGGTGCCGGCGGCGCCGAGCGCTGCTGTTCTTCTCACGTGGTGGTTTCCCCCTGCTCGGTTGCCACTTGTGGCGGCGTTGATCACAGGTCTACGGAGGGATCCTGTCGTCTTACAGCCCCTCCTGAACAGGTTTGACCGGCAATTCTTTACCAAGCCGTAGGTTTTGAGGCCGGGTGGGCTCCGGAGGAGGAACGGCCGGACATCGCGGTAGAACCGCATCATTTCAGCCAAGGCGAGCGGGCGATGGCGCGCGGCACAGGCTCGGCACGCCGCACCGGGGCGGCTGCCAACCAGAGCCGCACACGGGGCAGTTGACGTGGCGGAATGGCGACGGCCGCTTGGCTGGCCGACTCGCGCGCCGTCGCGCCCCGGTGAGGCGGGGACCGACTCGATGGCCGCCGGAGGACCGCGGAGGGGCGAGAACACGTCAATTGCCACAGACCTGCCCAGGAGGCATGTGCCCGTCGCGCACCTTCAGTAACCTTCCGTGAAGGCTCTCCCACACGCTGCCACAACGGGAGGGCTTCGGCGTTTTCGCGCCTCAGCCGCCCCCTCCACAGCCGTCGCGAAGGAGTCCCGAAGTGCCGGGTATCGATCAGGTCCTGTCCCGAGCAATGGGGATCCCGGGCGTCCTGGGCGCCGGGCTGATCGACTGGACCAGCGGGCTGACCCTCGGTACGGCCGGCCAGGCCCCGCACGGCGACCATGACGCGGCCGCGGCGGACACCGCCGACGTCGTGCAGGCCGTAGCGCGCAACGCCACCTTCGACACCGGCGGCGCCTCCGGTCCGGCCCTGGAGGACCTGATCATCACGGCTGCCGGCAGCTACCACTTGATCCGTTTCGTGCACACCGCCTTCGACAGCCAGACCTATCTCTACCTCTGGCTGGACCGTGCGCAGGCCAATCTCGCCGTCGCCCGGCTGCGGCTGCGCGATCTGGCGGCGGAGCTGGTCCCGTCCTGACCCCGCTGCTTGGCCACCTCGCACGAACGGTTAGGGAACCAGCCATGGGCCTGCCCATACCTCCTCGCCCACCCGCCCCAGACGGGCTGCTCGACCGATTCGCCGCGCAACGCGTCACCGGCGTCCTGCGTGGCCCGCACGGTTCGGTCTACCTGCTCGACGGGGCGGTCACCTGCGTCGAGGGCGCCGCCGCACCCGGGCTCGACGTACGGCTCACCGCGGCCGGCAAGGTGCCCGAGCAGGGCTGGGGGCAGGCCGTCGACACCGCCGGGCCACAGCACCGCGTCGGCCAGTTCCTGGTCAGCGAGGGCTGGCTGACGCAGGGTGAACTGGAGATCTGTCATCTGGCGGCCCTGCTCGACGCCGCCTTCTTCGCCCTGCCACTGCCCCCCGAAGCCACCTCCTTCACCCCCGGGACCGCCCACTGGCTGGGAGCCGTGCGCCAGATCAGCGCCACCGCGCTGCAGCAGGCCACGGCCCGCCGCCGGGCGCTGCTGGACCGGCTGCGGCCCTGGGCCGCGGTCGACACCTCGCCCGTCGTTCCCGTCCGCCCCGGCCGCCGGGCCCGCACCACGGCCGGGCAGCGGCGGCTGCTGGAACGGGCCGACGGCCGGCACACCCCGTACGAACTCGCCCGCTCACTGGGCCAGTCCGCGTTCGTGACGCTGCTCGACATCCGCCGCCTGGCCGCGGCCGGTCTCGTGCGCGTGCCGTCGGCGGCCGCACTCCCCCGGCGGCGGCCCGGCGCCTGCCTGGACGGGCACCTGCCGGAGCCCGCCGATCGGCGCGAAACCCCGACCTGGCAACTACCGGTACCGGAACTCCTCGACACCGCCGATCCGGATATTGCCCTCCTGATCCGATTGCGTACGGCGCTGGAGGAAAACCTGTGAACCCTTGCGCGCGAAGACCGTGCACGGCATGAGGCGCGCCATCAAACGACTGGCCGCGAAAAGGAGACTGATGACGATCGAGCCCCGGATACGGGACGAGCTACTCACACTGCGGGATCAGGTGAGGCATTTCCAGGGCGGAATGGTGGCGAGCGTGGACGGCATGGTCATCGCCCACGACCTTCCGGACATCGAACCGGACGGCCTGGCCGCGCTCACCGCCGCGGCCATCGGGGTCGCCAAGCGCCTCACCGAGGCGACCGGCCAGGGGGCGTTCGAGGAGTCCCTGACGCGCGGCGCCGGTGGCTACATCGCGGCCTACTCGGCCGGCCGCCGCGCCGTCCTCACGGCCGTGGCCAGCCCGGACACCAACGTGGGCCGGCTCCATCTGCAGGCCAGACGGGCGGCCGAACGCATCGGCGCCCTGGTCGACTCGGCACCGCACCAGCAGTAGCGCCCCGCACGGGAATTCCCGCACCGCACACATACGACCTCGACACCACGCACCACGCAGAAACACCTTCGAAGAACGGAAAGGTCACACCCCTCATGGCTCAGATGGAATCCGCCCTCGCCGATGCCATGTCGACCATCGAAGGCGCCATAGGCGTCGCCCTGGTCGACTACACCAGCGGTATGGCGCTGGCCACTCTCGGCGACAACCTGGCCCTGGACCTCAATATCGCCGCGGCCGGCAACACCGATGTCGTCCGCGCGAAGATGCGCACCATGGAGATGCTGGAACTCCAGGGCTCCATCGAGGACATGCTCATCACCCTGACCGCCCAGTACCACATCATCCGTCCGGTCACCGGCAAGAGCGGCAGCGGCCTCTTCCTCTATCTGGTGCTGGACCGCAAGCGCGCCAATCTCGCGCTGGCCCGCCACCGCCTCGCCCGGCTGGAGGCCGACCTGGAGGTGTGAGCCTCATCCGGCGGCGGCGCTGCGGGCCGCCTCCTCCAGCAGGCGCCGCAGCCGTAGCGCGTCCGGGGCGAGGGCCGTGGCCAGCACCCCGCCACCGGCGAGCGGCGCCAGGACCCCCTGGCCCGCGCCGTCGGCCGACCGCTCACCCGCCGCCGCGCCGAAGAGCCGTGCCTCGGCCGGCCCGGACTCCCCCTGCGGGTCCACCACCAGGAGTTGCCCGACGGCCCGGTGGCCGCCCAGTACGGCCGGGGTGTCCCAGCCGGGGACCCCGGGCCCGTACGCGGTCTCCTGGTCGAGGAGGGTACGGCCGGCACGGCGCACGGTGAGCCGGCTGCGCAGTGCTCCGGTCCGCTCGCCGCTGCGGCCCAGGACCTGCTCCTCGCGGAGCACCAGGCGTGCGGTGGGGGCGAGTTCGACGGTCGTGGTCATCCGCAGATCGCTGCCCGCGGCGGAGATCAGCGGCTCGGGCAGCCAGTCGAGCCGTGCGCCCTCGCCCACCGTCAGATGCACGTCGTAGGTGGCCGGTGCGCCGGTGCGGCCGGGCAGCGCGACGGTCGCCGCGGCGGCCGTGATGTGCAGCGCGCTGCCCGCCTCGGCCGTGGCCTCGATGCGCAGCCGGTCGCCGCCGAGTGGTGCGCTCATGGCGCCGACGACGCAGACCCGGGCCTGGTCGCCGTGCGCGCGGATGCGGCGCAGCGCGAGCGGGCCGTCGCCGTCGAGGATCGGCAGCCGGGTGGTGCCCGAACCGCCGTCGGTCCGCGCGACGATCCGGGCGGTGGCGCGCAGGCCGGCTGCCGGGACCGCGGTGGTCTGCGGCAGCGCCGCCTGCTTCGGGAGCGCGAGGGTCATGCCGGGCCCGCGGTCCACTCCGCCAGCCGGGCGCGGACCCAGTCCGATACGGGCTGGACGCCGTTCGGCGACTTCAGTGCCGTGAACGCGACGGGCAGTTCGCCGCGCTGGGCCTTGGCGTCGCGGGCCATGCCTTCCAGGTCGACGCCGACGTAGGGCGCGAGGTCGGTCTTGTTGATGACGAGGAGGTCGGCGGTGGTGACGCCGGGGCCGCCCTTGCGGGGGATGTCGTCGCCGCCGGCCACGTCGATGACGAAGATCTGGGCGTCGACCAGTCCCTTGGAGAAGGTGGCGGTGAGATTGTCACCGCCGGACTCGACCAGGACGAGGTCGAGGGGGCCGACCGCCTCCTCCAGGTCCTCGACGGCTTCGAGGTTGGCGGAGATGTCGTCGCGGATCGCGGTGTGCGGGCAGGCGCCGGTCTCGACGGCCGTGATGCGCTCGGCGGGCAGTACGGCCTCGCGGAGCAGGAACTCGGCGTCCTCGCGGGTGTAGATGTCGTTGGTCACGACGGCGATGGACAACTCGTCGCGCAGCGCCCGGCACAGCGCGGCGACGGTGGCGGTCTTGCCGGTGCCCACCGGGCCGCCGAGGCCGAGGCGCAGGGCGCGGCGCGTTCCGTCGGCGCGTACCGGGTCGGTGGCGCTGTAGGTGTACCGCTCGGGGAAGGTGTCCTTGTGGTCGAGGTGCATACGGGCTCCGGGGGTTGGTGTGGGGTTTCGGGGCGGGGTCTGTCGGGGCGTGGTGCTCAGGAGGCGAAGAGGCGTACCGGCCAGGCGGCGTGCTGCTGGGCGGTGATGTCCAGCAGTGGCGCGGAGGCGGCGGGCAGCGCGTCGACCCCTTCGGCGCGCACCCGCCGTGCCGCCTCGGCCGCCCGCCCGGCGATCTGGTCGAGGTCGGCGGCCAGGTGGGCGAGTACCGCGGTGGCGTCGAAGGGGTCCAGGCTCAGCAGGCGGACGGCCGCGGTGGCCGGGCCGCTGACGTTCTCGTACGCCACCGCGTACGCGGCGTCCAGCGGCTCCAGCCCCGCCGACCGCGCGGCCAGCCCCAGCACGACGGGCTGGTGCGCGCCCCGCGGCCGGGCCGCGGCCAGCGCGTCGAGTTCGGGTGACGGCCAGGTGGCGCGGGCGGCCCGCATCATCTGCCGCCCCAGCTTGCGGGCGGTGGTCCGCAGCGCGGGCACCGGTGTACGGGCGTCGGCCGCGTCGTCCAGCGCGAGCGGATCGTGCCCGGCGGCCGTCGCGGCGGCCAGCGCCGCCGCGACCAGGCCCGCGGTGTGCAGCCGCCCCCGGCAGAAGCTCTCCAGGCTCGCGGCGTCCTTGATGCGTCCCGCCGTGACGGCCGGTTCGGCGCCGCCCGAGTGGGCGTGCCCACCGGCCGGGAACCGTCCGTCGGCGAGGATCAGCAGCGCCGCCCGGCTCATCGGCGCCGCTCCAGTGTGTTTCGGGTGTGCTGTCCCGGCTCGTTCATGGCGGCGCTCAGAAGAGGAAGTACCGCTGGGCCATGGGGAGTTCGGCGGCGGGAGCGGGTTCGACCACTTCGCCGTCGATGGTCACCGTGAAGCGGTCGGGGTCGACATGGACGCGTGGCAGGGCGTCGTTGTTGCGCATGTCCGCCTTGGTGACGCCCCGGGTGCTGCGGATCGCCTCGTACGGCTTGGCCAGCGCGAGGCGCTCGGAGAGGCCGTCCTCGATCGCCTGCCGGGAGACGAAGTTGACCGAGTTGCTGCCCGGGGCCCGGCCGGTGGCGCCGAACATCGGGCGGGGCAGGACGGGCTGCGGGGTGGGGATGGAGGCGTTGGCGTCGCCCATCTGCGCATAGGCGATCTGGCCGCCCTTGATGACGAGCTGCGGCTTGACGCCGAAGAACGCCGGGTCCCACAGGACGAGGTCGGCGAGCTTGCCGTCCTCGACGGAGCCGACGAGGTGGTCGATGCCCTGGGCGAGGGCCGCGTTGATGGTGTACTTGGCGACATAGCGGCGGGCCCGGTGGTTGTCCGCGCCGCCGTCGCCGGGCAGGGCTCCGCGGCGCCGCTTCATGACGTGCGCGGTCTGCCAGGTGCGCAGCACGACCTCGCCGATCCGGCCCATGGCCTGGGCGTCGGAGGACATGATCGAGATCGCGCCGAGGTCGTGCAGGATGTCCTCGGCGGCGATCGTGGAGGGCCGGATCCGGGATTCGGCGAAGGCCAGGTCCTCGGGGACGGCGGGGTTGAGGTGGTGGCAGACCATCAGCATGTCGAGGTGCTCCTCGACGGTGTTGACGGTGTGCGGCCGGGTGGGGTTGGTGGACGCGGGCAGCACGTTCGGCTCGGAGACCATGGCGATCATGTCGGGGGCGTGGCCGCCGCCGGCGCCTTCGACGTGGAAGGCGTGGATCGAGCGGCCGGCGATGGCGGCCAGGGTGTCGCCGAGGAATCCGGCCTCGTTGAGGGTGTCGGTGTGGATCGCGAGCTGGGCGCCGCTCTCCTCGCAGACGTTCAGACAGGCGTCGATGACGGCCGGGGTGGCCCCCCAGTCCTCGTGGATCTTGAAGCCGAGGACGCCGGCCCGCAGCTGGTCGCGCATCGAGGCCACGGACGTGGTGTTGCCCTTGCCGAGCAGCCCGATGTTGACGGGCAGGGAGTCCATCGACTCGAACATCCGGGCGATGTGCCAGGCGCCCGGGGTGATGGTGGTGGCCTTGCTTCCCTCCGCCGGCCCGGTGCCGCCGCCGACCATCGTGGTGACGCCGGAGGCCAGCGCCTCGTCCGCCTGCTGGGGGCAGATGAAGTGGACGTGGGTGTCGATGGCGCCGGCCGTGAGGATCTTGCCGTTGCCGGCGATGACCTCGGTCTCGGGGCCGATGACGAGATCGGGGTGGACGCCGTCCATCGTGTCGGGGTTGCCGGCCTTGCCGAGCGCGACGATCCTGCCGTCGCGGATGCCGACGTCGGCCTTGACGATGCCCCAGTGGTCGAGCACGACGGCCCCGGTGATCACGGTGTCGGGGGTGCCCTCGGCGCGGGTGGCGCGGGACTGGCCCATCGACTCGCGGATCACCTTGCCGCCGCCGAAGACCGCCTCGTCGCCGGCTCGTCCGGGTCCGCCCGAACGGTCCTCGGTGATCTCGATGACCAGGTCGGTGTCGGCGAGCCGGATCCGGTCGCCGGCGGTCGGGCCGAAGAGATCGGCGTACGCCTGGCGGGTCAGCTCAGCCATCGAGAGTGCCTCCGGTCTCGCCCCGCAGGCCCTCGACGATCCGCTTGCCCCCGATGGGCACGAGTTCGACCTCGGTGGGAATGCCGGGCTCGAAGCGCACGGCGGAGCCGGCCGCGACGTTCAGCCGCTTGCCGTGCGCGGCCGCGCGGTCGAAGTCGAGGCCGGGGTTGGCCTCGGCGAAGTGGTAGTGGGAGCCGACCTGCACGGGGCGGTCGGCCGCGTTGAGGACCGTCAGGCGGGTGAGGGGGAGGCCTTCGTTGAGGCGCACCGGCTCATCGGCGTGGAGGATCTGTCCCGGGATCATCTGCTGCTCTCCCGCCGTCAGTTGATGGGTTCGTGAACGGTGACGAGCTTGGTGCCGTCCGGGAAGGTGGCCTCGACCTGCACATCGTGGATCATCTCGGGCACGCCCTCCATCACCTCGTCGCGGGTGAGGACCTTGCGGCCGGAGGACATCAGCTCGGCGACGGTACGGCCGTCCCGGGCTCCTTCGAGGATGTGCACGGTCAGCAGCGCGATCGACTCCGGGTGGTTGAGTTTCAACCCCCGGGAACGCCGCTTTTCGGCCACGTCTGCCGCCACATGAATCATCAGGCGTTCCTGTTCATGCGGGGTCAGTTGCATACGTTCCACCTCACAGTCTTCCCGCCCGGACGCGTATGCCCAGGTCACGGGCGTGAGCACACCCACGGGTTAGGTGTACCACGCAGCATTTAAAGGAGGAGCAAACCGACTTCCAGCACTTGGCCATCAAGCGCCCCACACTTCGGAGGCTAGTTCGGCGGGATTTCGGCGACGTTACAACCAGGGACACGTCAGCGCCTCGTCGTACGCCCCGTGTAACACGAGGTCTTCGCGCCCGTTACGGCGTGGCAACCGCCGTCCCGCGATCGCGGCAAGAGCCGCACCCCTCTTGACCGTACGCGGAATCGAGTGGCGAATTCCGCACCCCGGAGGGTGCCGCCGCCGCACGAAACGGACGACCCGCCGCATCCCCAATTCCCCGCTATCACCACAAAAGGGACACGCTCCGCTCCGCGAACACGCCTGTCCGATATGCGCTCTTGACGATCTCCGCGGTGATCGCAATCCTCATGTGCGCGTCAAAACGCTCCGCACCAACCCCCCACACCAGTATCGGAGCCACACAGTGTCTCGTTCTGTACGAATACGTCGGGTCGCGCTGGCCACCGGCACCGCCACCGCCCTGGCCGCCACCCTCTTCGTCGCGACCGGCGCCCATGCCGGCCCCGCGCCGGCGGCCGCCCCCGACATCGACGTCAAGGCCGTCCAGGCCCATCTGGACCAGCTCCAGTCGATCGCCGACGCCAACGGCGGCAACCGCGCCCACGGACAGCCGGGCTACAAGGCCTCCATCGACTACGTCAAGGGCAAGCTGGACAAGGCCGGATTCACCACCGAGGTCCAGGAGTTCGACAACAACGGCGCCAAGGGCTACAACCTCGTGGCCGACTGGCCCGGCGGCGACGAGGGCAAGACCGTGATGGCCGGCGCCCACCTTGACTCGGTCGACGCGGGCCCCGGCATCAACGACAACGGTTCCGGTTCGGCCGGGATCCTGGAGGTCGCGCTCGCGGTCGCCAAGGCGGACCTCAAGCCCACCAAGCACCTGCGGTTCGGCTGGTGGGGCGACGAAGAGGACGGCATGGTCGGCTCGAGCCACTACGTCGACACCCTCGGCGCGGGCAAGTCGAAGCTCGACTCGTATCTGAACTTCGACATGATCGGCTCGCCGAACCCGGGCTACTTCGTCTACGACGACGACACCCGCCTGGAGAAGGTCTTCAAGGACTTCTTCGCCACCAAGAAGCTCGCCACCGAGAAGGAGACCGAGGGCGACGGCAGGTCGGACCACGCCGCCTTCAAGGACGCGGGCGTCCCGGTCGGCGGCCTCTTCTCCGGCGCGGACTACATCAAGACCGAGGAGCAGGCGAAGAACTGGGGCGGTGAGGCGGGCAAGGCGTTCGACGCCTGCTACCACCAGTCCTGCGACACCTCGAAGAACATCGACGAGAAGGCGCTGGACAACAACACCGACGCCATCGCCCACGCCATCTGGGAGCTCAGCTCCTGAACCGGTCCTCCTGACCTACGGTCAGCGCCCTCCTGAAAGGGGCGGCGCCGACCGACCGGTCACCTCCCCCGACCCGGTCGCCGATCCCCGGCGGCCGGGTCGCGGTGTTCTGCGGCGATGCCGAAGCGCCGCCGTTCGCCCGGAGCGGACGGCAGCTGGCGGACGGTGGAGACCGTACTGATCACCTGCTCCTCCTCCCCATCCTGCTCACGCCGCCCCAGCTCTTCGAGAAGCTGCAGGTCAGCGGCGGATACCAGCGCCACCAGCGGCTTGCCGTGCCGGGTGACGACCACCCGTTCACCGCCGTAGACGACGCGGTTGATCAGATCGGCGAGCTCGGCTCGGGCTTGCGTCACCGGAATTTCGTAGGCCATGCTGCCATTCTAACGGGATGTACATCCTGTACATTTTTTACAGAGGAGAGGAGCAGTCATGCTGCGACCCACGGCTCGCTACGTCCTGCCCGAGTTCACCGAGCGCACCTCACAGGGGACGCGCACCATGGACCCGTACTCCAAGCTGCTCAGCGAGCGCATCATCTTCTTGGGCACCCCGGTGGACGACGCCTCCGCCAACGACGTCATGGCGCAGCTCATCCACCTCGAACACGCCGCGCCGGAGCAGGACATCTCGCTCTACATCAACTCCCCCGGCGGCTCCCTCACCGCGATGACCGCCATCTACGACACGATGCGCTTCGTGTCGTGCGACGTGGCGACGGTCTGCCTGGGACAGGCCGCGTCCGCCGCCGCGGTACTGCTGGCCGCCGGCGCCCCCGGCAAGCGGCTGGCGCTGCCCGGCGCCCGGGTGCTGATCCACCAGCCGTCACTCAGCGAACCCATCCAGGGACAGGCCACCGATCTGCAGATCCAGGCGGAGGAGATGCTGCGCGGCCGCGACATGCTGGTGGAGATGCTGGCGCGGCACACCGGGCAGACCCCCGAGCGGATCGCCACCGACATCGAGCGCGACAAGATCTTCGACGCCCCGGCCGCCCAGGCGTACGGACTGATCGACGGGCTCACCCGCAACCGCAAGCAGTCGGCCCTCCAGCCCGTCACGCGGTGAGCCGGATGCTGCCACCGGAGCCACCGCCCCTGCCCGCCCTCACCCGCGCCGAGGGCGATCTGATCGACCGTTACCTGGAGGTGCTCGATCTGCTGGGCCGCATCAACCCGGCCCGCGGCGGCCACACCTACAGCGGCCTGCGGGCCGCGCAGGCGCTCGTCGGCAAGGCCGCCGGGCTGCGGGACGCCCTGACGCTGATGCACGACCGGGGCGAGAGCGAGCTGCACCACGACACCCTCGCCCGGGCGCTGCGGGTCCTGGACGGCGAGCGCCGGGCCCAACTGGTCACCGTGCCGCCCGGGGAGCGGTGACCCGACACGCCCAACCCGGGCTGCTCGGACGGCGTAGCGTCCACGGCTTCTGCGAGGAGGTGACGAATTGCGCGAGGCGGAGAGAATTCCTCCGGTCCCCATGTTTCGCCCCAGGTCCCGGGACCGCGACACCAGGCACCCCGCCACCTGAAGGAACAATTCCGCCCATTCAGCCCAAATGTGACCCATCTCACATACGGCATTTTCAGCTCGGAATTCGGGTGGTGGGTGCGTGACGATCCCTTCGACGACAAGACCCCGCCACAGCGACGGGGCGGTCCGGACGGGCGCCTAATCCCGCCGCCGTACCGGATGTCCGGTCGACGGTGTGGATCGGCGGGAGCGGAGGACCCGAGCACGACGGGGTCCGGGCCAGCACGGCCGACGGACTCCTTGGGGTGAAGCCGTACGCACGGCCGGGCATCTTCGCCTGCCCGAACCCGACAGGTCTTCCTTCGCAGGCGGCTGACGAAGGGTTCGCGCATGACCGTGCGCACGCATACGCCGCATCTGCTGGCCCGCGCCGCCACCGTCTCCGCTCTGACGATGGCCACCCTCGGCGCCACCACCCTCGCCCCCGGGGCGACCAACGACGCCGAGGCCGCGTCCGTCGCCGCACATGCGGTGCGGGTCGCGGCCTCCAAGCAGGGCTCCCCCTACGAGTTCGGCGCGGAGGGGCCGTACCGTTTCGACTGCTCGGGGCTGACGCTGTATTCGTTCAAGCGCGTCGGCCGGGCCCTGCCACGCAGCGCCGCCGCGCAGTACGACCAGACCCAGCACATCCCGGCCTCCTCCCGAAGACGCGGGGACCTGGTGTTCTTCCACTCGGCCCGCGGCGTCTACCACGTCGGCATCTACGCGGGCCGCGACCGGATGTGGCACGCCCCCAAGACCGGCGACGTGGTGCGGCTGGCGCGCATCTTCAGCTCCGCGATCTCGTATGGACGAGTGAGCTGACCTGGGGCTTCGCCTTACGCTGGGTCAATTGTCAGTGGGGCTCGGTAGTTTGACGGGGTGACCTGGCAACTGAGCAAGCTGCTGACGGCCGCGGCGCGCGGAAGCTTCCCGCCCGCGGACGGATCGGTGACGGTGCTGCCCCAGCCGTCCCCGCGCGACATCGGCGTGGCGTCCTTCACCTGCCATGCCGTGGTGTTCGCGGACGTGGAGCCCGCATGGGTCCATGAGCGGATAGCGCCCGGCGATCTCGCCGGGCCGCTCAGCCCGCCGTTTCTGACCGCTCTGGGCGAGCGGGTGGGGCGCGAGGCCAACAACATCGATATGACGACGGTCGCCCGAGCCCTGCCCGGACCGCCGCCGCTGGAGCTGGTGGAGACGACGGACCGCAGCCATCCGCGGATAACCCGCGCGCTGCGCCACCGCGACGAGGTGCGGGCCTGGACGACCGCCGACGGCGGAACGGTGGTCATCGGCCGCGGTGTGGCCGGCCGCTGGGAGCTGGCCGTCGAAGTGGACGCCGGCGGCCAGGGGCGCGGTCTGGGCCGCAGGCTGGCGCAGGCCGCCCGGCATCTCCTTCCGGCCGGCGAGCTGCTGTGGGCGCAGGTCGCGCCCGGTAACGCCCGCAGCGTGCGCGGGATACTGGCCGCCGGGTTCGTCCCGGTGGGTGCCGAGGTGCTGATGGTGCCGTACGGCGGCCGCGGCTGAACTCCGCCGGCCCCCACGGACCGCGGCCGAGCCCGCGCACGCCTCCCTGGACCGGCGGGCTCCCCTCAACCGACCAGCAGCTCGACGAGCAGGATGCCGCCCAGGGCGCTGAGCAGTGCGCCGGTGACGGCTTCCAGGACGCGGGCGACCTGCGGGCGGCGCAGCCAGGTACCCAGCCGGTCGACGAGCAGGGCGACGGCGGGGAACCACACCAGCGCCATCACCACGACCATCGTGGCCAGCAGCAGCGTACGGGGCAGCGCCGGCTGGCCCGCCGGAACGAACTGCGGCAGCAGGCTGAGGAAGAGCACGGGGGCCTTGGGGTTGAGCGCGTTGGTCAAGAAGCCCTGGCGCAGTCCTTGCGCGGCGTCCAGCAGAGCGGCCGGACGGGCGCCGGCGGCGGGCGCGACGCCGGCGGCATCGGCGTCCGGGCCGGTCGGCGGCTCCGCGTCGGCGGCCCTCGGGCGGCGGGCCGCGATCAGCGCGCGCCCTCCCAGATACAGCAGATAGCCGCCGCCGAGGAGTTGGACGGCGCCGAAGAGCCCGGGCACGGCGACCAGCACCGCGGCGAGCCCGGCGACCGCCAGCGCGGTGTGCACCAAGAGCCCGCCCGCGACCCCGACGGCGGTCGCCACCCCCGCCCGGCGCGAGTCGAGGGCGTTGCGCACCACGACCGCGAAGTCCGCGCCCGGCATGGTGACCATGCCCGCGGCGACTCCGGTGAAGGCGATCAGCTGTCCGTCCATAGGAGCAGCTTCGCCGGCCAGAGGCTTTCATGGGTATGGACAATCTTCTTGGGGGGCCTAAAGAGGTGGTGATGTACGACCCCACGCGGCTGGCCGCGCTGGTGGCGGTGGCGGAGGCCGGTTCGATCACCCGGGCGGCCGCCCGGCTGGGCTACACCGCGCCCGCGCTCTCCCAGCAGCTCGCCAAGCTGGAGCGGGAGGCCGGGGCCGCGCTGCTGGTACGCCACCATCGCGGGGCACGGCTGACGGCGGCCGGTGAGCTGCTGCTCGTACGCGCGCGGCGGGTGCTCGACGAGCTGGAGCAGGCCCGGCACGAGCTGTCCGTGCTGACGGGGCTGTCCGGCGGGCGGCTGCGGATCGGCACGTTCATGACGGCGGGCACCCATCTGCTGCCGCCCGCGCTCAGCTCGTTCCGACGCGCGCACCCCGATGTGGAGCTGAGCGTGACGGAGTACGTACCTCCGCAGGCCACCGAGGCGGTGGCGCTCGGCGAGGTCGATCTGGCGCTGACGCACGAGTATGTGCCGGGTCCGGCGATGCCGCCGCCGGAGGGGGTGCTGCTGGACCCCCTGCTGACCGAGGAGCTGGTACTGGTCACCGCGCCGGGCCACGCCCTGACAGCGGGCTGTGGACGGCTGCCGCTGACCGAGCTGGCCGGTCAGCCGCTGGTCAGCACGGCTCCGGCGAACCCCAACCGGCGCGAGGTGGAGGCGGCGCTGGCGGCTGCCGGGGCGAGCGTGGCGGTGCGCTGCGAGTCACCGAGCTATGCGGTGGTGTGTGCGCTGGTGAGCGCGGGACTCGGGGTGGCGGTGGTCCCGGAGATGATGGCGGAGGGCTCGATGACCCCGCTGGGCGTCCGCCGGCTGGACCCACCGGAGCTGCGCCGCCGGATCTCGGTGGCCTACCGCCCGGGCGGCGGCACCCCCGCCGCGGACACCTTGCGCGCCCTGCTGCACGGAGCCTTCAGCCGCCCCACCGGCGCCCCGTAGGCCATGTCCGTAAAGCCCTGTCAGGCCCGGTGCGCCCCGGCCGTCCTTGGGCCGCCGACGCCGGCACCGGCGCCGGCGACCCGGCCCCGAGGCAGCCGAGGGACGGCCAAGGGACAGCCGAGAGAGACGGCCGAGGCACAGCCAAGGGACAGCCGAGAGACGGCCGAGAGACGGCATGATCCCGAAAAAAATCGCCCCCCTGTTCGGCCGCTCACGGATAATGACGGCTCGGCCGAGTGGGCGCGGAGGCACGCGAGCCAGCCCCCACGCATCGCGGCCGCTGACCGCTCTTCTCGACCGGGGGACGAACCATGCGTATCGGTGTGTACCTTGCCCACCCGCGCCCAGGCAGCTTCAACCACGCTCTCTTCGACGCCGTCGTGGCGGAGCTGGGCGACCGCGGGTGCGAGGTGCTCGCGCACGACCTCTACGCGGAGGGCTTCGCGCCGCTGCTCTCCGCCGAGGAGACCGAAACGGTCCGGTCGGCGCCGTCCTCCCAGGACTCGCAGGTCTCGCTGCACCGGGCGGAGGTGGCCACGCTCGACTCCCTGGTGTTCATCCATCCGAACTGGTGGGGCATGCCGCCCGCGGTCCTCACGGGGTGGGTGCAGCGGGTGCTCGCACCCGGCGTCGCCTACAAGCTGGGTACCGCGGAGGGGGAGCCCGCGGGGCTGCTGCCCGCCCGCCGGGCCCTCGTCCTGAACACCTCCGACACCCCCGCCGACCGCGAGGAGGGCGAGTTCGGCGACCCGCTGCAACGGATCTGGGCGGCGTGCGTGCTGCCGTACGTGGGCGTCACCGACGTGCGCCGGACCGTCTTCCGTACCGTCGCCGACTCGGCCGAGGAGACCCGTGCGGCCTGGCTGCACCAGGCACGCCGGCAGGCCGCCGCGCTGCTGGCCTGACCGTGGCACACGGCACGGTGGCGCCGGGCACCTGTTCCCGCGCTGAAGCCGTGGCACAGGGCCCCGCACCCCGTAGCGAAAGGTTCCTGCAATACAGCGCCGCGCTGTCAGCGGACCGTGACCTGCCACGGCATCGTGATCCACACCGTCTTGCCACCGGACTCGGTGGGGACGACCGAGAGGCGCCCGCCGGCCTCCGCCGCGAGGCAGCGGACGATGACCATGCCCCGGCCGTTGTCCTGCTGGACCGCGGCGGGCAGCCGGCGGGGCCGGCGCGGATGACTGTCGGTGACGCCGACCCGCAGCACCTCGTCCCGGTCGAGCCGCAACTCGACGGTGAAGGTCGGGGACTGGCCGAAGGTGTGCTGGACGGCGTTGGTGGCGAGTTCGGAGACGATCAGCCGGACGGAGTCGGCGGTTTCGGTGTCGGCGGGAAGGCCCCATTCGGCGAGCACGGCCAGGGTGTGCCGGCGGGCGAGGACGACCGAGTCCGGGGCGCTCGGCAGGGTGAGTGACGATTCTTGGTGGTCTGCCATCGCGACGCCGTCCCTTTCCCACCGAGGCCGGCTCCGGTCCGCTGACCAGGGTGCTGGGATGCCGCTCGGGACACCGATTCGGCCTCGGACTTCTGCTGTGCGCCAGACTGCCACCCATGCTGGCGGTGTGGTGCCCGATCCACCAACTTATACAGATTTCTGTCGCTCAATGCGGTGAACTCTGCCACGGGAGACCTGATTTGGGGCGCGTGGGGTCCCTGTGGCGAGGCCTGCGGGCAACCGTCCACCGGTCGCCTCAGCCCGTGGGCGCCGCGGCCACGATCGTTCCGACCGCCCGGTCGACCTGGCGGTCCGTCAGATCCGCCCGGGCGGTGAGCCGCAACCGGGAGATCCCGTCGGGTACGGACGGCGGCCGGAAGCAGCCGACCGCGAGGCCGTCGGCACGGCAGTCGGCGGCCCAGCGGACCGCGGCCTCCGGCGACGGGGCGCGCACCGAGACCACCGCGGCGTCCGGCCGCACGGCCGCCAGGCCCGCCGCGGTGAGCCGGCCGTGCAGCTCGCGGGCGACCTGTCCGGCGCGGGTGGCGCGCTGCGGTTCGCGGCGCAGCAGCCGTAGCGCGGCGAGCGCGCCGCCGGCCGCCGCCGGGGCGAGGCCGGTGTCGAAGATGAACGAGCGGGCGGTGTTGACCAGGTGCTCGATCACCCGGGCCGGGCCGAGCACCGCACCGCCCTGCGAGCCGAGCGACTTGGAGAGGGTCACCGTGGCCACCACATCGCCGTCACCGGCCAGTCCGGCCGCCGACAGCGCGCCGCGGCCCCCGTCACCGAGGACACCGAGGCCGTGTGCGTCGTCGACGAGCAGCGCGGCGCCGCTGGTCCGGCAGGCCTCGGCGAGCGCGGGCAGCGGCGCGGCGTCGCCGTCGACCGAGAACACCGAGTCGGTGACGGCCAGCGCCCGGCCGTCGTGGCCGGTCAGCGCGGCGCGTACGGCCTCGGGATCGGCATGCGGGGCGACTTCCGTACGGGCCCGGGACAGGCGGCAGCCGTCGATGAGGGAGGCGTGGTTGCCCGCGTCGGAGACGACCAGGGTGCCGGGAGCGGTGAGTGCGGTGACGGCGGCGAGATTTGCGGCATAGCCGGACGACAGCACCAAAGCGGCCTCGAAGCCGCAGAACGCGGCGAGTTCCGCCTCCAGCAGGGCATGCAGCTCGGTGCTGCCGGTGACCAGCCGCGAGCCGGTCGCGCCCGCGCCCCAGCGGTGTGCGGCCTCGGCCGCGCCGTGGGTGACCTCGGGGTGGCGGGCGAGTCCGAGGTAGTCGTTGCTGGCCAGATCGAGCAGCGGGGAGTCGGCGGGCCGGGGGCGCAGAGTGCGGACGAGTCCGGCCCGTTGGCGCTCGGCGTGTGTCGCGTCGATCCAGTCGAAGGCCGTGTGGTACGCCTTGCGGGACGGTGCGGCCGAGTGCCCGGCGCGGGGCTCGGGCGGGGCGTCGCGGAGCAGCGGCGGGGCGGAGTCCTGCGGCATCGGCGTCCTTCGTCGTTCGGCCTCGATTGTGGGCTGTCGATAGACGTTAGCGGTCGTTCCGCACGCACACAGTGTGGCGATACACACACCCCGATCGCCGCTCGTTGTGGGAATCCTCCTTGGCCGGGGGCGGGGGCGTACGTCAGGATCAACGCCATGGACCTGCTGAACACGTTGGTGGACAAGGGACTGCGGCGCGAGTTGCCGACCCGTGAAGAAGCGCTGGCCGTGCTGGCGACTTCCGATGACGAACTGCTCGATGTCGTGGCCGCGGCCGGAAAGGTGCGCCGCCAGTGGTTCGGGCGGCGGGTCAAGCTCAACTATCTGGTCAACCTCAAGTCGGGCCTGTGCCCCGAGGACTGCTCGTACTGCTCCCAGCGGCTGGGGTCGAAGGCCGAGATCCTCAAGTACACCTGGCTCAAGCCCGATGAGGCCTCCAAGGCGGCGGCCGCCGGAGTGGCCGGCGGCGCCAAGCGGGTCTGCCTGGTGGCCAGCGGCCGCGGTCCCACCGACCGGGACGTGGACCGGGTCTCGGAGACGATCTCCGCGATCAAGGAGCAGAACGAGGGCGTGGAGGTGTGCGCCTGCCTCGGGCTGCTCTCCGACGGCCAGGCCGGCCGGCTGCGCGCGGCGGGCGCCGATGCGTACAACCACAACCTCAACACCTCAGAAGCCACTTACGGCGACATCTGCACCACACACGACTTCTCCGACCGGGTCTCCACCGTCCAGCAGGCCCAGGCGGCGGGCATGTCCGCCTGCTCCGGGCTGATCGCCGGCATGGGTGAGAGCGACAGCGACCTCGTCGATGTGGTCTTCGCGCTCCGCGAGCTGGACCCCGACTCCGTCCCGGTGAACTTCCTGATCCCCTTCGAGGGCACCCCGCTCGCCAAGGAGTGGAACCTCACCCCACAGCGTGCGCTGCGCATCCTCGCGATGGTCCGGTTCGTCTGCCCGGACATCGAGGTGCGGCTGGCCGGCGGCCGCGAGGTCCACTTGCGCACCCTGCAGCCGCTGGCCCTGCACCTGGTCAACTCCATCTTCCTCGGTGACTACCTGACCAGTGAGGGCCAGGCCGGCAAGGACGATCTGGCGATGATCGAGGACGCCGGGTTCGAGGTCGAGGGCACGGACACCACGACGCTGCCCGAGCACCGCAGGCAGCACGGAGACGACGACGCGGAGCCGGCGCGGACCGCGGACGCCGACGCCGGGGCACCCGCCGCCACCGTCCCCGCGCCGACCGACGAGAACCGCCGCGACCTGGTGGCGGTGCGCCGCCGCGGCGCCGGTACCGACCTGCCGCCCAATGCCTGAGCCGCTCGCTCCCCGCGAGCTGCTCGCGCTCGACCGGCAGCACGTGTGGCATCCGTACGGGCCGATGCCCGGCCGGGCCGCGCCGCTGCTGGTCGAGTCGGCCTCCGGCGTCCGGCTGCGGCTGGCCGAACCGGCCGAGGGCCGGGACGAGTTGGTCGACGGCATGTCCTCCTGGTGGTCGGCGGTGCACGGCTACAACCACCCGGTGCTCAATGACGCCGCACGCGGCCAGCTGGAGCGGATGAGCCATGTGATGTTCGGCGGGCTCACCCATGAGCCCGCCGTACGGCTGGCCAAGCGGCTGGTGGACATCACCCCGGAGCCGCTGCGGCACGTCTTCCTCGCCGACTCCGGTTCGGTGTCCGTCGAGGTCGCCGTCAAGATGTGCCTGCAGTACTGGCGCTCACTCGGAAAGCCCCGCAAACAGCGCCTGTTGACCTGGCGGGGCGGCTATCACGGCGACACCTGGCAGCCGATGTCGGTATGCGACCCGGAGGGTGGCATGCACGAGCTGTGGCAGGGCGTGCTGCCGCGGCAGATCTTCGCGGACGCACCGCCGGCCGGCTTCGACGCCGCCCCCGACGAGGCGTACGCGGCGCACCTGCGCGAGCTGATCGCCCGGCACGCCGAGGAGCTGGCGGCGGTGATCGTGGAGCCCGTGGTGCAGGGAGCGGGCGGCATGTCGTTCCACTCCCCCGGGTATCTGCGGGTGCTGCGGGAGGCCTGCGACGCGCACGGCGTCCTGCTCGTGTTCGACGAGATCGCCACCGGCTTCGGCCGTACGGGCACCCTCTTCGCCGCGGACCACGCGGGCGTCGCGCCCGATGTGATGTGCGTCGGCAAGGCGCTGACCGGCGGATATCTCACCCTGGCCGCGACGTTGTGCACGGCGGCCGTCGCCGACGGCATCTCGCGCGGCGAACTGCCGGTACTGGCGCACGGCCCCACCTTCATGGGCAATCCGCTGGCCGCGGCCGTCGCCGACGCCTCGATCGAGCTGCTGCTGTCCCAGGACTGGGCGCAGGAGGTCAAGCGGATCGAGGCCGGACTGCGGCACGGGCTGGCGGCGGCGGAGAACGTCCCCGGGGTGCGCGAGGTACGCGTACTCGGCGCGATCGGCGTCGTCCAGCTCGACCACCCGGTGGACATGACGGCCGCGACCCGGGCGGCGGTCCGCGAGGGCGTCTGGCTGCGCCCGTTCCGCGATCTGATCTACACCATGCCCCCGTACATCACCGGTGACGACGATGTGGCGCGCATCTGCGCCGCGGTGTGCGCGGCGGCGCGCGAGGGCTGAGAGGAAACACAGAGATGTCAGTGCTGTTCGTGTCCGGCACGGGCACGGAGATCGGCAAGACCGTGACCACGGCCGCGATCGCCGCGGCCGCGATCGCGGCGGGCCGTTCGGTGGCGGTGCTCAAGCCCGCCCAGACCGGCGTCGCGGCACACGAGGCCGGCGATGCGGCGGAGGTCGAGCGGCTGGCCGGTCGGGTCACCACCCTCGAACTCGCCCGCTACCCCGACCCGTTGGCCCCCGCTACGGCGGCCCTGCGGGCCGGTCTGCCGCCGGTGCGGCCGCACGAGATCGCCGAGGCCGCCGCGAAGCTGGACGCCTCGCACGACCTGGTGCTGGTCGAGGGCGCCGGCGGGCTGCTCGTACGCTTCGACGCGGACGGCCACACGCTGGCCGACGCCGCGCGCCTGGCGCAGGCCCCCGTCCTGGTGGTCGTCCAGGCCGGTCTGGGCACCCTGAACGCCACGGCACTGACCGCTCTGGCGCTGCGCACCCACGGGCTCGACAGCCCCGGTGTCGTCGTCGGCAGCTGGCCGTCCGAGCCGGATCTGGCGTCCCGCTGCAACCTGGAAGACCTCCCCGACGCCGCCGGCGCCCCCCTGCTCGGCGTCATCCCCGAGGGCTCGGGCACACTCCCCCCGGACGCGTTCCGCGCGGCGGCGCCGGGGTGGTTGTCCCCGACGCTGAGCGGGGCTCGTCGCCCCTAATTTCCCCCCCACGCTTTCGGCTTTCCCGCCGTGGTGGTTCTTCGCCGTGTCGCCTGCGGCGGGCCCCTCCGCTGCGCTTTGCTGCGGCCCACGTTGTTGGCCGTGCCGCCGTGGGGGTTTCGCGCCGTTGCGCCTGCGGCGGGCCCCTCCGCTGCGCTTTGCTGCGGCCGACTTGTCTGGCTTTCGCGCCGTGTCGCCTGCGGCGGGCGGTTGTTTG
>NZ_JBVIRA010000033.1:0-29285 GCF_055576575.1 Streptomyces sp. NPDC033270
TTCCTGTTTCACCAGGATCTCCGGGCGCTTCCCTTCGGTCTTGCGTTTCCGACTCTATCAGATCCTTGCGGCTCCGATTTTCGCCGGTGCGTTTCAGCTTTTCGGCTTCTTCGCGTTTCCGACTCTAGCAGATCCGGTTTCGCTTTGATTCCGGTTCCGATTTCCGTCGGAGGTTCGCTTCGGGGCGGCTTTTCGGCTGCCCTTTCGGCGTGGTTACTACTTTAGCGGCTTTCCCTTGCGGCTCATAATCGAGCCGGCGGATCGAATTTCGGCAACGCCGAATAAGACCCGTCAGGGAGTCGTTGAGAGTAGTTGGTTGTGCCGCCTGGCGGTCTGCGCAGATAGCGCTGCCCGTCTCCAACGGCTCGGGCTACGTTAGGCGGTTGACCGTGGAGAGTCAAGTTGCGCCGGCCGTGCGGCGGCGCGGGACGTGCCGGCGGTATGGACTGACCGTCGGATCGTCGGCGATCCAGTAACGCCAAGGGTGGTCGGCTCCGTCTCCGCCGACGCCGGTGCGCGGGCCGTTGCGTACCTGCTCGGGGGCGGGCGGGCGGCCGTGCAGCAGAGTGAGGGGGGCTTGGCCGCCGGCGCACAGGTCCACACCGTCGAGGGCGCGGTCGATGTCGAGGGCGGTGGCCAGGCGGGCCGGGCCCTTCGCCAGCTCGTGGGCGCTGCGGGCCTTGGGGCGCCGGGCCGCGGCGAGTGCGGCGCCGGTGAGGATCTCGCCGGCGCGCAGGAGGACGCCGCTCGCCTGGCCCTCGGGGCCGCAGACCGCGTTCAGGCTGAACCACATGCCATAGATGAAGTAGACGTACGCGTGGCCGGGCGGGCCGAACATGGTGGCGTTTCGGGCGGTGCGGCCGCGGTAGGCGTGGGAACCGGGGTCGGACTCGCCGTCGTACGCCTCGACCTCGGTCAGGCGGAGTTCGATCGGGCCGTCGGGGGTGTGGCGGACGAGAGTGCGGCCCAGGAGGTCGGGGGCCACCTCCACGACGGGGCGGTCGAAGAAGTCGCGGTGGAGCGGCATTCGTTCCGGTACGTCGGTCATGCGGCCCGAGGGTAGTGGAGCGGTGGTGGGTGCCGGCTGGCCAGCGGGGCGTCGGGGTTGGGAAGGTGGGGCCGTGGAACCGGCCTTCGCGGTTTCGCGTTCGTAGGAAGCGATGCGCAGGAACCGAGCCGAGATCTCGGCGCGCGACAACACAGCACAGGCGTTCCGCCTGGGGAGGACGAGCATGGGATTCAAGAAACTGCTGGCGAGCCTGGGTGCCGGGGGCGCGTCGGTGGAGACGGTGCTCTTCGAGGAGAACGTGGTCCCCGGCGGGGTGGCGCAGGGCGAGGTGCGGATCCAGGGCGGGTCCGTCGCCCAGGAGATCCAGGGGCTGTCGGTCGGGCTGCAGGCCCGGGTCGAGGTCGAGAGCGGCGAGGAGGAGTACAAGCGGAACATCCAGTTCACCAAGGTGCAGCTGGGTGGCGCGTTCGAGGTGCAGCCGGGTGCGGCGCACACGGTGCCGTTCGGGCTGGAGATTCCGTGGGAGACGCCGATCACCACGTTCCTCGGGACGCATCTGCACGGGATGAGCGTCGGGGTGACCACGGAGCTGGCGATCGCCCGGGCGGTGGACTCCGGTGACCTCGACCCGGTGAACGTCCACCCGCTGCCGGCGCAGCAGGCCATTCTCGACGCGTTCGGGCGGCTCGGGTTCCGTTTCAAGGCCGCTGACCTGGAGCAGGGGCACATCCGGGGGACGCGGCAGAAGCTGCCCTTCTACCAGGAGATCGAGTTCCACGCCCCGCAGCAGTACCGGGGGCTGAACCAGGTCGAGCTGTCGTTCGTGGCGGACGACCGGGAGATGGACGTCATCCTGGAGATGGACAAGAAGCCGGGGCTGTTCACCGAGGGGTCGGACACCTACCGGTCGTTCACGGTCGGGCTCAACGACTTCGAGGGGACCGACTGGGCGGCGTACCTCAACCAGTGGCTGGCGGAGGTCGGTGGCAAGCGGAACTGGCTCTAACCTGGCCGGACAAGGTGTCAGCAAGCGACCAGGAGGTTCGCGTGTCCGAGCTGAAGCGGCGGCCGCTCCCGCACGATTTCCATCCGCCGGTGCCGGAGTTCACAGTACTGAGCGATGAGGTGGAGCCGGGCGGGACGCTGCGGCCGGAGCAGGTCTTCGCCGAGGGGAACCGTTCGCCGCACCTGCGGTGGGAGGGCGCTCCCGCGGGGACGAAGAGCTACGCCGTCACCTGCTACGACCCGGACGCGCCGACGGGCAGCGGTTTTTGGCACTGGTCGCTGTTCGACATCCCGGCATCGGTGACGGAGCTGCCGACCGGTGCCGGGTCCGGGGAGATGAAGGGGCTGCCCGAGGGCGCCGTCCATGTCCGCAACGACTACGGGACGCGGGACTTCGGGGGCGCGGCGCCGCCGCCCGGGGACGGTCCGCACCGGTATGTCTTCACGGTGTACGCGGTGGACCAGGAGAAGCTGGGGCCGGACGCGGACGCCTCGCCCGCCGTGGTGGGGTTCAATCTGCGGTTCCACACGATCGGCCGGGCCCATCTGGTCGCCGAGTACGAGGTCCCGGCGGGCTGAGCCCCGTAATTCCGTTGCGCCCCGGCGCTTCCGACACGCAGAGTGGTACGTGCGCCGCCGCCCCGTAACAAGGGCGTCGGGCAGCTGGTACCGCAGTGGCGGGAGCGGCGGGGCGCAGGTGTGTCGCCGGCCGCTTGTCGGAGCCCGTGTGTGTCGGGCGTCCTCGCCGGCTGCCGTTCGCTCCGGGTCCCGCGTGTCTCACGGGGGTGGGACCCGGAGCGCTGCCGTTCCCGGTGTGCGGGGTGCCGCCGGACCACCTCTTCTTCATCTTCTGATCTCTCTCCATTTCCCTTGTGGCATGCGGAAATTGCGTTGTTCGGGGAATACCTGCCGCTGCACAGTGGAGCAACTTCGCCACGGGGGCGGAGCGGGTCCGGGAGGTGGACGGGATGCGCGAGACGCTGGTGCTGAATGCGAGCTTCGAGCCGCTGGCGACGGTGTCGCTGCGGCGCGCGGTGGTGCTGGTCATGCAGGACAAGGCCGTCGTCGAGCATGCGCACCCGGGGCTGCGGATCCGGGCCGCCTCGGTGGACGTGCCGGTGCCGCAGGTGATCAGACTGAGCAGATACGTACGGGTGCCGTTCCGAAAACGGGCGCCGTGGTCGCGGCGGGGTGTGCTGGTGCGTGACCAGCACCGGTGTGCGTACTGCGGGCGCCGGGCGACCACGGTGGACCATGTGGTGCCGCGTTCGCACGGCGGTGGGGACACCTGGCTGAATACCGTCGCCTCGTGCGCGGAGGACAACCACCGCAAGGCGGACCGTACGCCGGAGCAGGCGGGTATGCAGCTGCTGCGGCGGCCGTTCGAGCCGACGCCGGCGGATGCGCTGCTGTCGACGCTGGGGGTGTCCGTGCGGGAGGCGCTGCCGGAGTGGCTGGCCCTGCCGGCGTAGCGCCGTCCGGCCGCTGAGCCGTCGTCCGACTCCCGCTATTTGAGGAGGAGTTGGACGATGGCCAGCAGGCCGACGACGACGATCACGGCGCGCAGGGCGGTGGGCGGCAGCCGGCGGCCGATCCTCGCGCCGAGCAGGCCGCCGAGGGTGGAGCCGAGGGCGATCAGGCCCACGGCGGCCCAGTCGAAGGTGGCGACGAAGAGGAAGAAGACCGCCGCGATGCCGTTGACCATCGCGGCGAGGACGTTCTTTGTCGCGTTGAGGCGCTGCAGGTCCTCGTCGAGCAGCAGGCCCATCAAGGCCATGTAGATCACGCCCTGGGCGGCGCCGAAGTAGCCGCCGTAGGCGCTGGCGAGCAGCAGCCCGAGGAGCAGGAGGGGGCCGCCGTCGGGGTGTGCGGTGGTGCCGCTGCGCGCACGGCGGGCGCGGAGCCGGGCGGAGAGCGTGGGCTGTGCGACGACGAGGACGAGCGCGACCGCGATCAGCGCCGGGACGACTATGGCGAACGCCTCCGGTGGCAGCGCCAGCAGCAGGATCGCGCCGCCCAGGCCGCCGAGGAGGGCGGTGGCCCCCAAGCGCAGTAGGCGGCGGCGCTGGCCGGAGAGTTCACGGCGGTAGCCGAAGGCGCCGCTGAGCGACCCGGGCACCAGCCCCAGGGTGTTGGAGACGTTGGCGGTGACCGGCGGCAGTCCGAAGGCGAGCAGCACCGGGAAGGTGATGAGGGTCCCGGACCCGACGATGGTGTTGATCGTGCCGGCGCCGACTCCCGCGGCGAGGACGGCGACGGCTTCCCAGATGGTCACGCTGGCTCCCCCGAGCATGATCGGTACGGTCTCGCCCGATCATGCCCCAGGGGCGCGCGGTGGTCAGTCGATCGGCGGATTTTCGTGCTTCGGCGTGCTGGGCTTGGGGATGGAGCCGCCGCCGGTCGGCGGGGCGAAGTTGCCGATGGCGCCGCCGAGGCCCTTGAGGGCGTCGCCGATCTCGCTCGGCACGATCCAGAGCTTGTTGGCGTCGCCTTCGGCGATCTTCGGGAGCATCTGGAGGTACTGGTAGGACAGCAGCTTCTGGTCCGGGTCGCCGGCGTGGATGGACTCGAAGACCACCCGGATCGCCTGGGCCTCGCCCTCGGCGCGCAGTGCGGCGGCCTTGGCCTCACCCTCGGCACGCAGGATGGAGGACTGCTTCTCACCCTCGGCGGTCAGGATCTGGGACTGGCGGACACCTTCGGCCTGGAGGATGGCGGCGCGCTTGTCGCGGTCGGCGCGCATCTGCTTCTCCATCGAGTCCTGGATGGAGGTCGGCGGCTCGATGGCCTTGAGCTCGACGCGGTTGACGCGGATGCCCCACTTGCCGGTGGCCTCGTCCAGGACGCCGCGCAGCGCCGCGTTGATCTCCTCGCGGGAGGTCAGGGTCCGCTCCAGGTCCATGCCGCCGATGATGTTCCGCAGGGTGGTGACCGTGAGCTGCTCGATGGCCTGGATGTAGCTGGCGACCTCGTACGTCGCCGCGCGGGCGTCCGTCACCTGGTAGTAGATGACGGTGTCGATGTTCACGACCAGGTTGTCCTGGGTGATCACCGGCTGCGGCGGGAACGGCACGACCTGCTCGCGGAGGTCGATGCGGTTGCGGATGGAGTCGATGAACGGGACGACGATGTTCAGGCCCGCGTTCAGGGTTCTCGTATAGCGGCCGAAGCGCTCCACGATGGCGGCGCTGGCCTGTGGGATGACCTGGATCGTTTTGATGAGTGCGATGAACACGAGCACCACCAGGATGATCAGGACGATGATGATCGGTTCCACAGCGGCTCCCGTGCCCTTCGTTGCTGGTCCGTGCCGGCCGGTGTGACCGGCTTGCCGTTGATCAGTCTTTCAGAGACATGGCTCGTGGCGCAGCGTGTTCAGCTCAGATGACGACGGCGGTGGCGCCGTCGATCTCGACGACGTCGACCTGCTGGCCGGGCTCGTAGACCCGCTCGGTGTCCAGGGCGCGGGCGGACCAGATCTCGCCGGCGAGTTTGATGCGGCCGCCCTGGCCGCCGTCGACCCGCTCCAGGACCGTGGCGGTCCTGCCCTTGAGCGCGTCGATTCCGGAGGCGAGTTGGGGGCCCTGGCCGCGGTGGCGGTTGGCGATCGGCCGTACGACGGCGATCAGCGCCACCGATACGGCGGCGAACACGATGAATTGGAGGACGGTGCCGCCACCTACCGCTGCGGTGACGGCACCGGCGACGGCGCCGACCGCGAGCATCCCGAATTCGGGCATCGCGGTCACGACGAGAGGAATACCCAGTCCTACGGCGGCGATCAGCCACCACACCCATGGATCCACGGCTTCATGGTAGGTCCGTGCGGCGGACCGGGACAGGGCGCGATCGGTCGGCGACCGGGGCCGGCGCCGTGCCAGGGGCTCCTACGGGGTGGGCGGCCGGGCGACCGGCGGGGCTCAGGTCAGCGGCAGGCCCTGCGCGGTCCAGCGGTCGTTGCCGTTGCGCTCGACGATCAGCGGCAGGCCGAAGCAGTGGGAGAGGTTGCTGGAGGTCAGTTCGAGGTCGAGCGGGCCGGCGGCGAGCACCTTGCCCTGACGGATCATCAGGACGTGGGTGAAGCCGGGGGCGATCTCCTCGACATGGTGGGTGACCATGATCATCGAGGGCGCGTACGGGTCGCGGGCCAGGCGGCCGAGGCGGCGCACCAGGTCCTCGCGGCCACCGAGGTCGAGGCCGGCGGCCGGCTCGTCCAGCAGGAGCAGCTCGGGGTCGGTCATCATCGCGCGGGCGATCAGGGCGCGCTTGCGCTCCCCCTCGGAGAGGGTGCCGAACTTGCGGTCGAGATAGGCGGTCATGCCCAGGCGGTCGAGGAAGGCGCGGGCGCGCTGCTCGTCGACGTCCTCGTAGTCCTCCTGCCAGCTCGCGGTCATGCCGTACGCGGCGGTGAGCACGGTCTGCAGGACGGTCTGGCTGCGCGGCAGCTTGTCGGCGAGCGCGATGCCGGCGACGCCGATGCGCGGGCGCAGGTCGAAGACGTCGACCTTGCCGAGCTGCTCTCCGAGGATGGAGGCGGTGCCCTTGGTCGGGAAGAGGTAGCTGGAGGCGACATTCAGCAGGGTGGTCTTGCCGGCGCCGTTGGGGCCGAGGATCACCCAGCGCTCCCCCTCCTTCACCGACCAGGAGACCTGGTCCACCAGAGCCCGTCCCTCGCGGACCACGGATACGTCCACCAGCTCCAGCACATCGCTCATGAGCGCGTTGTCTCCCATTGCTTCTCGGTCGTCGCGTACACCTGTAGGCGCAGCCCCTGCAAACCTACGCCACTCGTTGTCAGTGCCGTTCCCTAGGCTGGGGGCCATGCTCGATGAACCTCGCTCGGGACGGCTGGCGGCATGGGGAAATGCCCTTTTGGCCGGACTTGTCTCGCCAGATGAAGCCGCGCATCGGATCGCGGACGACGATGCGGTGCACCGCGTGGAAGGCCTGCCCGGGGAGGAGAAGCCGGTCGGGCTGACGCTCGCGCTGGGCCGGCTGCGGACGATGGGGGCGGTCGGCCTGCGGCTCGCGCTGCCGGTGCCGGGGCATCCGCTGGGGTTGTGCGGCCCGCCGGAATTCAATGCGCGGGCGCTGGAGGCCGGGGAGGCGGTGCTCGCCGCGGGTGCCGGGCTGGGGCTGGTCCCGGAGGCGTACGAGGCCGGGCCCGAGGGCGGTGCCGCGCCCGATGTGCATGTGGAGGTGGTCTGGCGCTGCCTGCCGGCGCGCGAGGCGCATCCGGCCGATGTGCCGTCGCTGGGCGAGGCGGAGCGGGAGCTGGCGGAGGCGCTGCGGGAGGCGACCGAGCTGCTCTCGAAGCTGGATGTGGCCGGGTCCGGTCCGGTGGCGCAGGCGGCGCTGGAGGCGTACCGGGCACGGGCGGAGGCCGGACGGCAGGTGCTGGCCCCCGGGTATCCGCCGCGCGCGGTGCGGGTGCTGGAGCTCGCGCAGCGGGTCGGCGCGCTGATCGACATCGCCCGCGCGGCGGGCGGGGACGGGGAGCACGGCGGGGCGGTGAGCTCGTCGGAGATCGCGGCGCGTGCGGAGGCGCTGCGACCGGTGGAGCGTACGGCCCGGCGGGCGCAGGTGGCGGCGTACAACTCCGCGATGGAGGAGCGGGAGCGGCGCCGGGGGTGAACGGAACGGGCCCCGCCGGACCATTGTGTGGTCGACGACGGGGCCGTTGCCGAGGCAGGGCGAACAGCTCGGGCAGGTGAGCTGTTCACCCCGTTCCGGGCAACCTCAGCTGTTCGCGCTCTCATTGTCGAAGGTGGGGTTGAGCACACCGACGACGTGGGCACTGTTGCCGGTGGCGATGCCGAGGGCCAGCCCGGCGGTGGCGACGACGAGTGCGACCCTCTTGGCAGTATTCATGGAGTGTGAGTTCCTTACGAGGTGGCACAGGGCCGCAAACGACGGTTGCTGTGCGGAGCCAGGGGCCGGCCGGGTGTCCGAGGGCCGACAGCGCCCGCGGGCTGAACAGCTCGGGGCAGGTGAGCTGTTCAGCCCGCGATCAGGCAGCGTCAGTTGTTGACGCTGACGTTGTCGAAGACGGCGTTGCCGATCCCCACCACGTTGGCGCTGTTGCCGTTGACGTTCACGGGGATGTTCACCGGCACCTGGGTGTTGTTGCCGGAGACGATGCCCGGGGAGTGCACGGCCTGGCCGCCGGCCTGGGAACCGTCGGTGGCGAACGCGGCGCCGGCGGCGGCACCAAGGGCCAGACCGGTGGCGGAGAGAACGAGGGCGGCCTTCTTGACGGTGTTCATGAGATGAGTTCCTTAGGTGGTGGCACGGGGCCACGGACGACGGTGGTGGTGCGGAGCGGACCGGCCGCTCGTCCAAGGGGTGACGGGGCCGGTCCGGCGTGACCCGCAGGGTTCATGACGGAGCGCGGGTCACGCGGATCACGCGGGTGGGGCCTCGGTCAGTTGTTGACGCAGCGCTCACCGAAGTTGGGGTTGAGAATGCCCACGATGTGGAGGCTGTTGCCACAGACGTTCGTGGCGACGTTCACCGGCACCTGGGTGTTGTTGCCGGAGACGATGCCCGGGGAGTGCACGGCCTGGCCGCCGGCCTGCGGGCCGTGGGCCGAAGCGACGCCGGCGCCCGCGAGGGCGAGACCGCTCGCCACCATCGTGATGGCCGCTGCGCGCTTGATGTTCTTCACTCTCTTGCTCCTCATTGCCGTTGCCGTGACCAGCCGCCACGACTGCTCTGAACAACGGCCCGCCCCGAGGAGAGATACGCCAAACGGGCTACGGCTACACGACAGTATGAATCTCTGATCGGAAGTCGACGTTCGGCTTGACGCATTGTCGTACGGGACGACCGTCGGATCCCCGGGGCGGTGCGGGTTTCAGGCCCCGATGCCGTGCCGGACGGCCCACAGCGCCGCCTGTGTCCGGTCGGCGAGGTCGAGCTTCATGAGGATGTTGGAGACGTGGGTCTTGACGGTCTTCTCGGACAGCACCAGCGCCCGGGCGATCTCGCGGTTGGATCGGCCGTCCGCGATCAGGCCCAGCACCTCGCTCTCCCGTTCCGTGAGCGAGGTGCCGCGCCCCTGGCCGCCGTTGCCCTCGTCCTGGGAGAGCAGCGCGCCGGCCACTTCGGGCTGCAGCAGGACATGGCCGGCGTGGACGGAGCGGATGGCGGCGGCCAGCGCCTCCGGGTCGATGTCCTTGTAGACGTAGCCGGCGGCGCCCGCGCGCAGCGCCGGGACGACGGTGCGCTGCTCGGTGAAGCTCGTCACCACCAGCACCCGTGCGGGGTTGTCCAGTTCGCGCAGTTTGCGGAGCGCCTCGATGCCGTCCATCCCGGGCATCTTGACGTCCATCAGGACGACGTCCGGGCGCAGTTGCTCGGCGGCGGCGACGCCCTCGGCCCCGTCGGAGGCCTCCCCCACCACCTCGATGTCGTCCTGGACCTCCAGGAACGTCCGCAGCCCCCGGCGGACGACCTGGTGGTCGTCGACCAGCAGTACGCGGATTGAGCCGGTGTCAGCCACCGGGCACCTCCATCTCGACAGCGGTGCCCTTGCCGGGCTCCGACTCCACGGTGAGCTTTCCGCCGACGCCGCCGGCGCGGTCGCGCATCGAGACCAGGCCGAGGTGGCGGCCGGCCCGGCGGACGGCCTTCGGGTCGAAGCCGCTGCCGTCGTCGGCGATCCGCAGCAGCGCCCCCTGGCCGCTGCGGGAGAGCGTGACCTCGACGCGTTCGGCGCCCGAGTGCCGCAGGGCGTTGTGCAGCGCCTCCTGGGCGACCCGGAGCACGGCTTCCTCCTGGGCGGCGGGCAGCGCCCGTACGCCCTGGGCCGCGAAGGTGACCTGTGCGCAGTGGGCGCGGTCCAGGACCTGGATCTGCGAGCGCAGGGTGGCGACCAGGCCGTCCTCGTCCAGGGCTGCGGGGCGCAGTTCGACGACGGCGGCGCGCAGTTCGTCGGCGGCCTCGGCGGCCAGCGCGGCGACCTGGTGCAGTTCGTCCTTGGCGCGGGCCGGGTCGCGGTCGACCAGGGCGGTGGCGGCCTGGGCGGTGAGGCGGAGCGAGAAGAGCTTCTGGGCGACCGCGTCGTGCAGTTCGTGGGCGAGGCGGGCGCGCTCGCCCGCGATGGTCAGCTCGCGGCTGCGCTCGTAGAGGCGGGCGTTGGTCAGGGCGATGGCGGCGTGCTGGGCGAGTATGCCGAGCAGCCGCTCGTCGTCTTCGGTGAAGCCGCAGGTGCGGTCGGGCTTGGGGCAGCGCTTGTTGGCGAGGAAGAGGGCGCCGAGGATCTCGTCGCCGTCGGCGACCGGCAGGCCGAGGAAGTCGGACATGTCCGGGTGGGCCGCCGGCCAGCCGCCGAAGCGGGGGTCCTCGCGGACGTCGGCGAGCCGCTCGGGAGTGGCGTTGTGGAGCATCGCGGCGAGGATGCCGTGCTGCCGGGGCAGTGGGCCGATGGCCTTCCACTGCTCGGCGCTGACGCCGTCCACCACGAACTGGGCGAAGCCGCCGTGGTCGTCGGGCACCCCGAGGGCGGCGTACTCGGCGTCCAGCAGCTCGCGGGCCGAGGCCACGATCGTCTTCAGGACGTCGCGTACCTCCAGATGCCTGCTCATCGCCAGGATCGCGGTGCTCACCGCGGGGATCCCGGCTCCCGGTCCGTTGGTCATGGCCTCACCGTACCGGCGGGGTGAGCGGCCCGTATCGGTCCGGCGACGCCTTCCGCCTAGGACCCGCGGCCTAGGCCGAATGCCCTGGCCACGGCCGGTCCGCCGGCCGACGTCCCCGGGGCGGTGGCGTTCCTACGGTGAGGGCGTGGGCTCGGCTCCGCGGGCCCGGCCGGGAAAGGGGACGCGGTCATGCCGGTGGCGGTCATCACGGGGGCATCGAAGGGGCTGGGCCTGGCGCTCGCCGGGGCACTGGCCGGACGGGGCTGGGATCTGGTGGTGGACGCCAGGTCGGCCGGTCCGCTGGCCGAGGCGGCGCGGGAGCTGCGCGGGGCGGGGACGCGGGTGGTGGCGCTGCCCGGGGACGTGGCGGACGGCGGGCACCGGGCGGCGCTGGTGGCCGCGGCCGGGGAGCTGGGCGGGCTCGATCTGCTGGTGAACAACGCCAGCGCGCTGGGGGCCGAGCCGCTGGTGCGGCTGGCGGAGCTGCCGGCGGCGGGGCTGCGGAGGGCGCTGGAGGTGAACGTGGTGGCACCGCTGGAGCTCATCAAGGCGTCTTTGCCGCTTTTGCGTGGTTCCTCGTATTTCTCCTATCCGCCCTCGTATGAAGCAGAGGCCCTATATATAGGGGACGCACCGTTTAGGGGGGATGAGCACCCCACCGAGGCATACGATTCACACCCTTACTCCGAGAATTCCCAAAATGGTGACTTGTCCGTTTCGCACCCTTATGTAGGGGTGCATGGTGCCGTTCTCACCCTCAGCTCGGACGCCGCCGTCGAGGCCTATCCGACCTGGGGCGGCTACGGGGCCTCGAAAGCGGCGCTGGACCAGCTGTCGGCGGTGCTGGCGGTGGAGGAGCCGGAACTGCGGGTGTGGTGGGTGGACCCGGGCGACATGCAGACCGATCTGTACGCGGCCGCGGTACCGGACGACGACGGCTCCGGGCGGCCGCTGCCCCAGACGGTGGTCCCGGCGCTGCTGCGGCTGCTGGACGGGGCGGCCGCCAGTGGGCGGTACACGACCGCGGACCTGACGGCCGCGCCCCACGGCGGGAGCTTCCGGTGATCGCGGAGGTGCTCCCGGTCCCGCAGGAGCTGTCGGCGCGGGTGCCGGCCGAGCAGCGCGGACCGGGCCTGGGCCGGGATGCCGTACGGCTGCTGGTGAGCCGGGGCGCGGACGGGGTCGGCCACCACTCCTTCGGTGAGCTGCCGGAGCTGCTGGCGGCCGGGGACGTGCTGGTGGTGAACACCTCACGGACGCTGCCCGCGGCGGTGGACGGCAGGATCGGCGACGGGCGCGGACGCGGTGAGCCGGTGGTGGTGCACTTCTCGACCCGGGCGGACCGCCGGCACCCGGCGGGCCGGGCGGTGGTCGGCTGCTGGGCGGTGGAGCTGCGCAGCCCGGACGGCCTGGGCAGCACCCGGCCGCGGGCGGGCGGGCCGGCCGGCCTGGCGGTGCGGCTGCCGGGCGGGGGACGGCTGGTGCTCCAGGCCCCCGTGGACCCCGGCGGCCGTCGGCTGTGGTGGGCGCGGCCGGCGGGCGTGCGGGTGCCGGAGCTGATGCGGCGCCACGGGCGGCCGATCCGCTACGGCTACACGGACCGGGACCAGCCGCTGGCCGCCTACCAGACGGTGTTCGCCGAGGACTCCCCCGGCGACGGCAGCGCGGAGATGCCGAGCGCGGCGAGGCCCTTCACGCCGGAGCTGGTGGCGCGGCTGGTCGGCAGGGGGGTGCAGTTCGCGCCGATCTCGCTGCACACGGGGGTGGCGTCGGCGGAGGCGTTCGAGCCGCCGTATCCGGAGCGGTTCACGGTGCCGCCGATGACGGCGTGGCTGGTGAACGCCGTACGGGCGCGGCGGAGGGCGGCGCAGCGGGCGGGCGGTCCGGCGCGCGGCACCCCCGGGGGGCGGATCATCGCGGTGGGCACCACCGCCGTACGGGCGCTGGAGTCGGCGGCCGGGGCGGACGGGCGGGTGCGGGCGGCGGCCGGCTGGACGGAGCTGGTGGTGACGCCGGAGCGCGGGGTGCGGGCGGTGGACGGCCTGCTCACCGGGCTGCACGAGCCCACCGCCTCGCATCTGCTGATGCTTCAGGCGGTGGCGTCCGTGACGGCGGACGGGGCGACGCTGCGGCGCGCCTACGCCGAGGCGGTGCGGCGCCACTACCTGTGGCACGAATTCGGCGATCTGCATCTGCTGCTGCCGGACTGAGTTCCAGACTCGGTGCATGTCGCAACCAACGCAGTCAGACGCAACGACACGCTGGACGCCGACCCACGGCGCGCCCTACCGGGCGGTCCCCTACCGGCCCGAGCGGATGCCCGCGGCCGAGTCGCTGGCCCGCGCCGCCGAGCTGCGCGAGCGGATGGCCCGGCGGCGCACGGTCCGCCAGTTCGCCGCCGACCCGGTTCCGGAGCAGGTGGTGCGGGACGCCATCGCCTGCGCGGCCACCGCGCCGTCCGGGGCGCATCAGCAGCCCTGGACGTTCGTCCTGGTCAAGGACCCCGAGGTGCGCCGGAGGATCAGGGCGGCGGCCGAGGCGGAGGAGCGGGTGTCCTACGGGGGGCGGCTGGGCGAGGAGTGGCTGGCGGCGCTGCGGCCGCTGGGCACGGACGAGGTCAAGCCGCATCTGACCGATGCCCCGCAGCTGATCGTCGTCTTCCAGCAGCGGCACTGGCTGGGTGCGGACGGCAGCAGGCGCAAGCACTACTACGTGGACGAGTCGGTGGGCATCGCGGTCGGCATGCTGCTGTCCGCGCTGCATCTGTCGGGGCTGGCGGCGCTGGTGCACACGCCCAGTCCGATGCGCTTCCTGCGGGAGGTGCTGGGGCGGCCCGCCAACGAGAAGGCGTTCGCGGTGATTCCGGTGGGATATCCCGCCCCGGAGTGCGAAGTGCCCGATTTGATCCGAAAGTCCCTGGACCAGGTCATGGTGGAGATCTGACCTCTACGGACTGTGCGTTTGCAATTACGTCTGGCGAGATAAACCGTTCCGCGGTGTGACGCCGCTAATAGGACGCACATCACTTACGACCCGGGTTAGTGGTGCCCCAAATAGGGCGTGAGCTGGGAAATGACGGTAGGGGACGCAATATTCCCGCCCATGGTTCCACTAACCGGGATCGTACGTCACACCTTTGCCGGGGCAATTTTCGGCCGCTAAGAATGGCTCCCGTCGCTCGGCGCCGTGGTTCATGACTCGGCGTTCGCCGCCGCTCAGGGCCCGTGCGATGTCCCCCATCGGAAGGTCTGTCCCGCCATGCCCAAGCACGCCATCTCTGGTCTGAACCGCCTGACCCGGACGCACAAGCTCTCCGTCGCCGGTGTCGCCGCCGCCGGTGCCGCCGCACTGGTCTTCAGCATTGTCCCGGGGGCCGACGCCGAGCAGGGCAAGGCCCAGGCCGCCGCCGTCGAGAACGTCAAGCCGGTCGCCTTCAGCGCGGTGGACACCGCCGCCAAGACCCAGCAGGCCACCATCACCCAGCAGGCCGACAACTCCGCCGCCAAGGGCAAGGCCGAGGCCGCCGCCAAGAAGGCCGCCGCCGAGAAGGCCGCGAAGGCGAAGGCCGCCGCCGAGGCGAAGGCCAAGGCCGACAAGGCGCGCAAGGCGAAGCAGGCCGCGAGCCGGTCCGCCGTACGCACCGCGATCCCCGCCGCCGCGCCGAAGCCGGCCGTCAAGACCTACCCGGACAACCTCGACGGCTGGATCCGCGAGTCGCTGGACGTCATGGCGAAGAAGGGCATCCCCGGCTCCTACAACGGCATCTACCGGAACATCATCCGGGAGTCGAGCGGTAACCCGATGGCCATCAACCTCTGGGACATCAACGCCCAGAACGGCATCCCGTCCAAGGGCCTGCTGCAGGTCATCGACCCGACCTTCAAGACGTGGCACGTCGAGGGCACGTCCTGGAACATCTACGACCCGGTCGCCAACATCACCGCCGCCTGCAACTACGCGGCCGACAAGTACGGCTCGATGGACAACGTCAACTCGGCCTACTGAGCCGCCGGTTCACGCAGTCCGCGCACACGGCGCAGCACGCCCGAGGGGCGGCACCCGCATACCGGGTGCCGCCCCTCGGGCGTGGTGCCGCGGGACGCACTACTTGCGCATGACCTCCGGCTCGTGGCGGCGCAGCAGCCGCGCGACGACGAAGGCGAGCGCGACGCCCAGGCTGATCAGGATGATCATGTCCATCACGTAGACGCCGGTCTGGTGCTTCCACAGCGGGTCGGGGTTGCCCAGCTCCCACGGCAGCAGGGTGTTCATGTCCCCGGTCGCCCCCATCGCGGCGACGGCCCAGCGCGACGGCATCAGCCAGGCGAACTGCGCGACGCCCGGGGTGTCGAACAGCTGGAAGAGCACGCCGGTGAAGACCACCTGGACGATCGCGAACATGACCAGCAGTGGCATGGTCTTCTCGGCGGTCTTGACCAGCGCGGAGATGATCAGGCCGAACATCATCGAGGTGAAGCCCAGCGCGATGATCGCCAGCGCCATCTCGATGGCCGGGGCCTTCTCGATCACCAGGCCCTCGGCGGGCATGTTCCGGGTCGAGAAGCCGATCGCCGCGATGATCACGCCCTGGATGGCCGTGACCACACCGAGCACGATCACCTTGGACATCAGGTACGCCGAGCGCGACAGGCCGGTGGCCCGTTCCCGCTCGTAGATGACCCGCTCCTTGATCAGCTCACGGACCGAGTTGGCCGCACCCGAGAAGCACATGCCGACCGCGAGGATCAGCATGATCGTGCTCGCGTCGCGGTTGGTGCGGTGCTTGTTCAGCGGGCCGTACCCGAGTCCGTAGTCGCTGGGGATCAGCATCGAGACCACGCCGAGGACCGCCGGCAGGATCACCATCAGCCCCAGGAAGCCGCGGTCGGAGGCGAGCACCGAGACATAGCGCCGCATCAGCGTCCACAGCTGCGAGCCCCAGCTCTGGGACTTCTGCATCCGGGCCGGCGGCGGCTGGATCGCCACCGACTGCGGGGCGACGGCGTCGATGTCCGCGGCGTACATCTGGTAGTGCGGGGAGCCGCGCCAGCGGCCCATCCAGTCGTAGTCGCGGTAGTTCTCGAAGGCCGAGAAGACGTCCGCCCAGGTCTCGTACTGGAAGAAGTTCAGCGCCTCCTCGGGCGGGCCGAAGTAGGCCACGCCACCGCCGGGGGCCATCACCAGCAGCTTGTCGCAGAGGGCGAGTTCGGCCACGGAGTGGGTGACGACCAGGACCGTGCGGCCGTCGTCGGCGAGGCCGCGCAGCAGCTGCATGACATCGCGGTCCATGCCCGGGTCGAGGCCGGAGGTCGGCTCGTCGAGGAAGATCAGCGACGGCTTGGTCAGCAGCTCCAGGGCCACCGAGACGCGCTTGCGCTGGCCGCCGGAGAGCGAGGTGACCTTCTTCTCCTTGTGCACATGGAGCTTGAGCTCGTGCAGCACCTCGTCGATCCGAGCCTCGCGCTCGGCCTCCGCGGTGTCACCGGGGAAGCGGAGCTTGGCCGCGTAGCGCAGCGCCTTCTGGACGGTCAGCTCCTTGTGCAGGATGTCGTCCTGCGGGACCAGACCGATGCGCTGACGCAGCTCGGCGAACTGCTTGTAGAGGTTCCGGTTGTCGTAGAGGACGTCGCCCTGGTCGGCGGGGCGGTAGCCGGTCAGCGCCTTGAGCAGCGTGGACTTGCCGGAGCCGGACGGACCGATGACCGCGACCAGCGACTTCTCCGGGACGCCGAAGGAAACGTCCTTGAGGATCTGCTTGCCGCCCTCGACGGTGACCGTGAGGTGGCGGGCCGAGAAGGAGACCTCGCCGGTGTCGACGAACTCCTCCAGCCGGTCGCCGACCAGCCGGAAGGTCGAGTGGCCGACGCCGATGATGTCGTTCGGGCCGATCAGCGCGGTACCGGACTTGGTGACCGGCTGGCCGTTGACGTAGGTGCCGTTGTGGCTGCCCAGGTCGCGGATCTCGAAGCGGCCGTCGGGGGTGGCGCGGAACTCGGCGTGGTGGCGGGAGACCTGGAGGTCGGAGACGACCAGCTCGTTCTCCAGCGCACGGCCGATCCGCATCACCCGGCCCGTGTCGAGGCGGTGGAACGTGGTCGGGCTGCGGTCGCCCTGGACGGGTGCGCCGGCCGGCCGCTGCGCGGGGCGCTGCTGGGCCTGCTGGGGCTGCCCGGCCTGCTGCTGCGGCGGGACGTACGGCGGCTGCTGACCCTGCGGCGGCGCCTGCCAGCCCTGCTGGGCGGGCGGCTGGTGCTGTACGGGCGGCTGCTGGGCCGGCGGCTGGTGCGCGGGCGGCGCCTGCCAGCCCTGCGCGGCCTGCTGCTGCGGCGCCATCGCGGGCTGCGCCTGGAAGGCGTCGGCGGCCGGCGCCGCGGCGGACAGGGTCACCCGGGGGCCGTCGGTGGCGTTGCCCAGGTGCACGGTCGAGCCGGGGCCGATCTCCATCTGGTGGATCCGCTGGCCCTGGACGTAGGTGCCGTTGGTGCTGCCCTGGTCTTCGATGATCCAGCTGCGGCCACCCCACCGCACGGTGGCGTGGCGCCAGGAGACCCTGGCGTCGTCGAGCACCATGTCGCCCTGCGGATCACGGCCCACGTTGTAGGACCGGGACGGGTCGAGCGTCCAGGTCCTTCCGTTCAATTCGAGTACGAGTTCAGGCACTCCATGCCCCATTACATAGTCCCCCGAGTGACGCCCTGTATGGGAAGTCTAGGGATGGCGAACATCGTGAGGAACTATTTCAGGCTCGGCCCGTGGACCGGAAACCGGGACGCGGCCGGAGCGCGGACGGCTCGTGCGGGCGGCCCGCCAAACTCCCCCGGAGCGCGGGAAGAACCCATGGATGCGCAGGGATCACCGGATTAGGGGTGTTCCCGGACGCCCCGGTGCCCGGCGGGGCGCGGTCGGGCCCGTCCCGGACGCGATGCGCGTCCGCCTCGGAGGCCGCATTATGGGATGGAGCGGACAAATCCATGATCGACACCGCGGACTGTCGCGGTTGCGTTCCGTTATCGGCCCGAACGTGTCACCGCCGCAAGGGCGTTGGCGTTCCGGCGGTGTCACCACGCCCCGGAGAGGGTCGGACACGACTCCATAACGATCGACGGAGGCATCCGGGACGGAGCGCCGGTGTGCCGGTGCGCGCGGGCACGGGCCCCGGCGGTCCGAACCCCGGACACCCGTACGGGCGCGACGGCCCGGCGGTTACCGTAAGGGCACCATGAGCGCATCGCAGATCCCGCCTGCCACCGCCGTCCCGGGCGACGACGCACCGACCCTCCTTGTGAAGATCTTCGGGAAGGACCGGCCCGGCATCACCGCAGGTCTCTTCGACACCCTCGCCGCCTACTCCGTCGATGTCGTGGACATCGAGCAGGTGGTGACCCGAGGGCGCATCACACTGTGCGCACTGGTCACCACCCCCTCCCCCGCCAAGGGCGCCTCGGGCACCTCCGAAGGCGACCTGCGGGCCACCGTGCACAGCTGGGCCGAGTCGCTGAACCTCCAGGCGGAGATCATCTCCGGCCGGGGCGACAACCGTCCGCGCGGCACCGGACGTTCGCACGTCACCGTGCTGGGGCACCCGCTCACCGCGGAGTCCACCGCCGCCATCGCCGCCGCCATAACGGCCACCGGCGGCAATATCGACCGTATTTTCCGCCTTGCCAAGTATCCGGTGACCGCCGTGGAATTCGCGGTGTCCGGCACGGCCACCGAGACGCTGCGCACCGCCCTGGCCCTGGAGGCCGCGCAGCTGGGTGTGGACGTTGCCGTGGTGGCCGCCGGGCTGCAGCGCAGGGCCCAGCGGCTGGTCGTGATGGACGTCGACTCCACGCTGATCCAGGACGAGGTCATCGAGCTGTTCGCGGCGCATGCCGGCTGCGAGGCCGAGGTGGCCGAGGTGACCGCCGCCGCGATGCGCGGCGAGCTGGACTTCGAGCAGTCCCTGCACGCCCGGGTCGAGCTGCTCGGCGGGCTCGACGAGTCGGTGGTCGAGGCCGTGCGCAAGGAGGTACGGCTCACCCCCGGCGCCCGGACCCTGGTGCGGACCCTCAAGCGGCTCGGCTATCAAGTCGGCGTCGTGTCAGGCGGTTTCACCCAGGTCACCGATGCGCTCAAGGACGAGCTGGGGCTGGACTTCGCCTCCGCCAACACCCTGGAGATCGTCGACGGCAAGCTGACCGGCCGGGTCACCGGTGACATCGTGGACCGGGCCGGCAAGGCCAGGCTGCTGCGGGACTTCGCGCACCAGGCCGGGGTGCCGCTCGACCAGACCGTGGCCATCGGCGACGGGGCCAACGACCTCGACATGCTCAACACGGCCGGCCTCGGGGTGGCCTTCAACGCCAAGCCGGTGGTCCGCCAGGCGGCGCACACGGCCGTGAACGTTCCGTTCCTGGACACCGTGCTGTATCTGCTGGGTGTCACCCGCGAAGAGGTCGAGGCGGCCGACACCCACGCCGAGTGAGCGCACCGCGCACCACGCGCACCCATCCGACCAGGGCATGACGCGCACCCCGTCCGGCGACGACATACGCGAGGGCCCCGGCACACGGCTGCCGGGGCCCTCCGGTCGTATCCGGGGCCGCCTACCGCGCCCCTCGCGCGCGCGAAGGCGGCGGGATCACTCGTGCGGGGTCCAGTACGCGACCAGCCGTCCGACGCCGTGCTCGACCGACTTCCATGAGCCGTGGAAGCTGATCACGGCCATCGAGGCGGTCGGGAAGCCGCTGCGGTTCATCCGCGGCAGCAGATCGCCGTCGGACTCACCGGCGAGCGCGTCGGCGAGCGCGTGCACTCCCGGATTGTGGCCGACCAGCATCAGGTCGTCGACCTCGTCGGAGGTCTCGTTCAGCAGCGCGATGAGCTCGCCCAGGGACGCTTCGTAGATCCGCTCGTCATAGACGGTCCTGGGCCGCTCGGGGAGTTCATGGACGGCGAGCTTCCACGTCTCGCGGGTGCGTACGGACGTCGAGCACAGGGTCAGATCGGGGTTGATCCCGGCCCCGGCCAGCCAGCGGCCGGCCACCGGGGCATCCTTGCGGCCGCGGTCCGCAAGCGGACGCTCATGGTCGTCGGTGTCCGACCATTCGGCCTTGGCGTGTCGGAGGAGGACAATCCGGCGGGGTGTATCGGCGCTCATGCGTCCCAGCTTCGCACGAAAGGCGGCACGGGGCGCGGGGTGTTGGAGCGCTCCCCTCTGCCGGGTGACGCCGGGCGCGGGCGATCGTCAGACACCTATGGGGATGATCCGGGCAAGGGCCTCCAACAGCCACGTCAGGCCCTGCGGGGGACTCGCCGCGCTCGCCTCGGAGGCGCTCGCCATCAGCGCCAGCAGGGCTGTGAACGAGACCACCGGCAGGGCCAGCGTCCACCACGGCAGCCGCGTCCGCAGGCGGCGGGCCTTGACTGCGGGTGACCGGCTGACAGCGGGTGACGGGCTGGACGCGGCGGGCATGCGGATCGCCTCCGTGGCGGCGTCGAAGGGCTGCGCGGCCGCGGGCCGCGGCGCGCCCACCGCTGTGTGCGGTGTACTTCGAAGCTACGGATCACCGGCGGCCGTTCCCACCCGGGAAACCACCCACTTGCCCCTGACGCCGACCCCCTAGGGGACGGTGGGGGTACCCCCACCATCGGACCCGCCGGCGGACCCACGGGCCGGGCCGGGGCCGGGCCGCGGGCGGCTCACGGAGCGGCGATACTCGCGACGATCGCGACGACGACGGTCACGCCGAGCATGAGGCCCAGCACGAGGAGCAGCTTCTTCTGGCCGCCCTGCGGATTCGGTTCGAGCACTGGCATGCGCCCAGTGTCCCACTCAGGCCTCGTCCTCGATCCGGCGGTCCCGACCCGCCAGCACACCCACCGCGATCTGCGGCACCATCAGCCCCGCCATCAGCGCGATCGGCAGCCCCCAGCCGCCACTGTGGTCGTAGAGCGTGCCGACCAGCTGCGGCCCGGGAATGGAGATCAGATAGCCGACGCTCTGCGCGAAGGCCGAGAGCTTGACGACGCCGGCGGAGCTGGTGGAGCGCATCCCGATCATGGTCAGGGCCAGCGGGAACGCGCAGTTGGAGACGCCCATCAGCAGCGCCCAGGCCCAGGCACCGGCGGCCGGGGCCAGCCACAGCCCGGCGTAGCCCGCCAGACCGCACAGGCCGAGCGCCACCGCGAGCGGACCCTGATGCCGCATCCGGGACGCCAGCCGCGGCAGGACGAAGGAGAGCGGCACCCCCATGGCCATGGTGACGGCGAGCAGCACGCCCGCGGTCCCCGCCGAGACCCCGGCGTCGCGGAAGATCTGCGGCATCCAGCCCATGGTGATGTACGCGGCGGTGGCCTGCAGCCCGAAGAAGACGGCCAGCGCCCAGGCGGTCGGCGACGAGGTGATCCGGACCGGCGCCTCCTCGGGGCGCTCGCCACCGGCGGCCGGGCCGGAGGCGGCCCCGCGCTGCCGCAGCACCGCCAGCCAGGGCAGCGCCGCGACCGCGGCGAGCGCCGCCCACACCGCCAGGCCGCTACGCCAACTGCCGCCCAGCCCCTCGGTGATGGGCACGGTGAACGCTGCGGCGAGCGAGGTCCCCAGGGCCAGCGCCATCGAGTACAGCCCGGTCATCGGGCCGACCCGCTCGGGGAACCAGCTCTTGATCACGACCGGCATCAGCACATTGCTGACCGCGATGCCTGCCAGGGCAAGCGCGCTGGCGGCCAGGAAGCCGCCGGTGCCGCCCGCGAACGGACGCAGCGCGACGCCCACGGCGATCGCGGCCATCCCGGCGCAGACGACCGCGCCGGGCCCCCAGCGCCGGGCCAGCCGGGGCGCGGCGATGCCGAAGGCCGCGAAGCACATGGCCGGTACGGACGTCAGCAGTCCGGCGACGCTGGCGCTCATGCCGAGGCTCGCGCGGACCTCCGCCATGAGCGGCCCGAGGCTGGTGATGGCCGGGCGGAGGTTGAGCGCCGCGAGGACGATCCCGGCCGTCACGATCCACGGCAGCCAGCGGCCGACGGCGCCGCCCGCCCGGCCGCTCTCGGCGGCGGCCGCACCGGGCCCGCCCGGCCCCGCCTGCGGCCCGGTGCCCTCGGAGTGCCGGGCGGTGGAGGTCGTGCGGGGCCCGGCTGCCGGGCCGAGGGTCGCGAGGTCTTCGTCTGCCATGGACGCCATCATAGAATCATGGGATGAATGGTTGTCCAGCCGTTATCGCTAGCCTCGGCTGTCCCGGGCGGCACCGGGGGCCGCGACGGCCCTACGGGCGCCGCACCACCGCCTGTCCACCCCTGCACCCCGGAGCGCAGTTGTGCCTCTGACCTCGCCCCGCCGGTCCGCGCTGGCCGACCAGGTGATCGCGCAGCTGCGCGCCCAGATCACCTCCGGTGAGTGGCCGGTGGGATCCCGTATCCCGACCGAGCCGGAACTCGTCGAGCAGCTCGGCGTGGCCCGCAACACCGTCCGCGAGGCGGTACGCGCGCTGGCCCACAACGGGCTGCTGGACATCCGGCAGGGCTCGGGCACCTACGTGGTGGCGACCAGCGAGCTGGCCGGGGTGATGAACCGCCGGTTCGCGGCCGCCGAGCCCGAGCACGTCGCCGAGCTGCGCAGCGCCCTGGAGGCGAGCGCCGCCCGGCTCGCCGCCCGCCGCCGCACCGACCAGGACCTGCGGCAGATCGACACGCTGCTGGAGCGGCGCGAGGCCGCCTGGGAGTCCGGTGCGGCCGAGGCCTTCGTGGAGGCGGACGCGACCTTGCACATGGCGATCGTGTCGGCCTCGCACAACGAGGTACTGGCCGAGATCTACGCCGACCTCGGCGGCGTGCTGCGCGACTTCCTGCGCGCCGATGTCGGCGAGGAGCTGCGCCCGGAGGCGCACATGGACCACTCCCGGCTGGTGGAGGCGATCCGCGCGGGCGACGCGGAGCTGGCCGCCGCCGAGGCGGGCGCGCACCCCTTCGGCTGCCGGCTCGCCGTGCCGGGGCGCTGAGCACCGTACTGGGGCGCTCCGTACCTCGGCACCCGCAGGCCATACCACCCCACCCCAACGCGTACTGCCCGCCCCGGTGGCCGGGACGGGCAGTACGGACGTGATCGGGAGGGAGGAGAGGCGTCAGGCGCCCATCATGTGCACGCCGCCGTCGACGTGCACGATCTCGCCGGTCGTCTTCGGGAAGAAGTCCGAGAGCAGACCGACGACGCCACGGCCCGCCGGCTCCGGGTCGGCCAGGTCCCAGCCGATCGGCGCGCGGTGGTTCCAGACGTCCGCCAGCTCCTCGAAGCCCGGGATGGACTTGGCGGCCATCGACTTGATCGGGCCGGCCGAGACCATGTTGACGCGGATGTTCCGCCCGCCCAGGTCACGGGCCAGGTAACGCCCGGTGGACTCCAGGGCGGCCTTGGCGACGCCCATCCAGTCGTACTTCGGCCAGGCAATCGACCCGTCGAAGGTGATGCCGACGACCGAGCCGCCGCCGCGCTTCTCCATCAGCGGCAGCAGCGCCATGGTCAGCGACTTCAGGGAGTACGAGGAGACCTGCAGCGCGGTCGAGACATCCTCCCAGTCGGCCTCCAGGAAGTTGAAGGCGCCCTGCGGGCCGAAAGCGATCGAGTGCACGATGCCGTCGATGCCCTCGTCGTCACCGAAGTACTCGCTGACCTTGGCGGCCAGGCCGTCCAGGTGCTCCGGGTTGGTGACGTCCATCTCGATGACCGTGGTCGGCTTGGGCAGCCGCTTGGCGATGCGCTCCACGAGGGAGACCCGCCCGAAGCCGGTGAGCACGACCTCCGCGCCCTGCTCCTGCGCGACCTTGGCCGCGTGGAAGGCGATGGATCCCTCGGTGAGGACTCCGGTCACCAGGATGCGCTTGCCTGCGAGGATTCCACTCATGCTGATCAGTGACCCATGCCCAATCCGCCGTCGACGGGAATGACGGCTCCAGTGATGTACGCGGCCTCGTCGGAGGCCAAGAAGCGGACCGAGGAGGCGATCTCCTCGGGCTGCGCATACCGCGCGAGCGGCACCTGCTTGACGATGTTGTCCCGCTGCTCGTCGGTGAGCACCCGGGTCATGTCGGTGTCGACGAAGCCCGGCGCGACGACGTTGACGGTGATGTTGCGGCTGCCCAGCTCCCGGGCGAGCGAGCGGGCGAAGCCCACCAGACCGGCCTTGGAGGCGGCGTAGTTCGCCTGCCCGGCGCCGCCCATCAGGCCCACCACGGACGAGATCAGCACGACGCGTCCCTTACGGGCCCGCAGCATCGCCCGGTTGGCGCGCTTGACCACCCGGAACGTGCCGGTGAGGTTGGTCTCCAGGACCGAGGTGAAGTCCTCTTCGGACATCCGCATCAGCAGCTGGTCACGGGTGACGCCGGCGTTGGCCACCAGCACCTCGACCGGACCGTGCTTCTCCTCGATCTCCTTGTACGCCTGCTCGACCTGCTCGCTGTCCGTGATGTCGCACTTCACGGCCAAGAACCCGGCGGGGGGCTCCCCCGAGCGGTAGGTGATGGCGACCTTGTCGCCTGCCTCGGCGAAGGCACGGGCGATGGCGAGGCCAATGCCGCGGTTACCTCCGGTGACCAGAACCGAGCGGCTCAAGAGATCACCCTTTCCCTTTTCTGTCCGTCCTGCGTTCGATACGAAACTATCGGTCACCGGCCCCTTCCGTGGAATCGAGCACGGACAGGCGAGCGGCCCGGTCACTGTCGGGTCCCCACAGAACGCGGCCGACGCGCCGCGGCGCGCGCCGGTGTCCTCTGGGCCGGGGACGCGGCGCAGGGCATGATGCAGGCGCCGACCACGGGAGGACGCTTTGCCTGCTGCACCCCATGCCCACGCCCTCGACGCCTCGTTCCTGGCCCTGCCGCTGCGCGCGCTGGCCGATGCCGCGCTGGCCCGGGCCCGCGCGCTGGGCGCCGACCACGCGGACTTCCGCCTGGAGCGGATCCGCGGCGCCTCCTGGCGGCTGCGGGACGCCCGTACGTCGGGGACCTCGGACAGCACCGACCTCGGCTACGCGGTCCGGGTGGTGCACGGCGGGGCCTGGGGATTCGCGTCCGGGGTGGATCTGACGATGGACGCGGCGGCGCGGGTGGCCTCGCAGGCGGTGGCGATGGCGAAGCTGTCGGCGAAGGTGACCGAGGCCGCGGAATCGGGAGGGGCAGCGCGAAGCGCTTCTGCCGAAGGGCGGCGGTGGGCGACGGGTGGGCGGGTGGAGCTGGCGGCGGAGCCGGCGCATCCCGACCGCACCTGGGTCTCCTCGTACGAGGTCAACCCCTTCGACGTGCCGGACGCCGAGAAGACCGGGCTGCTGGCGGAGTGGAGTGCCCGGCTGCTGGCCGCGCCGGGCGTGGCCCACACGGACGCCTCGCTGATGACCGTCCAGGAGAACAAGTTCTACGCGGACACCGCGGGCACCAGCACCACCCAGCAGCGGATCCGGCTGCATCCGCAGCTGACCGCGGTCGCGGTGGACCCGGCCGGCGACTTCGACTCGATGCGCACCCTCGCCCCGCCGGTCGGGCGCGGCTGGGAGTACCTGACCGGCGGTCACTGGGACTGGGACGGCGAGCTGGCCAGGATCCCGGAGTACCTCGCCGAGAAGATGCGCGCACCGAGCGTCGAGGCCGGTGCGTACGACCTGGTGGTGGATCCGTCCAACCTCTGGCTGACGATCCACGAGTCGATCGGGCACGCGACCGAGCTGGACCGGGCGCTGGGTTACGAGGCGGCGTACGCGGGGACCTCGTTCGCCACCTTCGACCGGCTCGGCACCCTCGCGTACGGCTCCGAGATCATGAACGTGACGGGCGACCGGACCGCCGAGCACGGCCTGGCGACGATCGGCTACGACGACGAGGGAGTGGCCGCGCAGTCCTGGGACCTGGTGAAGGACGGGACCCTGGTCGGCTACCAACTCGACCGCCGTATCGCGAAGTTGACGGGCTTCGCGCGCTCCAACGGGTGCGCGTACGCGGACTCGCCGAGCCATGTGCCGGTCCAGCGGATGGCGAACGTCTCGCTGCGCCCGGCGCCGCAGGGGCCGTCCACCGACGAGCTGATCGCCGGGGTGGAGCGCGGCGTCTACGTCGTCGGCGACCGCTCCTGGTCGATCGACATGCAGCGCTACAACTTCCAGTTCACCCAGCAGCGGGCCTACGCGATCCGCAACGGGCGCCTGTGCGGGCAGCTCCGGGACGTCGCCTACCAGGGCGTCACCCCCGAGTTCTGGGGCTCCCTGACCGCGCTCGGCGGACCGCAGACCTACGTCCTCGGAGGCGCCTTCAACTGCGGCAAGGCCCAGCCCGGACAGGTCGCCGCGGTGTCCCACGGCTGCCCGTCCGCGCTGTTCCGGGGGGTGAACATCCTCAACACCTCGGCCGAGTCGGGGCGCGCATGACAGCGCCCCTTCGGCGCCGCGGCCGGTGGGTAGTCTCTGCACTGGCGACCACCACCGCCGTCCCGCACCGCTGTCCGTCCGCCCGGTCCGAGGGCGTCAACACCGTGAACACCCTGCAGGAGGCCGGTCGATGAGCACGCGTACGCCCCGTACGAGCAGGCCGCACGAGATCGTCGAGCGGGCCCTGGAGCTGTCCCGCGCCGACGGCTGTGTGGTCATCGCCGACGAGCACTCCAGCGCCAATCTGCGCTGGGCGGGCAACGCGCTGACCACCAACGGCGTCACCCGCGGCCGCACCCTGACGGTCGTGGCGACGGTGGACGGCGGGCAGGGCGCCGCGTCGGGTGTGGTCTCCCGCTCGGCGGTGACCGCCGACGACCTGGAGCCGCTGGTGCGGGCCGCGGAGGCGGCCGCGCGGGACGCCGGACCCGCCGAGGACGCCCAGCCGCTGGTCGGCGGCGAGAAGGCGTCCGCCGACTTCACCGACGCGCCCGCCGAGACCTCCTCGGACGTCTTCGCGGCGTTCGCGCCGGCCCTCGGGGAGGCCTTCGGGCAGGCCCGCGCCGGCGGCCGTGAGCTGTACGGCTTCGCCCACCACGGCGTGGTCTCGTCGTACCTGGGCACCTCGGCCGGGCTGCGGCTGCGGCACGACCAGCCCACCGGGACGCTGGAGCTGAACGCCAAGGCCCCGGGTGCCGACGGGGCGGTGCCCCGCTCGGCCTGGGCCGGCCGGGCGAGCCGCGACTTCACCGACGTCGATCCGCGGGAGCTGGACGCCGAGCTGGGCCGGCGGCTGGGCTGGGCCGAGCGGCGGGTCGAGCTGCCCGCCGGGCGGTACGAGACGCTGCTGCCGCCGACCGCCGTCGCCGATCTGCTGATCTACCAGCTCTGGTCGTCCGGGGCCCGGGACGCCGCCGAGGGCCGTACGGTCTTCTCGCGGCCGGCCGGGGCCGACGAGGCCGCCGGGGCGCCCGGCGCCGGTACCCGGCTCGGCGAGCGGCTCAGCGAGCTGCCGCTGACGCTGCGCAGCGACCCGGGGGCGGCCGGTCTGGAGTGCGCACCGTTCGTGCTGGCGCACTCCTCCGGGGACGATGCGTCGGTCTTCGACAACGGGCTGCCGCTGACGGCCACCGACTGGGTGCGCGAGGGGGTGCTGAACCGGCTGGTGACCACCCGGCACAGCGCCTGCCTGACCGGTCTGCCGGTGGCGCCGGCGATCGACAACCTCCTGCTGGAGGGCGGTGGTTCGCGCTCCCTGGACGAGATGGTCGCGGCCGCCGGGCACGACGGTCCCGCGCTGCTGCTGACCTGCCTGTGGTACATCCGCGAGGTCGACCCGGCGACGCTGCTGCTGACCGGGCTGACCCGGGACGGCGTCTATCTGGTCGAGAACGGCGAGGTGACCGGCGAGGTGAACAACTTCCGGTTCAACGAGTCGCCGGTGGACCTGCTGTCCCGGGCGGTGGAGGCGGGCCGTACGGAGCGGACCCTGCCGCGCGAGTGGAGCGACTACTTCACCCGTGCGGCGATGCCCGCGCTGCGCGTCCCGGACTTCAACATGAGCTCGGTCAGCCAGGGAGTGTGAGCGAGGCCGGGCCGCCCGGCGCAGCGGCCCGGCGCGCGCACGGCGACGGGCTGCGGGTACGACGGCGCGGGAGTTGCCCGCCCGGCCTAATAGACTGCCTGCTTGTCCTCCCGTTTGGGAACCACGATCGATCAGGAACGCCATGACACGCCTCGGCGAATCCGTCGCCCGCGCCAGCACTCTGCTCTCCGCCGACCTCTCCTCGGACGGCACCGTCCGGGAGCTGCTCGAGGAGACGGGCGACCGGCGCTATCTCGATCTGACGGACCTGCCCGCCAAGGAGCAGGCCGAGCTGATCGCGGCCCGTACGGTCGAGGTGCTGCCGGGCGTGGAGAAGCTGGCCGAGCGGATCGAGGAGCGCCGGGCGGCCGGCAAGGGTCTGCACATCAAGCTGGGCATCGACCCGACGGCGACCGATGTGCACCTGGGGCATGCGGTGCCGCTGATCGTCCTGAGCCGGTTCCAGCGCCTCGGCCACGACGTCACGCTGATCATCGGTGACTTCACCGCCAAGATCGGCGACCCGTCGGGCCGTACGGCCGAGCGCCCGCCGCTCACCGACGAGGACATCGCGCACAACCTCGCCACCTACCGCGAACAGGTCCGCCCCTTCTTCGACTTCGAGAAGGTCAGCTTCCGGCAGAACAGCGAGTGGCTGGCGCCGTACACCTTCCCCGAGCTGCTCGGGCTGCTCGCCCAGGTGCCGGCCTCGCAGCTGCTGCAGCGCGAGGACTTCCGCAACCGGCTCGCGGCCGGCTCCGGTCTGACGATGACGGAGCTGCTCTACCCCATCGCGCAGGGCCTGGACTCGGTGGCGCTGGAGTGCGATGTCGAGCTGGGCGGCTCCGACCAGCTGCTGAATCTGCAGATGGGCCGCAAGCTGATGGAGCTGCGCGGGCAGCGGCCGCAGCTGGTGGTGACCATGCCGCTGATCGAGGGCACGGACGGCACCGGCGCCAAGATGTCCAAGTCCAAGGGCAACTACGTCGGTCTGAGCGCGCCCGCCGACGATGTCTTCGGCAAGATCATGTCGGTGCCGGACCGGCTGATGGAGCCGTACCTCAAGGCGTGGACGGAGTGGACGGACGCGGAGATCGCGCTCGTCCTGGGCCGGGTCACGGACCGCTCGCTGCACCCGATGGACCTCAAGAAGATCCTCGCGGGCGAGGTCGTGGCCGCGCTGTACGGCCTGGAGGCGGCGATGGCGGCGCGCGCCGGTTTCGTCGCGCAGTTCTCCAAGAAGTCGTTCTCCGATGTGGAGTCGCTGCCGGTCGTCGACGTCGCCGAGCACGGCGCGGAGACGGTGGCCGCGGTGCTGACCAAGGTGCTGGAGTTCACGCCGAGCGCCTCGGCGGCGCGGCGGCTGGCCAAGCAGAACGCGCTGCGGCTGGTCGTGGAGGGCGAGGACGGCCAGCAGACGGTGGTGCTCGCGGAGGCCGATGCGATCCGGCCGCTGAACGAGGTGCTGACCGAGAAGCTGACGGACCCGGCCGGGGTGGCGTACCTGAAGGCCGGCCGGAAGCTGGCACAGCTCGCGGGCCGCTGACCGGGCACGCCTGAGCGGAGGGGGGGGGGGGGGGGGGGGGGGGGGGGGGGGGGGGGGGGGGGTTTTTTTTTTTTTTTTTTTTGTGGCTGGTGGGAGCGTTTGGGCGCTG
>NZ_JBVIRA010000033.1:29295-32056 GCF_055576575.1 Streptomyces sp. NPDC033270
CACCCCACCACCCCCCCCCCCACCCCCCCCCCCCCCCCCCCCCCCCCCCCCCCCCCCCCCCCCCCTCCCCCCCCCCCCCCCCCGCCCCGCTCCCCCCCCCCCCCCCCCCCCCCCCCCCCCCCGCCTCCGTTTTTCCTGCCCCGGGCCGGCAGGGCCGCGGGCGCCTCTAGGCCGTTGTCTTGCGGCCGCGCATGGCGACCCAGAGGCGGTCGCCGATGCCGACGATGAGGACCGCGCCGATCAGTTGCAGCAGGTGCCGGGTCCAGTCGATGCCGCTGGTCTCATTGACGCCGATGCCGGTGGCCAGCCAGTTGCCGAGGACGCTGCCCAGCATGCCGAAGATCACGGTCAGCCAGAGCGGGATCTTCTGCTTGCCCGGGATGATGGCCTTCGCGATCAGGCCCAGCACCAGGCCCACGATGATGGCCCACAACCACGTCATGTCGCCTCCTCTTACGGCGCGGTGCGCGTGAGGTCGCCCCGCCAGTGTCACTCCGCATCGGCTACGCCGCACGCCGGAGCCGGTGGTCCTCCATATGTCCTGGCAGACCCGGCCGAACGGAGGCAGGCCCCGGTCTCGAAGGCGGCGCAGGTGCGGCGTACCGTGGAAACCGACCGGAGACCGGGGAGAATCCGGCACGACCTAGCAGGTGGTGGAACGTGATGCGGAAGCAGAGCAGCGGCCAGGCCTTCCGGATCACAGGGGCCCGCCAGGGGCTGTCCGAGGACGTGCGCGGGCGGCAGCGGCGGTATGTGATCTCGATGGCGGTGCGGACGGTGGCCGTGCTGCTGACCGTCGTGCTGTGGAACGTCGAGCGGCCGGTTGCCATCGCGACGCTGGTGCTGGGCATGGCGCTGCCGTATATCGCGGTGGTGATCGCCAACGCGGGCCGGGAGAACGCCCCTTCGCTTCCGAAAACCTTCGTCGCGGGGCCGACCAGGCCGATGCTGACGCCGGGGCCCTCCGCCGCGCCAGCGGAATCCGAACCGGAGCGACCGGCGGCGGGCACATCCACACCGCGCCCGGACGCTCACTGATCAGCATTCGGTCTGCAAAGCTCAAGAAAAGCTCAGATCAATCGTGGAGTTCCGGTGCACCGCGCACCATTCCCCGTGACATACTGCGTAACGCGCTCCGCATCCCCCGTCGGAGCGACGGACCGACGCCGGGCGGCTCCCCCCGTGGCTGCCCGGCGTCGTCATGTCCGCTCCCGGTCACGGCCTCCAGGGCCCCGGGCCGCAGGACGTAGGGTTGAGGCCGTGAACTCCCCTGATCGTCCCGACTCCACCGCGGGCGGCGACGCCGCCGTCATCTGTTCCGCCAAGGGCTGCCGGGCCGCCGCCGTCTGGGTGCTGGCCTGGAACAACCCGAAGCTGCACACGCCGGACCGCCGTAAGACCTGGCTGGCCTGCGAGGAGCACCGGGAGCATCTGTCGCAGTTCCTCGGCGTGCGCGGCTTCCTCAAGGACGTGGTGACGCTTCAGGAGTGGGAGGCGTCCGCCGCCGGGAAGTGACGCCCGGCGCCGGGGCGGGCGGGTCAGCCGCCGATCGAGGACATCGGGCGCTCGGGCTGCAGGAAGGCCGGGTCGTCCAGGCCGGAGCCCGCCTTCTTGCCCCACATCGCACGCTTCCACAGGCGCGCGATCTCGTCGTCGGGCGCCCCGGAGCGCAGCGCCGTCCGCAGGTCCGTCTCCTCGGTGGCGAACAGGCAGGTACGGACCTGGCCGTCGGCCGTCAGCCGGGTGCGGTCGCAGGCGCGGCAGAACGGGCGGGTGACGGAGGCGATCACGCCGACGCGGTGCGGTCCGCCGTCGACCTGCCAGCGCTCGGCGGGCGCGGAGCCGCGCTCGTCCTGGCCCTCGGGGGTCAGCTCGAAGCGGGTGCGCAGCGAGGCGAGGATGTCACCGGCGGTGATCATGCCGTCGCGCTTCCAGCCGTGCTGGGCGTCGAGCGGCATCTGCTCGATGAAGCGGAGCTCGTAGTCGTGGGCGATCGCCCAGGCGAGCAGGTCGGGGGCCTCGTCGTCGTTGAGGCCCGGCATCAGGACGGCGTTGACCTTGACCGGGGTCAGACCGGCGGCGCGGGCCGCCTCCAGGCCGCGCAGCACATCGTCGTGCCGCTTGCGGCGGGTCATGGTCTGGAAGACGTCGGGGCGCAGGGTGTCGAGGGAGACGTTGACGCGGTCGAGGCCGGCGTCGCGCAGTGCCGCGGCCGTGCGCTGAAGGCCTATGCCGTTGGTGGTCAGCGACATCCGGGGGCGCGGGGTGAGGGCGGCGACCCGCTCGACGATGCCGACCAGGCCGGGGCGGAGCAGCGGCTCGCCGCCCGTGAAGCGGACCTCTTCGATGCCCAGGTCGCGCACCGCGATGGCGATCAGCCGGACGATCTCGTCGTCGCTGAGCAGATCGGGCTTGGCGAGCCACTGCAGGCCCTCTTCGGGCATGCAGTACGTGCACCGCAGATTGCAGCGGTCGGTGAGCGAAACGCGCAGGTCGGTGGCCACACGACCGTAGGTGTCGATGAGCACAGGGCCCCTCCCCGGGACTGACGGCTCGGGACGCCTGTTGACGTCCTGGTTCGCCTTGGTACATCTCCCGTGTGGATCAGTACGTCTTCGAGCCTACGCGATGGGTGTGACAGCGAGCAGAGATGAGAAGCACGACGTGGGGGGGGGGGGGGGGGGGGGGGGGGGGGGGGGGGGGGTACCCCCCCCCCCCCCCCGGGAACCCACCGTCTCCCCCCCCGCCCCTGCCCCCGACC
>NZ_JBVIRA010000033.1:32066-87208 GCF_055576575.1 Streptomyces sp. NPDC033270
AACGCCGCACCGACGCTGGCCGGCGCGACCACCACCGCCACGTTCAACATCGGCACCCCCCCCCCCCCCCCCCCCCCCCCCCCCCCCCCCCCCCCCCCCCCCCCCCCCCCCCCCCCCCCCCCCCCCCCCCCCCCCCCCCCCCCCCCGGTCCTGTACGGACGACTCAGTGCGCCCCGGTCCCGGTCAGCGAGCGGACCTCCAGCTCGGCGTACTTCTTGACGTCCGGCTCCTCCTTGGACAGCAGCGAGCCCAGCCAGCCGAGCAGGAAGCCCAGCGGGATGGAGATCAGGCCCGGGTTCTCCAGCGGGAAGAAGCCGAAGTCCGCGCCGGGGAACATGGAGGTCTCCTTGCCGGAGACGACCGGTGAGAAGAGCACCAGGACGACGGAGGAGGTGAGGCCTCCGTAGATGGACCAGAGCGCGCCCTGGGTGGTGAACCGCTTCCAGAACAGGCTGTAGAGGATCGTCGGGAGGTTGGCCGAGGCGGCGACCGCGAAGGCGAGCGCCACCAGGCCGGCGACGTTCAGCCCGCGGGCGAAGACGCCCAGCCCGATGGCGACCGCGCCGATGCCGACGGTGGCCCAGCGGGCCGCGCCGACCTCCTCCTTCTCGGTGGCCTTGCCCCTGCGGATGACGTTGACGTACAGGTCGTGCGCGAAGGACGAGGACGAGGCGAGGGTCAGGCCGGCGACCACCGCGAGGATCGTGGCGAAGGCCACCGCGGAGATCACGGCGAGCAGGATGGCGCCGCCGGTGGAGCCGGCGCCGCCGCCGATCGCCTCCGCCAGGAGCGGCGCCGCGGTGTTGCCCGCCTTGTTGGAGACGGTGATCGTCTCGGGCTTGATGAGGGCGGCGGCGCCGAAGCCCAGCGCGATGGTCATCAGGTAGAAGACGCCGATGATGCCGATCGCCCAGTTCACGGACTTGCGGGCGGCCTTGGCGGTGGGGACGGTGTAGAAGCGGATGAGGATGTGTGGCAGGCCCGCGGTGCCCAGGACGAGCGCGATGCCCAGCGAGATGAAGTCGATCTTCGAGGTGGCGGTGGCACCGTACTTGAGGCCGGGCTCCAGGAATGCGGAGCCCTTGCCGCTGTTCTCCGCGGCGGCGCCGAGCAGCGCGGAGAGGTTGAAGTGGAACTTGAGCGCCACCAGGAACGTGATCAGCAGGGTGCCGGCGATCAGCAGGACCGCCTTGACCATCTGCACCCAGGTGGTGCCCTTCATGCCGCCGATGCTGACGTAGAGGATCATCACGATGCCGACGAGGACGACGACCAGGATCTTGCCGGCCTCGCTGGTGATGCCCAGCAGCAGGGTGACCAGGGCGCCGGCGCCCGCCATCTGGGCAAGCAGGTAGAAGATCGAGACGATGATGGTGGAGGTGCCCGCGGCCGTGCGGACCGGGCGCTGGCGCATCCGGTAGGCGAGGACGTCGCCCATGGTGAACCGGCCGGAGTTGCGCAGCGGTTCGGCGACCAGCAACAGCGCGACGAGCCAGGCGACGAGGAATCCGATGGAGTACAGGAAGCCGTCGTAGCCGAAGAGGGCGATGGCGCCGGCGATACCCAGGAAGGACGCGGCGGACATGTAGTCGCCGGAGATGGCCAGGCCGTTCTGGAAGCCGCTGAACTGCCGGCCGCCGGCGTAGAAGTCCTCCGCGCCCTTGGTCTGCCGGCCGGCCCAGACGGTGATGCCGAGGGTGGCGGCGACGAAGACCGCGAAGAGGGTGATGATCAGGGCGCGGTGCTCACCCGCGCCGCCGGCCGCGAGCTGGAGCGCGAGCGGCTGCTGGGTGAGGGTCATGCGCCGCCCTCCAGACGGGACTTGATGGCCTCGGCCTTGGGGTCGAGCTTGGTGGCGGCGTGCCGGGAGTACCACCAGGCGATGAGGAAGGTGGTCACGAACTGGGCGACGCCGAGGACGAAGGCGACGTTGACGTTGCCGAGGACCTTGATGGCCATGAAGCCGCCGGCGTAGCTCGACAGCAGTACGTACCCGAGGTACCAGGCGATGAAGGCGACGGTCAGCGGGAAGGCGAACGAGCGGCGTGCGCTGCGGAGTTCGTTGAATTCCGCGCTCGACTGCACCTGGATGTAGTCGGGCGGCTCATGCGTCCCCGGATCGGTGGTGGGTGCGGCGCTCACGGAATCTCCTGACGCGAGGGGGCGGCTGGTGCGGGCCGGCGCGCCGGGTCGGCACGGGGGACGGCCCGGTCGGCGTAAAGCCCGCGTAAGTGATGTTGATCACGCATGGTAGGGCCGCACCACCCGATCCGACAGAGGGGCGTTGGTTGAATCCCCGAGGAAAATCGGGGGAATGGCCGCGGCGACCGCCACCGCGCGCGGGGCGGTTCGTTGAGCCGGATGTGAACCCGCCGCCCCAGCAGGCCCCGCAGCCACCCGCTCCCCGCCGGCGCCCGTACGGCAGCGTCCGACTGCCGGTGCCGCTCACCGTCACCCCGTCGCGGCCGCGCCCGGAGGCCGCCCCGGCCGCGCGCCGCTGGTACGGCCCGCGGATCCCCCTGCCGCTGCTGAGCATCGCCACGCTGCGCCGCGGCGACTGACGGGGCGCCACGGCCGGCCGGGCCCCGCGGCCGAGCGCGAACCGGGGCCGGCAGGACATCAATTCACCACTCCTGACAGGTTTTCTCCCCGTTCCATTGCTGCGCGTCAGTGATCGCCGATAACTTCACGTCTCACTGCATCCGCCCGTGCGCAAACCCGCGTACGGGCGGTCTCACGGATGATGTGGAGAACCCCCATGGCACATCCCCGATCCAGACGCATGCGGGCGCTGGCCGTACCGCTCGGGCTGGCTCTGACGGCGTCCCTCGGCTTCCTGCCGAACGCGGCCACCGCCGCGCCCCAGGACTCCGCCCCGGCCGCCGCGCAGGCCGACGGCCCGCTGCTGTCGTACGTCGTGAACACCACGCCCGGCCATGCCACCGTCGGCAAGGTGGAGAAGGCGATAGCCAAGGCCGGCGGGAAGGTGATCGTCGCCCATGAGCAGATAGGCGTGATCGTCGTCCACTCGGCGAACCCGCAGTTCGCCGCCACCATACGGACGGTGCCGGGCGTGCAGACCGCCGGCGCCAGCCGCACCGCGCCCCTGAAGGCCTCGGGCACCACCGACGTCGGCAAGCCGCAGAAGATCGATCTGCCGAAGTCTCAGCTCAAGGCGGTCGGCAGCGCGGCGAAGGCGAACGGTCAGGAGCCGCTGGAGCCGCTGCAGTGGGACCTGCCCGCCATCAAGGCCGACAAGGCCGCGCAGGTGAACCCGGGCAGCAGGGACGTCACCGTCGCCGTCATCGACACCGGCGTGGACGACACCCACCCGGACCTGAAGGCCAACTTCTCCGCGAAGCAGTCCGCCAACTGCGTCGGCGGCGTGGCCGACACGTCCAAGGGGGCCTGGCGCCCCTGGGACCCCAGCAGCGACTACCACGGCACCCATGTCGCGGGCACGATCGCCGCGGCCCGCAACGGCACCGGCGTGGCCGGCGTCGCCCCGGGCGTGAAGGTCTCCGCGATCAAGGTCAGCGAGCCGGAGACGAGCCTGTTCTACGCCGAGAGCGTGGTCTGCGCCTTCGTCTTCGCGGCCGACCACGGGGTCGAGGTCACCAACAACAGCTACTACGTAGACCCGTGGATGTTCAACTGCAAGGATGACGCCGACCAGGCCGCCATCGTTGACGCGGTCGGCCGTGCGGCGAGCTACGCCCAGCGTAAGGGGGCGATCAACATCGCCGCCGCGGGCAACTCCGACCTCGATCTGGGAGCCGCCAAGCTCCCCGACGCCAGCAGCCCGAACGACTCCACCCCCGTCGAGCGCACCATCAACCCGAAGACCTGCTGGGATGTGCCCACCCAGCTTCCAGGCACGGTGACGGTCGCGGCGAGCGGTGTGCACAAGCTCAAGTCCGGCTACTCCAACTACGGGCTCGGCCAGATCGATGTGGCCGCACCGGGCGGCGACTCCAAGCAGGTTCCCGAGCTGCCCGCCAAGAACGGCAACATCCTCTCCACCATGCCGGGCGGCGACTGGGCCTACCTGGCCGGCACCTCCATGGCGTCCCCGCACGTCTCGGGCGTCGCCGCGCTGCTCAAGAGCGCCCACCCCAAGTCCAGCCCGCAGGAGCTGCAGTGGCTCCTCAAGCAGCAGGCGGACAACCCCGGCTGCCCCACGGGTGACGCGACCTGCACCGGCACCAAGCACGTCAACAGCCACTTCGGCTACGGCATCGTCGATGCCCTGGACGCGGTGAAGAAGTAACCGTGCGCCCTGCCCGGCACACCGGCCGACACGGTGTGCCGGGCGCTCCGGTTGGGCCGTCGCGTCAGCGGAGCCCGGCCGGGGGCCACTCGCGGCCGAGGAAGGCCGCGAGCCGGTCGGCGGCGGTGGCCCCGGGCGCGGCGGGGCGCTCGGGCGCGAACGATCCGCCCTCGGTGCGCGGCGCGGCCCCGTAGATCCGGTGCACCGCCGCCAGGGTCTCCTCGGCGACCTCCGGCGCGAGGCCGGTCGGGGCGCCCAGTGCCCTCGCCAAGTCCCAGCCGTGGGCGAGGAGTTCCACCACGACCTGCTGGACGATCATCGCGCCGGGTGCATCGTGGGGCCCGTAGCGGCGCTGCAGCATCCCGCTGCCGGTGAACGCGGCGAGGGCGGCGTGCGCCGCGTCCGCGAAGGCGGCGACATGGTCGTCGCCGAGGTGGTCGGCGGTGTGGTCGGTGCGCGGGGCGCCCTCGGCGATCGAGGCGGCCATCAGGTTCTCCCACACCATGTGGTCCAGCAGTTGGGCCACGCTCCAGTGCGCGCAAGGCGTCGGCAGCGCGAGGTCCGCCGGCCGTACGGCGGCCACCAGGGCGCCGACGTCGCGGGTCACCTGTGCGTAGGCGTACAGCACCCGTTGCGGGTCGGTCTCCTCGAACGCCGAGCGGTCGACCTCCAGCGGCCGGAGGTGGGCGCGCAGGGCCGCGGCCGTCCAGGTGCCCGCGGGGCCCCAGCCGGGCGGGGCGGGCCGGCCGGTGACCGCGCACAGCAGCTGCCAGTAGCGCTCGACGGACGGCTCGGCCGCGGTTTGCAGCTGCTCCAGCAGCCGGGCGCGGGCGGCCGGGCCGTCCTCGGTGGGCGCGCCGGCGACGTCGGCCTGGGTGGGGATCCAGGCGGCGACCAGCTCGGCGACGACGGGCCCGGCGGCCGGGGAGTCGGGGGCCAGGCCGGCCGCGACGGCCGCCTCGGCGCGCGCACGCATCAGCTCGGCGACGCGCACGGCGGCCGCTTCGGCTTCCGCGCCGCCGTCTTCCGGCGCGGTGCGCGCGCTGTACTCGGCCAGCCGGCGCAGCGCGGCCGGCAGCTCCGGCTCGCGGACCAGGGCGGCCAGTTCGACCCAGGCGCCGAGCTGGTCGGGGGTGGGCGCGTCGGGCAGGTCGGGGACGGCGGCCAGCAGACCGCTGCGATAGGCGGAGTCGGGTACGCCGTCGAGGGCGTCCGTCAGGAAGTCCGCGATGATCCGGCGGCGTTCACCGGCCGACAGGCGGGCGAGTTCGGTCATGTGGGGCAGCTCCTCTGCTGCGCTGTCCCGCTCGGCCACCGTGCGCAGCACGGCGCACTGCAGCCGCAGATGGGGGTCCCCCCTGCTCCTTAAGAGCTTGGGGGAGGATCTGCGCGTCCAGCGCGTCCGCCCACTGGGCCGCCGTCTCGGCGAGCGTGCGCTCACGCCGCAGTACGGACCGGATCGCCGCCGTCCCGATGCCCAGTTCGCGCAGGCTGCGCACGATCTCCAGGCGGGCCGGGGCGTCGCTGCCGTACAGCCGGTAGCCCGCGGGGGTGCGGGCGGCGGGCGGCAGCAGGCCCTGGTCGGACCAGTTCCGGATGGTCTTGACCGGGACGCCGGTCAGGCGCGCCAGCGCGCCGATGGTCAGTGGGCCTGCGCCGTCCTCGTACATGCCCTCCACTGTCGCGTCTCCCACGGGGGGAGACTCAAGTCCGCCGGCTAGGCGACGCCCGCCGCCGGGACGTCTGCCGAGTGCGGGGACGGGGGCCGCGGCGCCGTGGTGGCGGCGGATCGCAGGACGCCGGCGGTCAGCGCGCACTGGGCGGCGGTGTAGGTGGCCATGATCCAGAACTGGGGGGCGGGCAGCTGCGGCCAGTGGGCGATACCGCTGGCGATCAGGGTGTCGGAGAGCAGGAAGAGCAGTCCGCCGGCCGTGGCCCAGGGGCCCGCGCGCAGCGCCCCGAAGGCCATCGCGGTGAGCAGCAGGCTGTAACCGGCGACCGGGATCCGCAGCTCGGCCGGGAGGCCGGGCCACAGCAGGGCCACGGCCCCGACCAGCGCGGCGGCGTACGCGGCGGTGAGCGCGGCCGTGCGCCCCCGCCGCCCGGGGGCGGGCCCCGCTCCGTGGCGGGCGAACAGCAGCAGGTAGCACAGGTGCCCGGCGGCGAACGAGCCCATCCCCACCAGGAACAGGACGTCCCCGCCGATCTGCAGGAAGGTGTCGCCGCCGCAGCCGAACAGCAGCGCGCCGGCCAGCAGCGCGGGGCCGCCGCGCGCCAGGACGTAGCCGGCGAGCACCGGCATCAGCGCGGGCTTGGTGAGGTGCTCGACGGTGGCGGCTCCCGCGAGCAGCGCCCCGAGATGCACGACGGCCAGCGCGGCGAACGCCACGGACAGCGGCCGCAGGCCGCCCGGCCAGCGCGGCGTCACGTCACGGGCTCCTCGACCGGGGCGGGCGCCGTGCGGTCGGCCGGCGCGGCTTCCTGCCGCCCGGCCGGCTGCCAGCCCGGTCCGCGGAAGACCCGTCCGGCGCGCTCGCTCCAGCTGCCCGCGGCCCGTACGTCGCGGGCGATGGCGGCGTACTCGTGGGTGGCCACCCGTAGCGGGTTGTAGGTCTTGATGTTCTTGGTGAGGCCGTAGACGGGCCGCTCGGTCTCGGGGACGAACGAGCCGAACATCCGGTCCCAGATGATCAGGATCCCGCCGAAGTTGCGGTCCAGGTAGCCGCCCTGCGAGGCGTGGTGGACGCGGTGGTGGGAGGGCGTGTTGAGGACGAACTCGAAGGGCCGCGGCAGCTTGCCGACCCGCTCGGTGTGCACCCAGAACTGGTAGACCAGGTTGGCGCCGGAGGTGAAGGCGATCGCGGCCGGATGCACGCCGAGGGCGACCATCGGGACGTAGAACGGCCAGACGGTCCAGGTCGTCCAGGGCTGCCGCAGGGCCGTGGTGAGGTTGAACTTCTCGCTGGAGTGGTGCACCACATGGCAGGCCCACAGGATGCGGATGACGTGGTGGCCGCGGTGCGACCAGTAGTAGAAGAAGTCCTGGGCGAGCAGCATCAGCAGCAGCGTCCACCACAGCACCGGCACGCGCAGCGGGGTGAGTTCGTAGACCGCGGCGTAGATCGCCACGATGGGTATCTTCCACAGCGCGTCGAAGACGAGGCTGCCCAGCCCCATGCCGACGCTGGTGGCCGCGTCCTTGGCTTCGTAGCCGGCCGCGTCCTCGTCGGGATGCAGGCGGTAGCTCACCATCTCGACGACGGTGAGCAGGACAAAGGCGGGTACGGACCACAACACGACATCGGGCAGGTGCGGCATGCTCCGCACCATAAGGGCGGTGACAGGAGTGCCGCTAGGGGTTGTTACTCAGAAGTATGTGAGACGTGATGTCAGCTACCCGGCACGGCGTACCGCCGGTAGCTTGCCGTCCTGCCGCAGGCGCGGCCACGACGACGGAAGACGGAGCCCGATGACCACCGCACCCACCATCGCCCTGCTCGGCGGCGGCTTCTCCGACGATCCCGACACGCTCCTGGACGACTACGTACTGGCCGCCACCGGGCGGGCGCGGCCCCGGGTGTGCTTCGTGCCCACCGCGAGCGGCGACGCGCCGGGGTACATCGAGAAGTTCCACGCCGCGTTCGGCGCACGGGACTGCGAGGCGAGCCATCTGGAGCTGTTCCGGCGCACCGTGTCCGATCTGCGGGCGTTCGTCCTCGCGCAGGACGTCGTCTACGTCGGGGGCGGCAACACCGCCAACATGCTCGCCGTCTGGCGGCTGCACGGCCTGGACGCGGTGCTGCGCGAGGCGTACCGGGCCGGAGTGCTGCTGTGCGGCATCAGCGCGGGCGCGTGCTGCTGGTTCCAGAGCGCTTTCTCGGACTCCTTCGGCCCGCCGGCACCGCTCGCCGACGGGCTGGGACTGCTGCCCGGCAGCCTGTGTCCGCACTACGACAGCGAGCCCGGGCGCCGCCCCGGCTACCTGACGGCCGTCGGCGACCGTGCGCTTCCCGGAGGGTGGGCGGTCGACGACGGCGCCGCCGGGCTGTTCGCCCACGGCCGCCTCACGGAGGTCGTCGCCCGTACGCCCGGGGCAACCCTGCACCGGGTGCGCAGGGACGGGAACGGCTCGGTGGAGGAACTCCCCGAGGTCGCCCGGGTACTCGGCTCCTCGGCGGCCGCCGCGTCCGCCTGAGCCCGCCGCACCGCCTCGCGGCCGGACCGCGCCTCACCACACCCGCACCGAGCCGCCCGGGGCGAACGCCGGGCTGGTGGCGTCCGGGGGGATCTCTTCCAGGGGCACCGAGAGTTCGCCGTGCGTGGGGCCGACGCGGGCGGCTATCGGGGCGAGGCGGGTGAGGTCGAAGCCGTAGACCCGGGCGGCGTTGGTGCCGAGCATGGGGGCGATCTCGTCGGGGGGCAGGCCGGCGTAGGCGAGGCGGAGGGCCTCGCGGGAGTGCGGGTGGGTGCCCTCGTCATGGGGGTAGTCGCTGCCCCACATGATCTTGTCGAGGCCGATGCGGTGGCGGAGCGGGACCTCGTGGGGGCGCATGAAGCTGGCGCCCACGTAGCAGCACTCGCGCCAGACGCTGCCCGGCGAGGCTCCCATGCTCGCGGCCAGGCCGGCGCCGAACTTGGACTCGGCGGTGGCGGCCCGGGACGCGGCGGCCACCAGCCGGCCGTGGTAGTAGTCCAGCATGCCCAGGACGCCGGGGATCCAGCCGGAGCCCTGTTCGGTGAGGACCAGGCGCAGGCCCGGATGGCGGCGGAAGGCGCCGCCGAAGATCAGGTGCCACAGGGCGCGGTGCGAGAACCAGGTCGTCTCGACCATGAAGACGGCGCGGGCGGCGGGTTCGTCGCCGAGGGGCGGGGAGGCCGAGCCGCCGTGGTGGTTGACGGGGACCTCCAGCTCGGCGCAGACGGCCCACAGGGGGTCGTACACCTCGGAGTGGAGTTCGGGCAGGCCGGAGCCGGGTGGGGTGCCGGGGAGCAGGATGCCGCCGGTGAGGCCGGCCGCCTTGGTGCGGCGGACCTCCCGTACGGCCTCGTCGACATCGTTGAGGAGGATCTGGGCGACGCCGGCCCGGCGCCCCGGGGCGTCGGCGCAGAAGTCGGCGAGCCAGCGGTTGTGGGCGCGCAGGCCCGCCCAGCGCCGCTCGTACTCCGCGCGGGTGGGCGCCGGGGCCATCAGCGAGGCGCTGGGGAAGAACGGCGGGATGGTGTTGGGGAAGACGACCTCGGCGACGATGCCGTCGGCCTCCAGTTCCGCCAGCCGCAGGGCGGAGTTCCAGTTGCGGTCGGCGGTGTCGGCGAGCAGGTCCTCGTAGGGGTTCACGTAGGTGGCCGCCCACGCGTCGAAGGCGTCGTGGTGCTTGGCCTCCAAGTACGGCTTGTAGTCGAGGAGATCGGCGCCCGCGTGGCAGTCCGCCGAGATCACCGTGTAGCGGTCCTCGGAGGTGCTCACGGGGTCACCCCCAGGGTCGGGAAGTCCTGGCCGGTGAGCCAGTGCCGGCCCGCCTCGCGGGAGCGGGCCCAGGAGGCCTCCACGGCGCTCTGGTCGGCGTCCTGGCCGAGGTCGGCCGGGGTCGGGCCGATGCGGGCCGCGAGGGGTGCCAGGTGCTCGGTGTCGAAGCCGAAGACCTCGGCGGCGGCCAGGCCCAGCATCCGCCGGGTCTCGGCGACCGGGATGTCGTGGAAGGTGCCGCGCAGCCAGCCGCGGGTGTTGGGCCAGGTCCCTTCCGGATGCGGGAAGTCGCTGCCCCACAGGATGTTGTCGACGCCGATCTCGTAGCGCTGGGCGAGTTCGCGGCGTTTGGTGTTGGTGGCGCAGACGAAGACCTGCCGGTCGAGGTACTCGTGCGGAGGGCGCTTCAGCTCGGCGAACGGGGAGAGCTTCTTGCCGCCGTGCGCGCCCGAGTAGAGGCGGTCCATGAACCAGAGCAGGTTCGGCAGCCACCAGCAGCCCGACTCCGCGACCCCGAACCTGAGCCCGGGGTGGCGCTCGAAGACACCGGACCACAGCAGGAACCACAGGGGGCGGGCCGGCCACCATGTCACCTCGCTCACATAGATGCCCAGGTGGTCGCCGTACTCGTGGCGGGGCGCCGCGCCCGAGTGCGTCACGACCGGCATCCCGCATTCGGCGGCCGCCGCCCACACGGGGTCGTAGCGCCGCGCGTGGTACGGCTCGTTGTCGACCCACATGGACGGGATCATCAGGGCGCCGAGCCCCGACTCCTTGGCCCGGTGCACCTCGGCGACGACCTTCGCCGGGTCGGCGGTGATGGGCAGCAGCGCGACGCCGCAGTGCCGTTCGGGGTGGTGGGAGACGAAGTCGGCGAGCCAGCGGTTGTGCGCCTGGGCGCCGGCCATGCCGAGTTCGGGGTCCTGGTCGCCGGAGAGGCCGAGGCCCACCCCGAAGGGCGCGGCGGTCCGGCTGTCGACGGCGTCCGCGTCGGGGAAGACGACCTCGGCGGCCACCCCGTCGCCGTCGAGCTCCTTGAGGCGCTGTGCGGTGTCCCAGCCGCCGCGCAGGCCCTCCTCGTTGTCCTCGAACCACTTGGCGGCGAACGCGTCGTTGCGGATGCCCAGGCGGGTCGCCTCCGCGCGGCGGGCGTCCCGCTCACCGAGGAACGCGTCGAAGGCGCGGTGGAAACGGCGCTCCAGATAGGGCCGGTACTCCTCGGTGGGCAGTCCGGCATGGCAGTCGGAGGAGATGATCAGGTACGGGTCCTGGTTGCTCATGCTTACGTCCCTCGGTCCTCAGTCGAGTATGAAGCTCTCCAGATACGCCGGGTTCGCCCGGTCCAGCATCGACCGCGACCGGGCCCGGATCTGCCGGTCGCTGTGCTCGCTGTCGGGCAGCAGCCAGAAGCGGTCCGCGGCGATGCCGTCGGCGACCAGGTCCGCGACCTGCTCGACCGGGGTGAACTCGACCTCCTGCCCGGCCTCCTTCATCGCGGCCTCCCACTGGTCGAGGCTGCGGTAGGGGGTCTTGCGTGGCCGCTGCTTGGCGTACCGGTCGGGGCGGTTGCGGTGCGACTCCCACAGTCCGGTCCGCAGCATGTGCGGACCGGGAAAGAGCACCGAGGCACCCACCCGTGCCCGCTCGGCCCTCAGATGCGCGTACAGGGACTCCGTCATCGTCACGACGGCGGCCTTGGTGACCGCGTACACGGAGGCGGTGGGCAGCGGGGCGATGCCGCCGTCCGCCGACGAGGTGTTGACGACATGGCCCGGCTCCCCGCCCGCGATCATGCGGGGGACGAACGCCTGGACGCCGTGGAAGACGCCCCACACGTTGACCGCGAACGCCCACTTCCAGTCGTTGGGTTCGTGCTGCCACATGCGGCCCTCGGCGCCGGAGCCGACGCCCGCGTTGTTGCACAGCACATGGCAGGCGCCGAACGTGGCGTAGGTGTCCTCGGCCAGCGCCAAGACCTGGTCGCGCTCCCCCACGTCGACCACGCGCGCGTGCACGGTCGCCCCGCCCGCCCGCAGCCCGTCGGCCGCGCTCTCCAGGGCGCCCTTCTCGACGTCGGCGAGCACCACCTTCAGGCCGTCGGCGGCGAACCGCCGGGCCATGGCGAGCCCGACGCCGCTCGCCGCGCCGGTGACGACGGCGACCTGCCCCGGTCGCAGCTCCATGTCAGACGCTCCCCTCGGGCGGGCCGTCGAGGATCTGCCGCGGGTCGTCGTAGCGCTGATGGATGTACGGGAGCAGGGCCCGGGCGTCGACCCGCTCGACGACCCGGCCCTTCTGGTCCGTGGTCTTCTCGCCAAGGGTGATCTCCACCAGGGTGCGCACGGGGAGGTCGGCGACCGGGTCGTACATCGACTCGCGCAGGACGACGTCTCCGGTGATCCGCTCCAGCTTCCTGACCTTCTCGTCGCGCAGGCAGTGCACGAGGGCCGGGTCCGCGTCGAAGCCCGAACCGTCCACCGCCGGAAGGAACTTGAAGTAGAAGTCCGTCTTCTGCGACGGCTCCGGGAGGGGCAGGCTGGAGCTGACCGCGCCGCGCACCTCGACGAAGGCGATGCCGTGCCGGGCCAGCGCGGCGCGTACGGTCGGCCCGTCGCGCTCCACCGTCACCTCGCCCAGCTTCTTGGGCTCGCCGAAGACCTCCCGGCCGCCGATCAGCGCCCGCTCGTGGGTCATCGGCATGACCAGCGGATACCAGCCCTCGACGCCGTGGTGCGCGGCCGCGACGGCGACCGAGCCCGCGCCCAGGGGGTAGCCGGGCAGGTCCACCGTGCTGATGGCGGCCCGGACCAGCGGGCGGCCGGTGGGCTTCAGCGGCGGCGGCAGGACGGCCGCGACCGCGTCCGGATCGCTCTCCCAGACGGCGACCACGCCGGTGGACCAGATGTCGGGGAGCTCGGCGGCGGCGGTGCGCGCCGCGGCGATCTCCGCCTCGGTGCGCGCTCCGTAGCGTATGCGTGCCATGTCGTACCGCCCTTCGTCGTGGGTGACTTGCGGGGGTTGACGTGCGGGGTCGTACGGCCGGTCGAGGTGCGGGTGCCGTGGCCGGCGCCGGGCGCGGCACCTGTAACACTGTTACATCGTGCCGGTCGAAGGGTAAAGACCCTTGCGGGAAAGGGAGTTGAAAGGGTAGGTGGGGGGCATGACACGTACCGCGCTGACCAGCGAAGAGGTTCTGGCCACGGCCGCCCGGCTGGTCCGGGCGCACGGCCCCGCCGCGCTGACCATGCGCCGGCTCGCCACGGAGCTGGGCACCGCCGTCACCTCCATCTACTGGCACGTCGGCAACCGCGAGTCCCTGCTGGACGCGCTCGTCGAACGCACCGTCCGGGAGATGGGCGAGATCCACCCCATCGGGCGGACCCCGCACGCGCGCATCGTCTCGGTCGCCCGCGGCCTGCGTACGGCGCTGCGCGAGCGGCCGCAGCTGATCGCGATGGTGCACGAACGCGGCCTGACGGAGCGGATGTTCCTGCCCGCGCAGCAGGCGCTGGTCGGCGAGATGCACACCGCGGGGCTGCGCGGGCGGGCCGCCGCCGAGGCGGTGCGCGCCGTCCAGTTCCAGGTCGTCGGCTTCGTGCTGGTCGAGCGCGCCCGGGAGCGGTCACCCGAGCAGCATCCCAGCGAGGGCGAGCTGTGGGACTCCCCCGCCGCCGGGCACGATCCGGCGCTGGCCCGCGCGCTGGCCGCGCCGGCCGACACGGAGCGGCTCTTCGAGGTCGCGCTGGAGGCGGTGGTGGCCTCGCTGCTCGCGGCCGCGGAGCCCGGGACCCCGCCGAGGCGGGGCGCCGGCCCCGCGTCCTGACGCTCCGCCCGGTCCCGCGAAAGGCCCCCGCTCCCGATCGCGGGCGGGCGAGGACGGCACCCCGCGCCCGGCCCGGGGCCGGCCGGTCGGGCCGTCAACAACCATGCCGCGGGCCCTCGTGGCCGACGGCGGTTCGGTGGCTGTCAGTGGCGGCCCGTATCCTCAGGGACCATGCTCGAAGACCCCATGGCAGCAGCCGGCCCGATCGCGCCGAAGATCGGGCAGCAGCCGGGCCCGCAGACGCCGCCGGCTCCCTGGCCGTCCGGGTATCCCCAGGGATACGCGGTGGTCGACGTGGAGACCACGGGGCTGGCCCGCGACGACCGGATCATCTCCGCGGCCGTGTACCAACTCGACGCGCAGGGCGAGGTCCAGGACCACTGGTACACCCTGGTCAATCCGCAGCGCGATCCGGGGCCGGTGTGGATCCACGGCCTGACGAGCGCCGTGCTCGACGACGCGCCGCTGTTCCCGGATATCGTGCCGCAGCTGTCCGAGCGCCTGGAGGACCGGGTGCTGGTCGCGCACAACGCCATGTTCGACTGGTCGATGATCGCCCGCGAGTACGCCCGCGCCGCGGCCACCGCCCCGGTGCGCCAGCGGCTGTGCACGATCGCGCTCTCCAAGGAGCTGCGGCTGCCGCTGCCCAACCACAAGCTGGAGTCGCTCGCCGCGCATTACGGCGTCGTGCAGCAGCGCGCCCACCACGCGCTGGACGACGCCCGGGTGCTGGCCGAGGCGTTCCGCCCCAGTCTGCGGCGGGCCGCGCGGGAGAATCTGCGGCTGCCGCTGCTGAGCTGCCAGCCGCTGACGGAGTGGTCGGACGCCCCCGCGCCGCGGCAGCGCGCCGCCTCCTCGTCGTACCGCCCGACGTCCTGGCGGCCGTCCCGTAAGCGCCCGGCCTGCCCGTACCCCAATCCGGGGCGCTACGAGGCCGGCGGCCCGCTCGTCCAGGGGATGCGGGTCGCCTTCTCGGGCGACACCTCGGTGGACCGCGAGCTGCTGGAGGACCGGGCGATCGAGGCCGGGCTGCATGTCGCGACGAGCGTGTCCCGGCTGACCAGCCTGCTGGTGACCAACGATCCGGACGCCCAGACCTCCAAGACCAGCAAGGCCGCCGCGTACGGCACGGTCGTGATCGACGAGGCGGCCTTCATGCAGCTGCTGCAGGACGTGCGGCCGGCCGGCCGCTAGGCGGTGGCCGCAAAGTCCCGCCTGGCCGCCTGCTTCCGGGTGAAGCCGGTCCAACACACCCGCCGGCGCCTCGCCCCGCGCGGGGCCCGCCCGCACCCTGTGGCGCATGGCACGTTGTGAGGTCTGCGGAAACGACTACGGGATGACGTTCGAGGTGCACGCGCAGGGCGCGGTGCATGTCTTCGACTGCTTCTCCTGCGCCATCCACCGCATGGCGCCGATCTGTGAGCACTGCCGGGTCCAGATCATCGGCCAGGGCGTCGAGGCCGACGGCAAGTGGTACTGCGGCGCCCACTGCGCCCGCTCGGACGGAAGGGTGGGGATCGTCGACCGGGTCTGAACGGCGGGCCGTGCCTTTCCCGGCGGCCGCCGGGGGGACCCCGGGCTCGGCGGCCGCGGTGCCCCAGGTACCGTCGAAGCCGTGTACCGCTTCCTGTTGTCCCGGCAGTGGGTGATCCTCACCCTCGTGGGTCTCGTGCTGATCCCCGTCATGATCAAGCTGGGCTACTGGCAGCTGCACCGCCATGAGCACAAGGTGGCGCAGAACCAGCTCATCGCCGCCAGCCTGGCCGCCGAGCCGGTCCCGGTCACCGACCTGACCGCGCCCGGCCGGGACCTGCCGCGGCGCGAGATGTGGCGCACGGTCACCGCCACCGGCACCTACGACACCGCCCACGAGGTCGTGGTCCGCCAGCGCACCGCCGCCGACGAGCAGAGCATCGGCTACTACGTCCTGACCCCGCTGGTCCTCGGCGACGGCGACGCCGTCCTGGTCAACCGCGGCTGGATCTCCGCGGGCAACGACCTCACCAGGTTCCCGGACGTCCCGGCCGCCCCCAAGGGCAAGGTCACCGTGACCGGCCGGATGATGGCCGACGAGACCACCGAGGCCAGCGGCATCAAGGACACCAAGGGCCTGCCCGCCCGCCAGGTCATGCTGATCAACAGCAAGGAGCAGGCGAAGCGGACCGGCCGGCCGGTGCTCGGCGGCTATATCGAGCAGACCGCTCCCAAGCAGCCGGGCGGCCCGGAACTGGTGCCCGAGCCGGACCACGACTCCATCGGCCCGCACATGGCGTACGCGATCCAGTGGTGGCTGTTCGCGGCCGCGGTACCGGTCGGCTGGGTGATCCTCGTACGCCGCGAGCGCCGCGACCGCGTGGCGGCCGCGACGAAGAAGGCCGGCGAGGCCGAGGCAGCCCGCGAGAGCGGTCGGGCCCCGGAAGCCGGGACCGCCCGGGAGTCGGCGGACACCACGGCGTAGGGCCGGTCCGACGTTCGGGGCCCAGGGCCGGTCCGACGGGTCGGACAGGCCCTAACCCGGACAGCCGTCACCGCCGAGTAGCGCACCCGTCGGGTGGGAAGAGGCGCTGAATGGCCCCACGCATCGAGGACTACGCGCTCATCGGCGATCTGCAGACCGCCGCACTCGTCGGCCGGGACGGCTCGATCGACTGGCTGTGCCTGCCCCGCTTCGACTCCGGCGCCTGCTTCGCCGCTCTCCTCGGCGGCAAGGACAACGGCCACTGGCGGCTGTCACCGCGGTCCCCCGAGGCCCGCGCCGAGCGTTCCTACCGCGGCGACTCGCTGATCCTCGACACCGTCTGGCACACCCCCGAGGGCCGGGTCCGGGTCACCGACTTCATGCCGCAGCGCGACCGCGCACCCGATGTCGTACGGATCGTCGAGGGCCTCGGCGGCCGCGTCGAGATGCGCGGGGTGCTGCGGCTGCGGTTCGACTACGGGCAGGTGGTGCCCTGGGTGCGCGCCGCCCAGGGCTGCCGGGTCGCGATCGCCGGGCCGGACTCCGTATGGCTGCGCACCCCCTCCCAAGGCAGGACCTACGGCAAGGACTTCAGCACCCGCTCGGACTTCACCGTCGCCGAGGGCGAGCGCACCGCGTTCGTGCTGACCTGGCACCCCTCGCACGAGCCCCGGCCGACCCAGATCGAACCGTTCGAGGCGCTCCGGGACACCCTGGAGGACTGGCACGCGTGGTCCGCGCGCTGCCGCTACAGCGGTCCGCACCGCGCGGCCGTGATCCGCTCGCTGATCACCCTCAAGGCCCTGACCTACGCGCCCACCGGCGGCATCGTCGCGGCCCCCACCACCTCGCTGCCCGAGAAACTGGGCGGCGTCCGCAACTGGGACTACCGCTACTGCTGGCTGCGCGACGCCAGCCTCACCCTGAACTCGCTGCTCCAGGCCGGGTATCTGGACGAGGCCGGCGCCTGGCGGGACTGGCTGCTGCGGGCGGTGGCCGGCGCCCCCGACGATCTGCAGATCATGTACGGGCTGGCCGGTGAGCGTCGGCTGCCGGAGTCCGCACTGCCGTGGCTGACCGGATACGCCGGCTCCGCGCCCGTACGCATCGGCAACGCCGCCGTACAGCAGCGCCAACTCGATGTCTACGGCGAGGTGATCGACTCCTTCCACGTCGCGCGCACGGCCGGGCTGCCGGCGGAGCCGCACGCCTGGAGCATCCAGCGGGCGCTGGTGGACTACCTGGAGTCCACCTGGCGCGACCCCGACGAGGGGCTGTGGGAGATCCGCGGGCCGCGCCGGCACTTCGTGCACTCCAAGGTCATGGCCTGGGTGGCGGCCGACCGGGCGGTGCGGGCGATCGAGGCCGCTCCCCATCTGGGCGGGGACCTCGACCGCTGGCGGGCGATGCGCGACGACGTCCACCGGGAGGTGTGCGAGCAGGGCTACGACGCCGAGCGGGGCGCCTTCACCCAGTACTACGGCTCCGCGGAACTGGACGCCGCGACCCTGCTGATCCCCCGCGTCGGCTTTCTGCCGGGGGACGACCCGAGGGTGACCGGCACCATCGACGCGGTGCGCCGGGAGCTGTCGCAGGACGGGCTGCTGCGCCGCTACAGCACCGAGGGCGGGTCGGTCGACGGGCTGCCGGGTGGTGAGGGCGCGTTCCTGGCCTGCTCGTTCTGGCTCGTCGACGCGCTGGCGCTGAGCGGCCGGCGGGCGGCGGCCGACGAGCTGTTCGCACGGCTGCTGGCGCTGCGCAACGACGTGGGGCTGCTCTCCGAGGAGTACGACCCGGTGGCGCGCCGCCAGCTGGGCAACTTCCCGCAGGCTTTCAGCCATATCGGCCTGGTGGGGACCGCCTTCGGTCTGCTGGACGGGGCACCGGCACACTAGGGCCATGGATCTTGGACTCACCGACCGGACGTACATCGTCACCGGAGCGACCCGCGGCCTGGGCTTCGCCACCGCCCGCGAGCTGACCGCCGACGGCGCCAACGTCGTGCTCACCGGACGCACCGAGGAGAGCGCGGCGGCCGCGGCCGCGAAACTGGGCGAGCGGGCCCTGGGGGTGGCGGCCGACAACGCCGACCCCGACGCCCCGGCGCGCCTGGTGGCGGCGGCCCGCGAGCGCTTCGGCCGCCTGGACGGCGTGCTGATCAGCGTGGGCGGCCCGGCACCCGGCACCGCCGCCGACAACACCGACGACCAGTGGCAGTCGGCCTTCGAGACGGTCTTCCTCGGCGCGGTGCGACTGGCCCGCACCGCCGCCGCCGAGCTCGACGAGGGCGGGGTGATCGGCTTTGTGCTCTCCAGCTCGGTGCACGAACCGATCAGCGGCCTGACCATCTCCAACGGCCTGCGCCCCGGCCTCGCCGGCTTCGCCAAGTCGCTCGCCAACGAGCTGGGCCCGCGCGGCATCCGCGTCGTCGGCGTGATCCCCGGCCGGATCGCCACCGACCGGATGACCCAGCTCGACGCGCTCTCCGGCGACCCCGAGGGCTCCCGCGCCCGCAACTCCGCCGCGATCCCGCTGGGCCGCTACGGCAAGCCCGAGGAGTTCGGCCGCGCCGCCGCCTTCCTGCTGTCGCCGGCGGCGTCGTACGTCACCGGCGTGATGGTGCCGGTGGACGGCGGTTCCCGGCGCAGCTTCTGAGCGGGCGGCGCCGGGGCGTGCCTAACTGACCCGCTCCGCCCGGTGTTTGACGGCCTGCAGGCGGACCTTCGCCGGCAGCCGGTCGAGCCCGGCGGAGCGGCGGGCGTGGGCCACCGTCTCGTCCGACAGGCGCCGAACGACGGTCCCCGGGTCGGCGTGCGGTGCGAGGGCCAGCACGGCGCGGACCCGGGGCTCGCCACGGCGGCCGGTGAGCCGGACACCGGCCCGTTCGACGCCCTCCAGGGACTCCGTTTCGGCGACGAGTACGCCCTCCAGGGCCCTGCCGCGCAGCAGGGCGCCCTCGCCGTCGCCGCTGTCGACGAGGATCGCGTCCAGCCGGTGCCGGCGCAGCTGGACCAGCAGCCACCACAGCATCAGCACGACGAGGACGGCCAGGGCGACGATGACGACCGGCCACCACCAGCCCTGGTCCGTCCAGCGGGTGCGCTGGTGCGCGGAGAGCAGCACGCCGTCGGGGCCGGGCCAGGGCCACCCGGCGGGCAGGTCCAGCTGCCACCTCGCGGGCAGGCCGAGCCCGCCGAGCAGCACCAGCCCGCCGGTGCCGAGCAGCAGCACGCCGGCCAGGCCGATCAGCACCCGGTTGGCCGTTCTGCGGACCTGGCGCATCGCGCTCACCTCTTCTTCGGGCGCCGGACGTGCACGGTCAGCGCGAGCCCGTGGGCCAGGCCCAGCTGTCGCAGGCCGTCGCCGAGCGCGGTGTCGAGGTCGGCGCGGACCTCGTCCAGCGCGCGGAAGTGCGACACGGCGTGCGCCGTGGCCCTGCGGCGGCCGACGGTCATCCGTACGGACTGGACCCCGGCGACCTCCATGGCGCGGTCGCGCAGCACCAGTGCGGCGGCCGCCCGGTCCAGGCCGGCCCGGATGCCCGGGGCGGCGGGCCGCATCGGCAGCACCTGGCGCAGACCGGGGGTGACGGCCAGCACGATCAGCCAGATGCCGAGGACCACCGCCAACGCGGCGGCGGCCAGGAGCCAGGGCTCGTCGAGGGGGACGGTGGCCAGTCGGCGGGCGAGCCACCGGCGCCAGGCCATCGCGGGGCGGTGCGCGCGCACCGCGGCCACGTCGTAGAGCAGCAGGCCCGCGGCGCCCAGCACTACCAGCGCGACCACGGCGGCGGGCACCCGGCGGGCGGACCACCAGCGCCCGGTCCGGCCGTCGTCGGGGCCGGCGGGCGGCGGCCCGTCGTCCGCGCCCGGAGCCTGGTCGGGCGGCTGGTCGCCGAGCGTGGGCAGGCGCCGGGTGTCCGGCGCTTCGGCGGCGTCGTCGCTCATCGCACCCTCTCCCGGCCCCTGCCCTCCAGCAGTGGTGAGCGCAGCCGCTCGACCTCCACCGCCACCTCGGGCACCGCCATGCTCGCCAACTCCGTCACCCGTTCGGTGACGTGACGACGCACCAGGCGGCACTGGGCGCCGATGTCCGAGGGGTAGCCCAGCTCCACCGCGACCCGTACCCGGGCCTCGCCGAGGTGCTCGCGGTCCTCGCGCCGGTGGACGGTCACCGTCGCATGCGCGTCCGTACGGCCGTGCGGGGACTCGGCGCGCAGCGCCTCCCGCGCGGCCTGCGCGGCAATCTTCGCCACCACCCGGTCCGCGATGCTGGTCGCGCCCCGCTCGCCCGCCGGTACGTCAGCGGCAGCGGCCGGCACGGGCCCCGTCGCCACCCGGCCTCACCGCCGCCGGTCGTCGCGGTCGCTGCTGCGGGTGCGGAAGAAGTCGCCCGCCTCCAGGTCCCCGTCCAGGAACTTGCCGGCCACGAAGCCGATCAGGCCCAGCGCCGCCACCACCACGAAGGCACCGAAGCCGCCGAAGTATCCGGCGAAGCCCAGCGCCATACCGGCCAAGAGGCCGACCACGGCCATGCTCATCGTGCGCTCCTTCGCTGCCGCTCCGGACGGGCCCGCTCACTGGAGCCGCGGTTCGGCTTCCTCTTCTTCGTCCGCCTCGTCGGGCAGCTTGACGTCGCTGACCGCGATGTTGACCTCGACGACCTCCAGGCCCGTCATCCGCTCCACGGCGGCGATGACGTGCTCCCGGACGGTCCGCGCGACATCGGCGATGGAGACGCCGTAGTCGACCACGATCTCCAGGTCCAGCGCGGTCTGCACCTCACCGACCTCGGCCTTCACCCCGCGCGTCGCGGTGGCCGACCGGCCGCCGCCACCGGGCACCTTGTCGCGTACGGCGCCGAGCGTACGGGCCAGGCCGCTGCCCATGGCGTGCACGCCGACGACGTCCCGGGCCGCGAGACCGGCGATCTTCTCCACCACACCGTCGGCGATGGTGGTGCGCCCACGGGACGCGGGGTCGCCGCCACCCCTCTTGACCGGTGCCCTGCCCCCCTCTGCGTGCTGCTGGCTCTCGCTCATCGCCGTGTCCCTTTCCGCGGGGAGAAGCGGGCCGCCCGCTCCGATCACCACACTAGGCCGGGTGCCCCGGGACCGCTCCGGGGATGTGGCAGTGGAGTGCCCCACGGTGCCGCCGGGCACACCGGCCTGCCGTACGGGCCGGTCTGCGGCAGGCTGGGGACGTCGTCCGGGACGGGCCGGGGTCTCCTGCCCAGAAAGGGGTGCGCGATGACCGCGAACCAGTTGTCGCAGGCGGTGCGCCGGCAGCTCGGGATCGGGCGGGTGCTGCCGCTGGGCGGGCCCGCGGACGGGTCCTGGATCACCGAGCGGGCGGCCGCCGGGGCGCTGCGCGCGGGCGCCGCGACCCCGGCCGGGGTGCGCATCGGCACGCTGCGGCTGTCGGTCGCCGACCCCGGGCACGCGCCCGAACCCGCGGTGCCGGCGCCGCCGAGCGCGTTGCCGCCGGGCCCGCTGCGGATCGAGGCGGACTTCGAGGTGGCAGCCGCGGCCGCCGACCGGCCGCTGCCCGCCGTCGCCGACCAGGTCCGCGCGGCGCTGCTGGAGGCGGCCGTCCAGGACCTGGGGCTGGTGGTGGTCGTGGTGGATCTGCGGGTGAGCGGGCTGCTGGAGGCGGGCGAGGAGGCGGCACCCGCGCCCCACCCGCCCCGCGGCGAGCCCCCGGTGGCCGCTCCCGCGGCGGGCGACCGGACCGGTGCGACGCAGGAGGGTCCGGCGGGGATCGCCGCCGTCGCGCAGGGGGTTACGGGCGTGGCCCGGCTGGCGCCGGCGCTCGGCGGGCCGTCACGTCCGGTGCGGCTGGCCGAGGGCCATGCGCTGGTCCAGCTGGCGATCGCGGCCGGTCACCGCGCGCTGGATGTCGCGCACGCCGTACGGGAGGCGGTGGCGGCCGCGCCAGCCGCGCCGTCGACGGTCGCGGTGCTGGTCACGGCCGTGGAGCGGGACTGACGGGGGCTACCGGCGAAGCGGTACCGGGCGTGCCGCGGCCGGGCGGGAGCCGTCGGGCCGCCCGGCCGGCCGCGGACGCCGGCACTCGCCCGCTGCTACTCCCCCACGCCCGCGAGATCGCGCAGCCGGCGTGCCTGGGCGGCCCGCTCGGCGATGCGCTGCTCCTCGTACGTACGGTCGGCGGCGCCGGCCAGCAGGGCCTTGGTCTCGATGACGGCGTCCCGGGGCGGGGCGGTGAGCGCGGCGGCCAGGTCGGCCACCGCGGCGTCGAGCTCGTCCCCGGGCACGACGAGGTTGGCGAGGCCGATCCGCTCGGCCTCCTCGGCGTGCACGAAGCGCCCCGTGGCGCAGATCTCCAGCGCCCGGGCGTAGCCCACCAGCCCGACCAGGGGGTGGGTGCCGGTCAGGTCCGGTACGAGTCCCAGGCTGGTCTCGCGCATGGCGAACTGCACGTCCTGCGCGACCACCCGCAGATCGCAGGCGAGGGCGAGCTGGAAGCCCGCGCCGATGGCGTGCCCCTGCACGGCCGCGATGGACACCAGGTCGTTCCGCCGCCACCAGGTGAACGCTTCCTGGTACTCGGCGATCGTGGCGTCCAGTGCGCTGTCCGTGCCGCGCGCCATGTCGATGAACGACGGCTCGCCGTCGAAGCCTTCGGGCGTGAACGCCTGGCGGTCCAGACCGGCGGAGAAGGACCTGCCCTCACCGCGCAGCACCGCGACCCGGACGTTTCCCGGCAGCAGCGAGCCCGCCTCGGCCAGCGCCCGCCACATGGCAGGCGACTGCGCATTGCGCTTGGCCGCGTTGGCGAGGGTCACCGTGGCGATATCACCGTCCACGTCGAGCCGCACGCCGTCCTTGTCGAGCAGAGTCATGAGCGCCTCCGAGTCAGCCAGCCGCACCTGCGTGCGTAAGTGACTGAACGGTAACCTCCCGGTCGACGGCTCGGTCGACCGGGGGGATACCGCGGTACCCAAAGGCGCGGCCGTCAGGCCGAGGCGGCCTTCTTGCCCCTTGTGGCTCCACCGCGACCGCGCAGGATCACACCGGATTCGCTGAGCATCCGATGCACGAATCCATAGGAGCGGCCGGTTTCCTCGGCCAGCGCCCGGATGCTCGCACCGGAGTCGTACTTCTTCTTCAGGTCTGCCGCGAGCTTCTCGCGCGCGGCGCCGGTCACCCGGCTGCCCTTCTTCAGAGTCTCGGCCACCCGTGCCTCCTCGTGGGAAGTGCGCTCTGGACTCTCATGATCACCCCTCCCCGGCTTCCTGGCCACCCATTCCGCAAGGTTCGGTGCGACATCCTTCGCCGGCGGACACCCGGCCGCGGGGGACGGAACCTCTTATTCCGGTCGTTCCGAGAGCCGACCGGCCCCGGGGCGCCGCGAGAAGCCGCAGGTCAGATGACATGCGGCCGAAAAAGCACCGGCCGGGCCCCACGGGCCCGGCCGGATGCCGCAGGCTCGCCGGTGTACGAGCCGTTCTCACTCAGATGATGGATCACACGTCGGCCGAATGATCCATACGGGCTTGATCCGACCGCCCGCGTGACTCCTGCGCCGGGCCGCCGCGCCGGTCAGGCCAGTGCGACCAGGTCCGCGTAGTCCTGGCCCCACAGGTCCTCGACGCCGTCCGGCAGCAGGATGATGCGCTCGGGCTGCAGCGCGTCCACCGCCCCCTCGTCGTGCGTCACCAGGACCACCGCACCGGTGAAGGTGTGCAGCGCGCCGAGGATCTCCTCGCGGCTGGCCGGGTCGAGGTTGTTGGTGGGCTCGTCGAGCAGCAGGACGTTGGCGGAGGAGACGACCAGCGTCGCCAGGGCGAGCCGGGTCTTCTCGCCGCCGGAGAGCACCCCGGCGGGCTTGTCGACGTCGTCCCCGGAGAACAGGAACGAGCCGAGCGTCTTGCGGATGGCGACCAGGTCCATGTCCGGAGCGGCCGAGCGCATGTTCTCCAGGACCGTGCGGTCCGGGTCCAGGGTCTCGTGCTCCTGGGCGTAGTAGCCGAGCTTGAGGCCGTGGCCGGGGCGGACCTCGCCGGTGTCCGGCCGCTCGACGCCGGCCAGCAGGCGCAGCAGGGTGGTCTTGCCCGCGCCGTTCAGGCCCAGGATGACGACCCGGGAGCCCTTGTCGATGGCCAGGTCGACGTCGGTGAAGATCTCCAGGGAGCCGTAGGACTTCGACAGGCCCTCGGCGGTGAGCGGGGTCTTGCCGCACGGCGCCGGGTCCGGGAAGCGCAGCTTGGCGACCTTGTCGGAGACCCGTACCGCATCCAGGCCGGCGAGCAGCTTGTCGGCGCGCTTGGCCATGTTCTGCGCGGCGACGGTCTTGGTGGCCTTGGCCCGCATCTTGTCGGCCTGGGAGTTGAGCGCCGCGGCCTTCTTCTCGGCGTTCGCCCGCTCGCGCTTGCGGCGCTTCTCGTCGGCCTCGCGCTGCTGCTGGTAGAGCTTCCAGCCCATGTTGTAGACGTCGATCTGCGACCGGTTGGCGTCGAGGTAGAAGACCTTGTTGACGACGGTCTCGACCAGGTCGACGTCGTGCGAGATGACGATGAAGCCGCCGCGGTAGGTCTTGAGGTAGTCGCGCAGCCAGACGATGGAGTCGGCGTCGAGGTGGTTGGTCGGCTCGTCGAGCAGCAGGGTGTCGGAGTCCGAGAAGAGGATCCGGGCCAGCTCGACGCGGCGGCGCTGGCCACCGGAGAGGGTGTGCAGCGGCTGGCCGAGGATGCGGTCGGGCAGGCCCAGGCTGGCGGCGATGGTCGCGGCCTCGGCCTCGGCGGCGTACCCGCCCTTGGTCAGGAACTCGGTCTCCAGGCGCTCGTACTTCTTCATCGCCTTTTCGCGGGTGGCGCCCTTGCCGTTGGCCATCCGGTCCTCGTTCTCGCGCATCTTGCGCAGCACGGTGTCCAGATCGCGGGCGGACAGGATGCGGTCGCGGGCGAGCACGTCCATGTCGCCGGTGCGCGGGTCCTGCGGCAGATAGCCGACCTGGCCGCCGCGGGTGACCGTGCCCGCGGCGGGGATGCCCTCGCCGGCCAGCACCTTGGTGAGGGTGGTCTTGCCGGCGCCGTTACGGCCGACGAGGCCGATGCGGTCGCCCTTGGCGATACGGAAGGAAGCGGACTCGATGAGGACGCGGGCGCCGGCGCGCAGCTCGAGGCCGGAGGCGGTGATCACGGAAAAAGCTCCAGGGCAGGAAGACGGCGGATTGGACGGGACGGTCCGAGAGCGGGCTGCGCCGTCTAATGAACCCAAAGGAGAACTGCCATGGGAGGCAGTCTAACGGGCCGGTGCAAGTAGTTTTTCCGGACCGCCACCGGGGGCGCCGCCCGTCGGGGTGCGCCCCGCGGCGACCTGCCCGGAGGCGTCCACGGCGACCGGCCGGCCCCGCTCGGCGACGGGGACCGGCGGCTTCCGGCGCGCCTCGCCGTCACCGGGCAGGGCGTCGGGCGCGACGGTGCGGCGGTCGCCGTGCGGGGCGGGAGCGCGGGCGGCGGTGGCCGACGGCAGGGTGAGGAGGGCGGCGACGAGGGGGACGGCCACGGGGCACAGGCCGCGCCCGATGCGCCCGCCGGGGGCGGTGGGAGGTGTGGACACCCGGGTCCCCTTCGTCGGAGATCGTCGGATATCTGCCGGTCGAGCGACGAGCGTAGCGACGGACGAAGGGGCCCGGGGAGCGCTCCGGGGCGACACGGCGGGCGGCCGGCGGCGCGTCCCCCGTTCGGCCGGGGAGCCGGGCGGGCGGCCGGCCGGCGCGGGCCGGGCGTTGTCAGACCCCGGTGCGAGACTGTGAGTCGGGTCACTCAGAGCTGTTCGATCCGCAACTCGACGCTCAGGAAGGGGTCGGTGATCACCATGGCAGGCGCGACGACGGGCGCACCGACGATGTGTCCGACGGTGCTCTACAGGGATGCCCAGGCCGCCATCGAGCAGCTGACGGAGGCCTTCGGCTTCACCGTCGGCGCCAAGTACGAGGGCGAGGACGGCATGGTGCTGCACGCCGAACTCTCCTACGGCAACGGCGTGGTGATGCTCGGCTCGAAGGGCCGCGGCGGCATCTTCGACACGGCGATGGGCGACGCCGGCCCGGCCGGTGTCTACGTCGTGGTCGAGGACGCCGACGCGCACTTCAAACGGGCCGAGCAGGCCGGTGTGGAGATCCTGATGCCGCCCACCGACCAGGACTACGGCTCCCGGGACTACATGGCCAGGGACGCCGAGGGCAACATCTGGAGCTTCGGCACCTACGCCCCGGGCGGCGGCGGGGCCTGAGCCGCGGCCCGGCCCCGCACGCCGTCCCGGGTCAGGCGCCGCCGGTGTGGACCTGGAACGCCGCCCGGCGGACGGCCTTGGCCAGTGCCGGATCGGGGTGGGCCGCGGCCAGCGCGACCAGCACCTGGACGGTGCGGGGGTGTCCGACGGCGCGCACCTCCGCAAGGAGGCGCGGCACGGAGCCCTGGACCGCCGAGTCGAGGTGGCGCACCAGCAGTTGGGTCTCACCGTGGTCGGCGACCGCCGCCGCGGTGTCCACCCACAGCCAGGTCGACTCCTCGCGGGTGAGCACGTCGGGCGCGGTCTCCGGGTCGCCGCCCTCGTGCTCGACCAGCCACAGCAGGGCGTAGGGGCGAAGGCCGGGCTCGTCGGCGGCGGCGCGCACGGCGGGCTCGGCCGGTGCGCCGACCGCGCGCAGCGCCTCGAAGGCCAGGCCGCGCAGCAGCGCGTCCTCGCCTCGGGCCACGGTCAGCAGTTCCTCGACGGCCGAGCCGACGGAGCGGGCGGCGAGCCAGGCGCGGTATTCGGCGCGGGCCGGTCCCGGGGTCAGCCGGGCGCAGCCGCGCAGCATCGCCTCCGCGGACTGCTCGATATGGCCGGCCGGGCTCTGCGCGGCGACGCAGATCTGCTCCAGCTTGACCCACACCGACCAGTTGCCGAGCGGCGTCAGCTGCGCCTCGGACGCGTCGTGGGCTCCCTGGTAGGCGTCGCCGTATCCGCCGTCGAAGGACCCGCCCTCGCGGGAGCGGCCCCCCGCGCCGTGCGGCGGCACCAGCGCGCCGACGGTCAGCAGTGCGTCCAGCGCCCAGCCCAGCAGTTCGGCCAGCGACGCCCCCGCGGCGTCGTCGGCCGGTCCCGCCGCCCCGGCCGTGCCGGTGCCCTCGCAGTTGCCGGGTTCCTGCCCGTAGGGGACCTCGCAGCGCTCCGTGCGCAGTTCGCTGACGCGCTGTTCGAGCATGTCGAGCAGCACCGGCAGCCGGACGGGCCCGGCCGACAGATGCAGCAGGGACAGCAGCTGCGGCAGCGCCTCGACGACTTCGGCGACGATGGCGGGACCGGCGCCGGCAGGAGTGGGGCAGGCCAGCGACCAGGCGTCGAAGAGCGCGACCCAGCCGCGCAGCACGGCCGTGTCGTCGCGGTCCCAGGCCCGCAGCCGCCAGCCGGGCCGGGCGAGGCCGTCGTGGAGTTCGACGAGTCCGGCGAGCCGGGCCCGGTCCCAGTCGACGCGGACCTGCTGCGGCGTCAGGCCGAGGGCTTCGGCGGCGCGTTCCACGGCGGCCGTCGGCAGCGCCCCGTCCGGGCCGGCCCGCAGACTGCCGCCGGCGCCACCGACGCTGTCGGCCCAGCGGGCGAGCCGGGCCGCACCGGCCAGCACGGCGCGGGCCTGCCGGGCCAGCTCCGCGGGCGGCGGGGTGCCCTCGGGCGGGCGGGGTGCCGGGCGCTTGGCCCGGGTTGTCACCGCCCGGCGGGCGGCCGCAACCGGTTGACGGGGGACGAGTCGGAGCCGGGAGTCGCGCGGAGTACGGGACGTCACAGGAGCAGTCTTGCCGCTGACGGCCCGAAAGCCCAATCGGAACCCGGCTTGCGATCTAGTGGAGCGGCGTCGTCGCGCCGACCCATCCTGGATGTGGGGAGTTGTCCCCCCGTACGCCCGGGCGTCACCAAGGCCGCGCCGCCGGGGACGGGGCGGGCGGCGCTACATCAAGGGCGTGAGGAAGCGGCGCAGCGCCTCCTCGTAGCCGCTGGGGTCGGCGTTCCACATCGCGGCGTGCGGGGCGTGCGGCACCGCCTGAAGGGTGACCAGCTCCGGACGGCGGGCGGCGAAGGAGCGGGAGGCCGCCCAGGGGGCGATCAGGTCGTCGGGGCCGTGGAAGAGCAGCGTGGGGACGTTCAGCTCGGCCGGGTCGGCGGCGTCGGCCGGCCGGTCCACGGGCATCCCGGTGGCGCCCTCGGCGGCCCGTACGACCAGCGGCAGCAGGGCCCGCGGGGCTCCCCGGGCGGCGGCCAGCGCACGGACCGTGGCGTGCCGGTCGAGGACGGGTGAGTCCAGGATCAGTCCGCTGATCCGGTCGCGCAGCGCGGAGTGGGCGGCGGCGCGCAGCGCCATGGTCGCGCCGACGGACCAGCCGTAGAGCACGATGTCCCGGGCGCCGTAGCGGACCGCGTAGCGGATCGCGGCGTCCAGATCGCGCCATTCGGTGTGGCCGAGGTGGTTGATGCCGTCGGCGGTGCGCGGGGCGCCGAGGTCGTTGCGGTAGGCCAGGTCCAGTACGGGCAGCCGGTGGCGGTGCAGGAACGGCATCACGACCATGGGGTGCTCGCGGGTGGTGCCCAGACCGTGCGCGGTGATGACCCAGGTGTCGCGTACGGCGGGGACGAACCACGCCGGGAGGGGGCCCAGTTCGCCGGGGATGTCGACATCGGCGCAGTCGAGGCCCAGGGCGTCGCGGGGGTTGCCGATGTGCACCTGCGGGGTGAGCCGCATCCGTTTGCCCGGCTTGAGGCTGCCGTGGGTGACCCGCTCCAGGCGGCGTACGACGGCGTCGACGGGGTGCGGGGCGCCGTGGACGACGGAGCCGACCACGGCGTGGCAGCCCGAGCCGGTGAGGCCGTAGGTGCCGGGCCGCAGGGAGACCAGGCTGCGGGTGAGGGCGATGCGCTCGTCGGTGGCGGAGTGCACCGTGAGGCGGGAGTCGCCGGGGAGGGGGTGGTCGGGCGAGGGTTTCAGGGCGACGTCGCCGGCGTACCGGCCGACCGCCACGGCGGCCGCCCCGGCACCGATCACGGTGGCGGCGGCCACGGCCGCCGCGGTACCCAGACGCACCACACCAGTGTGCGCAGCGGTCCCGGGTGCGGCCACTCGGCGGGTCGGCGGACGGCGGGCCAGGCGGGAGGGCGGGCGCCGGACGCGGTGCGGACGGCGGCCGCGGCGGCGGCCTTCAGTCCCGGCGCTGGCCGTAGCCGCGCAGCCGCTCGCCGGCCTCCGCCAGCTCGCCGGCCGACAGCAGGCTCGGGGCGCGCCCCGGCACGGACTGCGCGGTGAGCCAGACCCGGCACATCCACTCCAGTTGGGCGGTGCGGTCCAGTGCCTGGTCGAGGCTGTCGCCGTAGGTGAGGGTGCCGTGGTTCTGCAGCAGCGCGCCGGTGCGGTCGCGGAGCGCTTCGAGCAGGTGGGCGGCGAGCTCGTCGCTGCCGTAGAGGGCGTAGGGGGCGACGCGTACCGGGCCGCCGAGCGCCGCGGCCATGTAGTGGATCGGCGGGAGTTCGGTGACGAGGGTGGAGACGGCGGTGGCGTGCGGGGCGTGGGTGTGGACGACGGCGGTGGCCGTGGTGCTGCGGTAGACCGCCAGGTGCATGGGGAGTTCGCTGGTCGGCCGGAGGGCGCCGATGATCTGGCGCCCTTCGAGGTCCACGGCGGTGGTGTCGCCGGGCCCGAGCCGGTCGTAGGGGACGCCGCTGGGGGTGACCAGGACCAGGTCCTTCAGCCGGCGGGAGACATTGCCCGAGGTGCCGACGACCAGCCCGTCGGCGACGGTTGTGCGGGCGGTGGCGACCAGTTCGCTCCAGGCGGCGGCGAGCTGGTCGGGGTGGTCCTTCATGGGTCCTCCGGCGCGGTGCGGCGAATGCGGATGCGGTCCGCGTCACCGTACGAGCGGGCGGGGGAAGGGTACGCCGGGGGCCCACCGGTCCGCTATCCGCCATTTGGGGATAACTATGACACTGCGGGCGATTGGCCGGATTTAAACCGTCTTGCGACGATCATCCGTTAACGTCGAAACGAATTGCCCTGCACCCGGCTCCACGGCAGAGCCCTCCGCGCGCCTCCTCGGCTCCGCGGCGACCACCGGGACGACCTGGGCCCGTGCGACGGGTCCGGCTCCAGCTGGCATACCTCAAGAAGTTCGCCGACGGGTGATGCGGAAGTGACGTGAGATACACCTCCGCGTGAACACTGCGGGCGCGTCATCGCCGCGCCCGTCCCAGTTCACTTTCCGTTCACCCACCCTCCGTACGGTCCCGAGCGACACTGACCTTCGAACTGATTGCCTGGGTGAATGGAACACATCACGCTTCTCATCGGGATCGTGATCGTCACGGCCTTGGTGTTCGACTTTACGAACGGCTTCCACGACACGGCCAACGCGATGGCCACCACCATTTCCACCGGCGCCTTGCGACCCAAGACCGCGGTGGCGATGTCAGCGGCACTGAACCTCGTCGGAGCGTTTCTGTCGGTGGAGGTCGCCAAGACCATCTCCGGCGGGATCATCGACGAGAGTGCGGGCATCAGACCTGAAGTGATCTTCGCCGGCCTGGTCGGCGCCATCATCTGGAACCTGCTGACCTGGCTCGCGGGTCTCCCCTCCAGCTCCTCCCACGCGCTCTTCGGCGGTCTGATCGGCGCGACGCTGGTCTCCGTCGGTACGAACGGTGTGCACGGCGGGGCCGTGGTCATGAAGGTCCTGATCCCGGCGGTGGCCGCCCCGATCGTCGCCGGCCTGGCCGCCACGGCCGCCACCCGGCTCACCTACCGGCTGGCCCGGGGCCGTGCCGAGGCCGACACCGCCAAGGGCTACCGCGCCGGGCAGATCGCCTCGGCCGCCCTGGTCTCGCTCGCCCACGGCACCAACGACGCCCAGAAGACCATGGGTGTGATCACCCTCGCGCTGATCACCGGCGGTGTGGTCGCCCCGCACGCCGACCCGCCGATGTGGGTCATCGCCTCGGCCGGTCTGGCCATCGCGCTCGGCACGTACCTGGGCGGCTGGCGGATCATCCGCACGATGGGCAAGGGCATCACCGACATCCAGCCGCCGCAGGGCTTCGCCGCCCAGACCGGCGCCGCGGCCACCATCCTGGCCTCCTCCCACCTCGGCTTCGCGCTCTCCACCACCCAGGTCTGCTCCGGTTCCGTGATGGGTTCGGGCCTGGGCCGCAAGGGCGGCGTGGTGCGCTGGTCCACGGCCGGCCGGATGGTCGCCGCCTGGGCCCTGACGCTGCCGGCCGCCGGTGCGGTCGCGGCGGGCGCCGCCTTCCTGGCCAAGCAGGGCGACTGGGGCGTGGCCGCGGTGGCGGTCCTCGCGCTCGGCATCTGCGGCGCGATCTGGGCGGCCTCCCGGCGCAAGCCCATCGACCACACCAACGTCAACGAGGGCCCCGCCACGGAGCCGGTGGGCGTGGTGACCGCCGCGCTGCGCACCGTCAGCCCGCCGCCGGCCGGCCAGCCGGCCCCGCAGGCCGACGCCTCCCAGGACTCCGACGCGCCGGCGGCCGACGCCGACGCCCCCACCCCTCCCGCCCCGCGCGCCCAGGCCGCGACGGTCACCCGCTAGCGGCTCTCACCTAAGGAAAACTGCATGAGCATCGACTGGGCAGCTCTCGGCCAGGTCTTCGGCGTCAGCCTCGTGGTGACGGTCGGGATCGTGGGCCTGTTCACCGTCGGCATCGTCGGCACCTCCGGCACGTCGGGCCAGGAGGGCGAGGCCGCGGTGGCCACGGCCCCCGGTGCGGGCGCGCGAGCCGGTGCGGTGGCCGCCTTCGCCCTGTGCGCGGCGGCCGTGGCGTACGGCATCTATCTGATCGTCGCCGGCTGACGCGTCCGCCACACGGCGGCGGACGAACGGCGACACGGACGACACCCGAGGCGTCCGGTGGAACGCGGCAGCAGCCGCCTTCCACCGGGCGCCTCGTGCCTGTGCCGGTCCGACAGCCGGGCGCAAGGGATCACCCCCGCCCGCTGAGCGCCTCGTCGGCCTCGCGGGCCAGCGCATCGGCGATCGCGGTACCGCCGCGGCTGTTGAGGTACTCGGACACCCGGATCTGCACGACCTTGCTGAAGGTCTGGTAGTGGGAGCTGCGCGGACGGGGCTGGGCCGCCCGCAGCGCCGCGTACAGCGTCCGGGTGTACGGCGGCTCCTGGCCGGGCCACGGCGCCCGCTGCCCCGTGCCGTGCTCACCGCGCTCGGGCGGCAGCGGGCAGGCGGGCGCCTTGGCCGCCTCCCGGTACGACGAGTCACGGGTCGCCGCGAAGCCCCGCTCCAGCAGACAGCGTTCGCTGCCCGGGCTGGTCAGCGCCTCGATCAGGGCCCGCGCCCCGGCCGGCCGCCGGCTGCCCGCGGAGATCGCCAGATTCTGCCCGCCCAGGACGGACATCCGCCTGCCGTCGGTGGGGCGGGCCGGCAGCTCGGCGACCGCGAACTGCTTGCCGGGGGTGAGCTTCTCGGCGACCGAGGCGTACTCCACCGGCCAGTTCCGCATGAACAGGGCGCGGCCGTCGGCGAACCAGCGGCGGCTCTCCGTCTCGTCCATCGCCGTGGCCTCGTGCGGCATGATCGAGTCGAGCCGGTCCTTGACGTCGGCGACGCCCTGCTGGAGCGCGCCGACCTGCTCGCCCTTGGTGAAGCTCGGGGCGTCCGGGTCGCCGCCGTTGGCCCAGGCCGACTCCAGGGTGTTGACGGTCAGCCCCTCGTAGGGCCGCAGCTGGGCCACCATGCCGTACATCTTGGGGGCCTTGGCGCCCTTGCCTTCGCGGGCGAGCCGGCGGTTGTAGGCGTCGGCCACCTGGCCGGCCACGTTCTTCAGCTCGCCCCAGTTGGAGGGCGGTTGGTCATAGCCGTATTCGTGGAGGAGGTCCTTGCGGTAGTACAGCAGCCCGGCGTCGCTGTTGAAGGGGACGCCCCAGATCTTGCCGTCGTGGTCGACGGTCTTGACCACGCTGTCGAGGAAGTCGCCGTCCAGGGCCGCGCCCCAGGGGCGGATGACCCCCGCCTCGGCGAACTCCGCGGTCCAGGCCACATCGAGGTTGAGCACGTCGTAGTCGCCGTTGCCGGACTGGCCCGCGGCCAGCAGCTGGCTGCGCTGGCCGTCGGCGGTGTCCGGGAGCTTGACGATCCGCACCGAGCGGCCGGTGCGCCGCTCGAAGGCCTCGATGAGGTCCTGGCGGACGCCCGTACTGCTGAGGTCGCTGCCGGTGGCGAAGACGATCGGCCCCTTCTCGGGGCCGGGCTGCGGGCCCGACGTGCAGCCGCCGACCGCCGCCGTCAGGGTCAGGCACAGCAGGGCGGCGGGCAGCGCGGCGCGCGGCGTCCTCACCGGCCCTCCCTGCCCGCGGTACCGATGGAGGCAACCAGTCCGGCCAGCAGATCGGGGGCCTGCGGGCCGCCGGGCACGCACTGTCCCTTCGAGGCGCCGGCCAGCCCCTGGAGGACGAAGGTGTCGCAGCCGGACCGGCCCATCACCAGCGTCAGAACCGGCACCCCGGGCTTCTGCTTCAGCAGCGCGGTCAGGGTGCGCTCCACGCCCGCCGCGCGCCCGGGCCCGCCGTCGTCCTCGTCCAGGATCAGCACGATGGCCTGATGGCCGACGGCCGACCTCTTCATCTCCCGTACGGCGACGGTCAGCGCCTCCGCCATCGCGGCGCCGTGGTCGACCAGCGCGTCCGCTCCCCCCTTCGCGATCCGGTCCAGTGCGGCCTTGCCGGGCACCGGATCGGCGGTGCCGAGCGGGACGGCCCGGCGCACCGCCGCCGGATCACCCGGATGCGCGCGGTCCGGGAAGGTCCACAGGCCGTAGGTGTGGCGGTCGCCGACCATCTCCAGGACCCGGCCCGCGGCGCCGAGGGCGACGGGGAGCTTGCCGCCGTCGGCCATCGAGGTGGAGGCGTCCATCAGGATCAGCAGCCGGCTGGACTTTTGTGCCCGGTCGTAGCCGTCCAGCACCCGGGCGACCTGGTCGGCGCCGGCGGTGAAGGGGACGACGGGGGCGCCGAGGTCGGTGTTGGCGCGGCTGCTGCGCAGCGGGGAGTCGGCGGCGGGCGCGGGCACCGTGCCGTGCTTGCCGGGCACCGCGCGGTAGCCGTGCTCGGTGAGGACGCGCTGTCCGCCGTCCGGGGCGCGCAGCCAGTCGGCGAAGCGGTCGGCCGCGGCCTGTCGGGGGGCGGCGTCCCCGGCGCCGTGCCAGTCGACCCGGATCAGCGGGTGGTCCAGGGCCGGGACGTTCTTGGGGTAGTAGGCGGCGTAGCGGTCGCCGGGGGGCGGCGCGGAGCCCAGGGCGGGGCAACTGCCGATGGCGTGGCCGAGGTTGAAGTCGGCGAGGGACTTCTCGGAGACCAGCGGCGCCGCGCGGGCGCCGCGGACGGTTCCGGGGGTGCCCCCGGCGGCGCCGGGGCGCAGCGAGCACAGCAGCTCGGTGCTGCCGGCGTACTGGCTGCCCGGGGCGGAGAGCCGCTGCTCGGCGCTCTCGGCGAGGGCGGGGTCGGGGGCGCCGGACGAGTCGATGTGCGAGCCGTCGTTGGCGAGGTAGAGGCCGATGGTGTGCAGCAGTCCGGTGCCGGAGAGCACCGGGCTCGGGCGCAGCAGCCGCAGGTCGCGGTGTGCGCTGTCGGTGCCGGTGAGCAGTTCCTGCCAGGAGGCGCCGACGGGTTCGACGTCGGTGAGCCGTTCGGTGGCCGGGATGCCGACGACCAGCGGGCTGTAGGCGACCGGGCCGGTGTTGTGCAGGGTCGCGGGGGATCCGGTGGACGGCATACCGCGACGGGCCTCCTCGTAGTCGGCGGTGGATTCGGGGACCCACAGGTCGGGTTGGGGCCCGGGCCGGTGGAGCGGGTCGGTGCCCTTGGCGTCCTGGAGATCCTTGCCGGTGCCCTGGGCCTGGCCCTGCCAGCGGTCGGCGGCGGCGAAGCCCTGGTCGACCTGGTCCTTGGCAGCGGAGTAGACGGTGATCTGGGCCCGCCGGCAGCCCGCGGGCAGATCGTCCTCGCCGTGCAGCGGGCGGGTGTTGCGCTCGGACATCTCGTAGCCGAAGGCGGCCTGGCGCAGGGTGGGTTCGGCCTCCGGGGCGGTGAGCAGCCGCAGTTCGAGGGCGGGCGGGCAGTCCGGCGGCGGGCGCAGCGCGTGCAGGGTGATCAGCGTGGCGGCGGTGAGCGCGAGGACGGTGCCGAGCGCGAGCAGGAGCCGCAGCCGGCGCCGGAGGTGCTGGTTGAACCAGCGGCGTAAGCGGACCCGCGGCGGCGTCGGCAGCCGGACCTCGGGGGTGGCGAAGGACAGGACGACGTCGTCGAGGGTGTTCTGCTTCGCGGAGCGCGGCTCCCAGACGTCGCCCATCGGGGTCCGCTCGTCGGCGAGCCGGATGCGCAGCTCCCGTACGAGGTCCTCGAAGGCGACGAAGCGCCGGCCGGGGATGCCGTGTTCGAGGACCTCCACCATGGCGCGGGTGAAGAGGCTGCCGCCGGCCGGTTCGTCGCCGCTGAAGATCCGGCGGTTGGGCTGGGCGGCCATCAGCAGCGACATGGGCTTGCGCAGGGAGTGGAAGGCCCCGTCGGCGTTGCCGGCGTAGCAGCACTCCAGGACGATCACGATGCGCTCGGCCCGTGCGTGGTCGAGGCAGGAGAGCACCGTGTCCTGCCAGGAGACGGTGGTGTGGCTCTGCCGGGGCACCGAGGCGCCGACCATCAGCTGCAGATCGCCGCCGTCGCTGCGGACCCGGCCGTGGCCGGAGAAGTGCACCAGCAGCAGACCGCGCGCCTCGTCGGCGGCGGTCTTGAGTGCCTGCCCCAGCTCCCAGGGCTCCGTGGGGCGGCAGACCGTGACCTCGTCGGCGGTGAACAGGTCGGTGGCGGTCAGTGCCCGCCGCAGCTCGGGGGCGTTGTCCTCCACCGCCGGCAGGCGGGGCAGCGTGGTGTAGTCGTGGACACAGACCAGCAGCGCCCGGTTGATCTTTCCCCGCGCGTCGTATTCGGACATCCGGGTCAGCCCTCGCCGGTGCCGCCCCCGCGCGTCGGTCCGCCCGGATCGGGGCGTTCGGTGTCGCCGACCGCCTGCAGCTCACCGCCCGTGCCGGCGTCGACGGCGGGCGCCTCGCCCTCGGCCCGCTCCTCCTTGCGGCGCCGCAGCCACTCCCGCAGGGCGATGCCCAGCCCCTTGGTGACCTCGGCGGCGACCGCGCCGACGATCACCAGGATCAGGTCGTCCACTCCCACGGCCATGTCGCCCGGTCCGGCCGAGTCGGCACCGCCGGTGTCGGCCGCTTCGTGGGCGGGGCGCGGCCGCTGCTCCCAGGCGTGTTCCCGGCGGCTCAGCCAGGGTTCGCGCTCCAGCCACACCTGGAGGTCGTCGATGTCCTGCTGCGGATTGTTCGTCCCCGTGATCCTGATGCGGATCTCGTGATGACCGGCGTTCTCCGGCATCCCCCAGCCCCCTTCCGGCGGCCCCTTCGCCACCGTGCAACTGATAGTGACGTGGGATCAGGGGCACAGGCAACCGTCTGTGACGCGGCCGCCACCCTGTGGCGTGTGCCACAGCGCCTGCCACGGGGCAGCGTCGCAGGTCAAGGACGAGTTGACGGGCCTTCGCAGGGCGTGGTGGACTGCCGGAGCCAATCGGCGACAGATGAGGAAGTCCGGTGAGAATCCGGCGCGGTCCCGCCACTGTCACCGGGGAGCGTTCCTCCATCGAAGGCCACGGTCCGCCTCGCGTACGCCTGACGGCGTACCAGGACTGGAAGGCCGGGGGCCACGCCGATCCGGGAGCCAGGAGACTCTTGTCGCCGTCACGTCGAGCCAGGGCGCGGACCCTGAGTGAGGACATACCGCCATGCCCGGCCGCCCTTCGAGAGCACCACTGCACGCCCCCGCAGGGCCCCTCCCGGCGGCCTGACCCGATGCGCGGCGAACACGCGGGATACGCGTGCGGCGCGGCCCTGGGCTTTCTCGCCGACCTGATCGCGGCGGATCCACGGCGCGGCCATCCGGTGGCCGCGTTCGGCCGGGCCGCGGGCGCAGTGGAGCGCCGACTGTGGCGTGACCACCGCGGGTACGGCGCGGCACATGCCGTGCTGTGCGCGGGCGGTGCGGCCGCCGGGGCCGCCCTGTTGCAGCGCGCCGCGGGGCGCTCCCGCGGCGCCCGGGTCGTGTTGACCGCGGCGACGGTCTGGGCGGTGCTGGGCGGCACCTCGCTGGGCCGGGAGGCACGGGCCGTCGGCGGGGCGCTCACGGCGGGCGACCTGGACGTGGCGCGGGAGCGGCTGCCGCATCTGTGCGGGCGTGATCCGCAGGCGCTGGACGGGCCGCAGCTGGCCCGTGCGGTGGTGGAGTCGGTCGCCGAGAACACCTCGGACGCGGTGGTGGGTGCCCTGGTGTGGGGCGCGCTCGGCGGGGTGCCCGGCCTGGTGGCGTTCCGGGCGGTGAACACGCTGGACGCGATGGTGGGTCACAAGTCGCCGCGCTACCGCCGCTTCGGCTGGGCCTCGGCCCGGCTCGACGACCTCGCCGGCTGGCCCGGCTCCCGGCTGACCGCCGCCCTGGCCGTGCTCGCCGGCCCCGACCGGCGTGGCGCGCTGCGGGCCTGGCGGGCGGACGGCGGGGCGCACCCGAGTCCCAACGCGGGCCCGGTGGAGGCGTCGTTCGCGGGTGCGCTGGGCGTACGGCTGGGCGGCACGCTGGCGTACGCCGGGCGGGTCGAGCACCGCCCGGTGCTCAACGGCGGGGCGAGGCCGGTCGCGGCCGGCGACATCGAGCGGGCGGTACGGCTGTCGCGGAAGGTGAGCGCGCTGGCGCTGGCGACGACGGTGGCGGGGCGGCTGGTGGCGGGCGCGGTGCGGCACAGAAGCGCGGCGGCGCGCCGCGGGAGCGGGAGGAAGAGCCGGTGAACGGGCGGAGCAAGGCGTCCGGCGGGACCGTCGGCGGGGGCCTGTTGGTGGCCGGTACGACGTCGGACGCCGGCAAGAGCGTGGTCACGGCGGGGATCTGCCGCTGGCTGGTGCGGCAGGGCGTGCGGGTGGCGCCCTTCAAGGCGCAGAACATGTCGCTGAACTCGTTCGTCACGCGCGAGGGCGCGGAGATCGGCCGGGCCCAGGCGATGCAGGCCGCCGCGGCGCGGGTGGAGCCGACCGCGCTGATGAACCCCGTGCTGCTCAAGCCGGGCGGCGACCGCAGCAGCCAGGTGGTGCTGCTGGGCAAGCCGGTCGGTGAGCTCAGTGCCCGTGGGTATTTCGGGGGGTCGTCCCCCGGGGGAACGCCGTATGCGGGCCGGCGGGAGCAGTTGCTCGGCACGGTGACCGACTGCCTGGCCGAGCTGCGGCGTACCCATGACGCGGTGATCTGCGAGGGCGCCGGCAGCCCCGCCGAGATCAACCTGCGGCGCACCGACATCGTCAACATGGGCATCGCCCGGGCCGCCCGGATACCGGTCGTCGTGGTCGGCGACATCGACCGCGGCGGGGTGTTCGCGTCCTTCTTCGGCACCGTCGCGCTGCTGTCGAAGGAGGACCAGGCGCTGGTCGCGGGGTACCTCGTCAACAAGTTCCGGGGCGATGTGACGCTGCTGGAGCCCGGCCTGGAGATGATGCGGCGGCTGAGCGGGCGGCCGACGCTGGGCGTGCTGCCGTTCGCGCACGGGCTGGGCATCGACGAGGAGGACGGCCTGCGGGTCTCGCTGCGCGGCGCGGTGCGCGAGAGCGTGGTGGCGCCGCCGCACGGCGCCGATGTGCTGCGGGTCGCGGTCGCCGCCGTACCGCTGATGTCGAACTTCACGGACGTGGACGCGCTGGCCGCCGAACCCGGCGTGGTGGTGCGGTTCGTGGACCGGGTCGAGGAGCTGGCCGACGCGGACCTGGTGGTGCTGCCGGGGACCCGGGGCACCGTCCGGGCGCTTGCGTGGCTGCGCGAGCGCGGCCTGGCGGACGCGATCGCCCGGCGGGCCGCCGAGGGCCGCCCGGTGCTGGGCGTCTGCGGCGGCTTCCAGATGCTGGGCGAGCGCATCGAGGACGAGGTCGAGTCGAAGGCGGGCACGGTCGAGGGGCTGGGGCTGCTGCCCGTACGGGTGCGGTTCGCGGCGGAGAAGACCCTCGCGCGGCCGGTCGGGCAGGCGCTGGGCGAGCCGGTGGAGGGGTACGAGATCCACCACGGCGTCGCCGAAGTGACCGGCGGCGACGAGGCGTTCTTCTCCGATGACCAAGGGCGCGGCCTGGACGGCTGCCGGGTCGGCTCCGTGTGGGGCACGCACTGGCACGGCTCGCTGGAGAGCGACGGCTTCCGCCGGGCGTTCCTGCGGCGGGTGGCGGCCGACGCGGGGCGGGCCTTCGTCCCGGCCCCCGACACGAGCTTCGCCGCGCTGCGCGAGGAGCAGCTGGACCGGCTGGGCGATCTGATCGAGGAGCACGCGGACACGGACGCGCTGTGGCGGCTGATCGAGCAAGGGGTGCCGGAGGGGCTGCCGTTCGTGCCTCCGGGGGCGCCGTGAGGGGTACGCATGGGACGGATCGGGCCGGCGACGTGGAGGATGACAAGGCATGACAACGGTGCACAACACGACCCCGCAGTACCCCTTCACCGCGGTCGTCGGGATGGACGATCTGCGGCTGGCGCTGCTGCTGAACGCGGTGAGCCCCGCGGTCGGCGGGGTGCTGGTGCGCGGCGAGAAGGGCACCGCCAAGTCCACCGCGGTCCGCGCGCTGTCGGCCCTGATGCCGGCGGTCGACGTGGTCGGCGGCTGCCGCTTCGCCTGCGCGCCGGCCGCCCCCGACCCCGGCTGCCCTGACGGGCCGCACGAGCCGGGCGCCGTCGAGCAGCGCCCGACGCGCATGGTCGAGCTGCCCGTCGGCGCCTCAGAGGACCGGCTGGTCGGCGCGCTGGACATCGAGCGGGCCCTGTCGGAGGGCGTGAAGGCCTTCGAGCCGGGACTGCTGGCGGACGCGCACCGCGGCATCCTGTACGTCGACGAGGTCAACCTCCTCCACGACCACCTGGTGGACCTGCTGCTGGACGCCGCCGCCATGGGCGCCTCCTACGTCGAGCGCGAGGGCGTCTCCGTACGGCACGCGGCCCGCTTCCTGCTCGTGGGCACCATGAACCCCGAAGAGGGTGAGCTGCGGCCGCAGTTGCTGGACCGGTTCGGGCTCACGGTCGAGGTCGCGGCCTCGCGCGAGCCGGAGCAGCGGGTGGAGGTGGTCCGCCGGCGGCTGGCCTATGACGCCGATCCGGCCGGCTTCGCGGCGCGCTGGGCGGCCGAGGAGGACGGGCTGCGCGGGCGCATCAGCGCCGCCCGGGAGCTGCTGCCGAGCGTGGTGCTGGGGGACGCGGCGCTCCGCCAGATCGCGGCGACCTGTGCCGCCTTCGAGGTGGACGGGATGCGCGCGGACATCGTGATGGCGCGCACCGCCACGGCGCTGGCCGCCTGGGCGGGGCGCACGGACGTCCGGGAGGAGGACGTCCGGCAGGCGGCGCTGCTGGCGCTGCCGCACCGTCGGCGCCGCAATCCGTTCGACGCCCCCGGCCTGGACGAGGACAAGCTCGACCGGACGCTGGAGGAGTTCGGCGGGGCGGACGAGGGCGCGGACGGCGAGGACGATCCGGAGCCGGACGGTCCGGACGGCGGCCCCGACGGGGGCGGTCCGGGCGGTGCGCCGCCGCCGCAGGAGGGCGGGCCGCAGGAGTCGCCGCAGCAGCCGGAAGCCGAACTGCCGCACCAGCAGGAGCGCCAGGCCCCGCAGGCCCCCGAGTCCCCCCAGGCGCCCGAGACGTCCGAGCCCGAGCCCCGGCCGCAGGCGGGCGCGGCCGGTGAGAAGCCGGCCGTCGGGGCCGCCGAGCCGTTCCGGACGCGCCGGCTGGACGTACCGGGCCTGGGCGAGGGCGCCGACGGCCGCCGCTCCCGTGCCCGTACCGCGCACGGCCGGACGACCGGGGCCCGGCGCCCCCGGGGCGCCCTGGGCAAGCTGCACCTGGCCGCGACCGTGCAGGCCGCGGCCCCGCATCAGCACGCGCGCGGGCGGCGGGGCAGCGGCCTGGTCGTGCGCAGGGACGATCTGCGCGAGGCGGTGCGCGAGGGCCGCGAGGGCAATCTCGTGCTGTTCGTCGTGGACGCGTCCGGTTCGATGGCGGCGCGCAAGCGGATGAGCGCGGTCAAGGGCGCGGTGCTCTCGCTGCTGCTGGACGCCTACCAGCGGCGCGACAAGATCGGCATGATCACCTTCCGGGGCGCCGGCGCCGAGCTGGCGCTGCCCCCGACGTCGTCGGTCGAGGCGGGTGCCGCGCGCCTGGAGCAGCTGCCGACCGGCGGCCGGACGCCGCTGTCGGAGGGGCTGCTGCGGGCCCACGAGGTGCTGCGGGTGGAGCGGATGCGGGACGCCTCGCGCCGCCCGTTGCTGGTGGTGGTCACCGACGGGCGGGCGACCGGCGGCCCCGAGCCGGTCGCGCGGGCCGCCCGCGCCGCCCGGCTGCTGGCCGCCGAGGGCACCGCTTCGGTGGTCGTGGACTGCGAGGCGGGCCCGGTGCGGCTGGGGCTCGCGGGCGAACTGGCCCGGGATCTGCAGGGCACGGCCGTCACCCTCGACGAGCTGCGCGCGGACAGCGTCTCCGCGCTCGTACGGACCGTGCAGGGCAACAGGACCGATCACGCCAACAGGAAGGCCGCGTAATGCCGCAGGGACAGCCGTCCGTCGTACCGAACGACGGGCTCACCACCCGCCAGCGCCGCAACCGCCCGCTGGTCTTCGTCCACACCGGCCAGGGCAAGGGCAAGTCCACCGCCGCCTTCGGGCTGGCGCTGCGCGCCTGGAACCAGGGCTGGCCGGTCGGGGTGTTCCAGTTCGTGAAGTCGGCGAAGTGGAAGGTCGGCGAGGAGCGGGCGCTGAAGGTGCTCGGCGACTCCGGCGAGGGCGGCACCGTCGCCTGGCACAAGATGGGCGAGGGCTGGTCCTGGGTGCAGCGCGACATCGCCTCCAGTGAGGACGCGGCGCGCGAGGGCTGGGAGCAGGTCAAGCGGGACCTCGCCGCGGAGACCTACAAGCTGCTGGTGCTCGACGAGTTCGCCTACCCGCTGAAGTGGGGCTGGATCGACACCGAGGAGGTGGTGTCGGTGCTGCGCGACCGCCCCGGTACGCAGCACGTCGTCATCACCGGGCGCGGCGCCCCCCAGCCGCTGCTGGACCACGCCGACCTGGTGACGGACATGACGAAGGTCAAGCACCCCATGGACGCGGGGCAGAAGGGTCAGCGGGGCATCGAATGGTGAGCCGGGCATGAGCAACGGGTCGATTCCACGGCTGGTGATCGCCGCGCCGTCGTCGGGCGCGGGCAAGACGACGGTGGCCACCGGCCTGATGGCGGCGTTCGCCGAGGCCGGGCTCACGGTGTCGCCGCACAAGGTGGGTCCCGACTACATCGACCCCGGCTACCACTCCCTGGCGACCGGCCGCCCCGGCCGCAACCTGGACGCCTATCTGTGCGGGCCGGACCGGATCGCACCGCTGTTCCTGCACGGCGCGGCGGGCGCCGATCTCGCGCTCGTCGAGGGCGTGATGGGCCTGTTCGACGGGGCGTCGGGGAGGGGCGAGCTGTCGTCCACGGCGCAGGTCGCCAAGCTGCTGCGGGCGCCGGTGGTGCTGGTGGTGGACGCGTCCTCGCAGTCGAGGTCGGTGGCCGCGCTGGTGCACGGCTTCGCGTCCTGGGACCCGGAGGTGCGGCTGGCCGGGGTGATCCTCAACAAGGTCGGCTCGGACCGCCATGAGGCGCTGCTGCGGGAGGCGATGGACTCCTCCGGGGTGCCGGTGCTGGGCGCGCTGCGCCGTGACGGGCGGGCCGGTACGCCGTCGCGGCATCTGGGGCTGGTGCCGGTCGCCGAACGGCGGGCCGAGGCGCTTGCGTCGGTGCGCGAACTGGCCGCACGGGTGCGCGCGGGCTGCGACCTCCAGGCGCTGCTGGCGCTGGCCCGTACGGTGCCGGAGTTGCCGGACGCGCCGTGGGATCCGGCGGCGGAGGTGGCGGCGACGGGCACCGGGGCGGCGGGCGGCGCCGCGAAGACGCCGCTGATCGCCGTCGCCGGCGGCGCCGCGTTCACCTTCTCGTACGCCGAGCACGCCGAGCTGCTGGCCGCCGCGGGCGCCGAGGTGGCCCCCTTCGACCCGCTGCGGGACGAACAACTGCCGCCCGGCACCGACGGGTTGGTGATCGGCGGCGGCTTCCCCGAGGTGTATGCGCCGGATCTGTCGGCGAACGCCCCGCTGCGCGCCGCGGTGGCCGAACTGGCCGCCTCCGGGGCGCCGGTGTCCGCCGAGTGCGCCGGCCTGCTGTACCTCTCCCGCGCGATCGACGGGAAGCCGATGTGCGGGGTGCTGCCCGCCGAGGCCCGGATGACCGAGCGGCTCACCCTCGGCTACCGGGAGGCGGTGGCGCTGCGGGACAACGCGCTGGCCGCGGCCGGGACGCGGGTGCGCGGCCATGAGTTCCACCGTACGGTTCTGGAACCGGGCGCGGGTGCGGAGCCGGCGTGGGGGCTGACCCACCCCGAGCGGCGGGTGGAGGGCTTTGTGACCGGTGGGGTGCATGCGTCGTATCTGCATGTGCACTGGGCGGCGGAGCCGTCGCTGGCCGGACGGCTGGCGACGAGCGCGGCGCGGGGCGCGGCGGCGTACGGGGCCGCGCGGTGAGGGGGGCCGCCGGTACGGCCGGGGCACCCGCCGTCCTCGACCACCTCGTCTATGCCACGCCCGACCTGGAGGGCACCGTCGCCGAGGTCGCGGAGCTGACCGGTGTGCGTCCGGTGCGCGGCGGCAGCCATCCGGGCCGGGGCACCCGCAACCATCTGCTGGACCTGGGCGGCGGGGCGTACTTCGAGATCGTCGGGCCCGACCCGGAGCAGCCGGCGCCGGCCGGACCGCGGTGGTTCGGCATCGACGCGCTGACCGGGCCACGGCTGGTCACCTGGGCGGTGCGGGTCACCGGGATCGCCGACCGGGTCGCCGAGGCCCGGGCCCGCGGCGCGGACCCCGGCGATCCGACGGCGATGGCCCGGCGGACCCCCGAAGGCGCACGGATCGCCTGGCAGCTGACGCCCCCGGAGCGGGCCCGGGGCCTGACGCCCTTCCTGCTCGACTGGGGCGAGGCCCCGCATCCGTCCGGCAGCGGACTGCCCCGGGTCCCCCTGGTCTCGCTGCGCGCCACGCACCCCGACCCCGGGGCGGCCCGGGACGCGCTGGCGGCGCTCGGCGTGCGGTGGCCGGGTGAGCCGATCGCGGCCGGCCCGGCCGCGCAGCTCACCGCGGTCCTTGAGGGCCGGCACGGCCTGGTGGCCTTCGGCCGGGGAGCCGGCGCGCCGTGAGCCGCCGGGCGGCCGACCGCGCCGGCGGGCCCGGTGCGCCGCTGATCGCCGGTGTGGGCGCGAGCCGCGGCGTCCCGGTCGGCGAGGTGCTGGAACTGATCACGGCCGCACGGGCGGCGGCGGGGCTGGCGGACCGGCCGGTCGCGGCGCTGGCGACGGTGGCCGCCAAGGCCGCCGAGCCGGGGCTGACCGGGGCCGCGCGCCGGCTCGGGGTGCCGCTGCTGTCGTTCCCGGCGGCGGCGCTGGCGGCCGTACGGGTACCGCATCCGTCCCCGGCCGCGGCCGCCGCCGTCGGCACGCCGAGCGTGGCCGAGGCGGCCGCGCTGCTGGCCGCGGGGCCGGGCGCCGAACTGGTGGCGGGCAAGCGGAAGTCGGCGCCGCCCGGCCGGCCGGCCCGTGCCACCTGCGCGCTCGCGGCGCCGGCAGTAACGGAGAACGGTGTGCTTACCGCTGGTAGGTAGGGAGCGGCCACCGCTCCGCTCACGGGTGCCGATATCGTCATGACCCCCCTCAGCCCGCCCCGCCGTGGCCCGGGCCGGCGGACGGGGGTCATCGGCGACGAAGCACCGACGGCGAAACACCGGCACCAAGGAGACCCAGTGACCACCCCTCCCGCACTGCTCATCGCCGGTCACGGCACCCGTGACGAGGACGGGGCCGAGGCCCTCCGCGCCCTGGTGCACCTGCTCGCCGCGCGCCACCCCGACCTGCTCGTCGCCGGCGGGTTCTTCGGTCTGCCGGGTGCGCCGATGCCGCTGGACGACGCCGTCGACGAGCTGGCCGAGCGGGGCGCGACCCGCGTCGCCGCCGTACCGCTGCTGCTGACGCCGACCGGGCCGGGCGGTTCGACGCTGCCCGAGGCACTGGAGCGGGCCGCCGTGCGCCACCCGGGACTGGGCTTCGCCTGCAGCGCCGAGCCGGGCCCGCACCCCCGGCTGCTGCAGGCGCTGGAGCAGCGGCTGGACGAGGCGTTGGGCGGCGGCACCCGCCGGCCCCAGGACCGGGCCCGTACGACGGTGCTGCTGGTGGGGCGCGGGTCGAGCGACCCCTACGCCAACGCCGAGGTCGCACGGGCCGCGCGGCTGCTGTGGGAGGGGCGCGGCTTCGCGGGCGTGGAGACCGCGTTCGTCACCCAGGCGGCGCCCGATGTGCCGGCGGGCCTGGACCGGTGCCGGGCGCTGGCCGCGACCGCGCCCGGAGCGGACGGTCCGAACCGGATCGTGGTCCTGCCGTACTTCTTCTTCCCCGGTGGCCTGTTCGAGCGGCTGTGCATGCAGACCGAGGGCTGGGCCGCGGCGTATCCCGACACCGAGGTGTACGGCGCGCAGCCGATCGGCACCGGCGCCGAGGTGGCCGAGGTGGTCATGGAGCGCTACCGCGAGACGTTGGCGGGCGGCGCGGCGTGGCCGGCCGCCGCCGCGGTGCCGGCGCGCGCCGGGGAACGGTGAGCATGTCCGCTTCCACCGAGTCGGTAGGGCTGCGCGAGCCCGGCCCGAACGCCCCGTCCCCCGAGCCCGATCTGCGGCATCACGGCGACGCCGAGGTGCGGGGCGCGGACGCCGGGCTGACGGATCTGGCGGTCAACGTCCGCACCGGCACTCCCCCGGCCTGGCTCAAGGACCGCATCGCCGCGTCCCTGGACGGTCTCGCCGCCTACCCGGACGGACGGTCGGCCCGCCGCGCGGTCGCCGCACGGCACGGGCTGCCCGCCGAGCGGGTGCTGCTGACCTCGGGCGCCGCGGAGGCGTTCGTCCTGATCGCGCGGGCCCTGCCGGCCCGTCGGCCGGTGGTGGTGCATCCGCAGTTCACCGAGCCGGAGGCGGCGCTGCGGGACGCCGGGCACGACGTCGGGCGGGTGCTGCTCGACGAGCGGGACGGCTTCCGGCTGGATCCGGAGGCGGTGCCGCGGGACGCGGATCTGGTCGTCGTCGGCAACCCCACCAATCCGACGTCCGTGCTGCACCCCGCGGCGGTGCTGGCGCGGCTGGCGCGGCCGGGCCGGACGCTGGTGGTGGACGAGGCGTTCATGGACGCGGTGCCCGGCGAGCGGGAGTCGCTGGCCGCGCGCACGGATCTGCCCGGGCTGGTGGTGCTGCGCAGTCTCACCAAGACCTGGGGGCTGGCGGGGCTGCGGATCGGCTATGTGCTGGCCGGCGCGGACACCGTCGCCGCCCTGGAGCGGGCGCAGCCGCTGTGGCCGGTCTCCAGCCCTGCGCTGGCCGCCGCCGAGGCGTGCTGCGCGCCCGGGGCGCTGGCGGAGGCCGCCGCGGCGGCCGAGGAGATCGCCGCGGACCGGGCCCATCTGCTGGCCCGGCTGGGCGAGTTCGGGCAGATCCGGGTGGCCGGTCCGGCGGCGGGCCCGTTCGTGCTGATCCGGCTGCCGGGCGCGGCGGAGGTACGCGCCGGGCTGCGGGAGCGCGGCTTCGCGGTGCGCCGGGGCGACACCTTCCCCGGCCTGGGCCCGGACTGGCTGCGGCTGGCGGTACGGGACCGCGCGACGACGGACCGGTTCGCCGCGGCGCTGGCGGAGGTCCTCGGGCGGGGCTAGGGCTTGTCCGACCCGGACCCTCGGACAGGCCCTAAGGCGCTTGCTGCGCCAGTCCTGGAGGCGCGGAGGCGAGGCGGGCCAGATGTCCGGCGGCCGACTCCGCCAGGGTGCGGACCGCCGGGTGCCAGGGGCGGGACTGCGGTCCGCTCAGTACCAGACGGCGCGAGGTCTGCGGCTCCAGCGGCAGCAGCACCAGATCCGGGGGGATCAGCGAGCGGGAGACCTCGGACAGCACGGTCACGCCGATACCGGCCTGCACCATGCTGATCAGGGTCGCCAGGTCCCGTACCCGGTGCGCGGGGGTGAAGCGCAGCCCGGCCAGGCTGTGGATGGTGCGGATGCGGGCCTCACAGCCGTTGGGCGAGATCAGGAACTGGTCGTCCTCCAGGTCGCGGATGTCGACGGCCGGCTCGTCCGCCAGGGGGTGGTCGCGCGGCAGCAGGGCACGGTAGCCGTCCATGGCGAGCTGGATGCCGGGGCCGGGCGGGGGGTCGATCAGGACGGCGGCATCGGCGGTCCCCTCCTCCAGCCAGGTCGCCACCTCGGCGCTGTCCCCCTCGAAGACCCGCACCGTGATCCGCGGCTGGTCCTCGCGCCAGTGCCGGAGCAGGCCGGGGACCAGCCCCTGGCAGACCGTCGGTGTGGAGGCCAGCCGCACCGTGCCGGTCATGGTCTCGCCGGCGTCGGCCGCGATCTGCTCCACGGACCGGGTCGCCGACAGCGCGATGCGGGCGTGCGGCAGGACCCGCTCGCCGAGCGCCGTGGTCCGCACCGGGGTGGCGCGGACCAGCAGCGGGGCGGTCAGCTCGCGTTCGAGGGAGGCGACGGCGTGCGACACCGCGGACTGGCTCAGGCCCAGCTCGGCGGCGGCCGCGCTGAAGCCGCCCGCGTCGACGACGGCGAGGAACGCCCTCAGTTGGGCGAGGTTCACGGTCATGCGGCGCCCTCATATACCTATGACATCCATGCGTTGGATCTATGGTGCCAGGTTGGCGAGGCTTGCTCCGTGCCGCCCGACCGGGCGGACGCGGACCCAGCATCTGCCGAGGAGAGCCATGCCGTACTTCCGGGTGACCGTCACCGACCCCGACCTCCCCGCCGACGTCCAGCGCGCCCTCGCCGAGGGGCTGACCGGGCTGGCGGTCTCGGCCCTGGGCAAGTCCGCGGCGCGCACCATCGTCCACGTCAACCCGGTTCCGGCCGGCAGCTACTTCGTCGCCGGCAGGCCCCTGACCGGCGGCCGCGACGCGCACGTGGAGGCGAGCCTCACCCTCGGCACGAACAGCGCCGCGGAGAAGGCCGCCTTCATCGCCAGGGCCGGGGCGCTGCTGTCGGACCTCCTCGGCCCGCTCGCCCGATGCGGCGTCGCCCTGCACGAACTGCACCCCGAGAGCTACGGCTATCAGGGTGTGACCCAGTTCGACCACTACCGCCGGGCCGGGGACACAGCGGCCGTCCCAGCCGCCCCGGCCGGCCGCTGAGCCGGCAGCGGCCGGGCCGCACGGCAGGCGGGGTGCGCCGTCACGCGCCGCCTCCGGCACGTAACGGCGCACCCCGGGCCGTACCCCGCACGGCGCCCCCACAGCACCGGCACGGGGTACGGGGCTGTCAGCCGCGGCCGCCCTGCGGTGCGGCGGCGCGGCGGCGGCGTGCGTAGACCGTCGATCCGGCGCCCGCGGCGAGCAGCAGGGCCGCGCCACCGGCCAGGAACCAGGTGGCCGAACTGCCGCCGGTCTCCGCGAGGTTGTGGGAGTCGGCCCCGGAGCCGGCCTGGCTCACCTCGGTGCCGCCGCCGGCCGGCTTGCTGCCACCGGCCGGCTTGCTGCCGCCGTCCGGCTGCGACGGGCCGCCGCTGCCGCCGGAGCCGCCCTGCTCGGGCGTCTTGCCGTGCGGGGCGGTGCAGGTGGCCCGGGCGAGGGTGACCCGGCCGCGCACGTCGGCGACGTTGAGCTTCAACGGATTGACCGAGACGTTCAGTTCGAGCGCGGTGGCCGCGGCGCTCCGGTCGGCGACGCTCTTCTTGGACAGGTCGAGCCGCACGTCGCCGACGCCCGGCACCTTGACCTCGGTCGTGCCGCCCGCCGTGAGCGTGACCTTCTTGCCCAGGACGCGGACGTCGCCCAGCACATGGGACTCGGCGCGGGGCCGCTCGCCCGCCTCGCACACCGCCTTGGCGGTGACCTGCTGGACCTCGATCAGGGACAGCAGCGGCAGACCGGGCAGCCGGACCTTGGCGTGCACCAGGTTGGCGTAGCCCTCGGACCTGCGGCGGTCGGCGGTGGCCCGTGCGGTGGCGACGTCGGTGCGCAGCACACTGAACGGCTTGCCCTTGTCGACGCCGTCGAGGTCGACGCTGAGCGCGGTCTTCTCGGCGGAGGCCGGTGCGCGCACCTCGTTCAGGACGACGTTCAGCGGGACGTCGGCCGCCTTGTCGAGCAGACCGACGTTCAGCCCGGTGCGCAGCACGACCGCGCCGGCCGTGCCGCGGGTCGAGCCGTGGTCTCCGGTTGCGTGCGCGGGGGCGGCACCGAGCAGCACGGCGGAGCCGGCCGTCAGTGCGGTGGCGACGACGGTCGCGGCGAGGCGCCTGGGCATGCCGGAGAAGTAGGTGGGACTGGTGGACACGTGTGTGGAACCCCCACGAGAGAAATGGAGCCGCCGACCGCGCCAATGGGGGACATCACGCGGGCCGGCGACCTCGACCCGCACATCGTGTCCGCACCGAGGGTGAACAGGCAGCCACGCGAGGTTAGTTCATCCCAATGGGTGGTTTTCGCGCCTTCATTCGATTCCCGCGGCACGGTGCATCACCCGCGTCACAGCCGCCCCACCGACCGGGTGATCCGGGTTGACCGGCGCGGTTCACCCGCCCGCCGCGCCAGGGCGCCACCGTTGACGCCGTCGACGCCGCAGGCGGCGCCGTCCGGCCGCGCACGGCGAGGGGCCGGAGCCCGACCGGCCCCGGCCCCTCGGACCGCACACCCAGAGGTGCCGCTAGCCGACGACCTGCCCCCGCAGCACCACCCTGCGGGGCGCCGCCAGTACCCGTACGTCCTCGCGCGGGTCGCTCTCGTAGACCACCAGGTCCGCCGGGGCGCCCTCGGTGAGGCCGGGACGGCCGAGCCAGTCCCGCGCGCCCCAGGTGGTGGCGGACAGCGCGGCCACGGCGGGCAGCCCGGCCCTGGTCAGCTCGACGACCTCGTCGGCCACCAGGCCGTGGGCGAGCGAGCCCCCGGCGTCGGTGCCGGCGAACACGGGCACGCCGGCGTCGTACGCGGCCCGCACGGTGTCGTAGCGGCGCGCGTGGAGGCGTCGCATATGGTCCGCCCAGCGCGGGAACTTCGCCGCGCCGCCGTCCGCGAGCCGGGGGAAGGTGGCGATGTTGACGAGGGTGGGGACGATGGCGACGCCCCGCTCGGCGAAGAGCGGGATGGTGTCCTCGGTGAGTCCGGTGGCGTGCTCGATGCAGTCGATACCGGCCTCGACCAGCGGCGCCAGGGAGTCCTCGGCGAAGCAGTGGGCGGTCACCCGGGCGCCGAGCCGGTGCGCCTCGGCGATGGCCGCCTCGACCGCGCCGCGGGGCCAGCACGCCGAGAGATCGCCGGTGGAGCGGTCGAGCCAGTCCCCGACGAGCTTGACCCAGCCGTCGCCGCGGCGGGCCTCCTGGGCGACGTAGGCGACCAGGTCCTCGGGCTCGATCTCATGCGCGTAGTTGCGGATGTAGCGCCTGGTACGGGCGATGTGGCGGCCGGCGCGGATGATCCGGGGCAGGTCGTCGCGCTCGTCGATCCAGCGGGTGTCGGAGGGCGACCCGGCGTCGCGGATCAGCAGGGTGCCGGCGTCACGGTCGGTGAGCGCCTGCTTCTCGCTGGTCGGCGCGTCCACCGGGCCGTGCGCGTCCAGACCCACATGGCAGTGGGCGTCGACCAGGCCCGGCAGCGCCCAGCCCTCGACCGTGGTGGCATCGCGTGCCAGGGCCGGCCGGTCGAACGTCACCCGGCCGCCGACGACCCACAGCTCGTCGCGCACGTCGTCCGGCCCGACGAGGACCCTCCCCTTGAGGTGCAGCACCGCACCTTCGCTCATGGACGTCATACCGGCACTCTAGGCGGCCCGACCGGGCGGTCGGGCCGGGGTGGTCGCGCATCGGCCGAGCGGTTGTCCGGTCGGGCGGGCGAGCCGCGGCCAAGGGCCGGCCAAGTGGTTGTCCGGGCCGCGGCGACAGGCCCGGCCGGACCCTTCCGGGACGGATTCCACCGACGTTTCGCCGGACGTTTCACCAAAACCGGCTGCAGGTTCTTGCAGCCGTTGTCATGAGTCTTGCCACGGCCTTGCCGGGCGGGTTTCCTGGCTTCCAGCAGGGCCACTGAAGGCGAATTCCCAATTTCTTGTACGCATAGCCTTCCGTATTCTTCTGCCCGCTTTTCCGCAGCTCAAACGCCAAGATTTCGCTAGCGTCAGATACCGTAATTCGGACGCATCTCGCGGCTGTTACGGAGCTGTGACCGACTACACAGGGTGTCCGTTTCACCCCGAACCTCCTGGTCAAATCGGGACAACCTTCTACGGCATCGCGCGCTCGGGCGCCCCCGCGCGATAACACATCCCGGGCGCTTGTGTAACCCCTGCTCGCGATGCAATTTCCTTTTTCCCTGGGTAAATTTAATTCCCATGACCGCCGCACAAGCAGACCATGCAGGTGCCCGCAGCGATATCGGAGAATTTCCGGAGGGCTTCAAGCTCGACACCCCACGGGTGGAGGACGGAGCAGCAATCTGGCGCATCGCCCGCGACTCGCGGGTGCTGGACCTCAACTCGTCCTACAGCTACCTGCTGTGGTGTCGCGACTTCGCCGCCACCTCCGTCGTCGCCCGCGACGCGGACGGCGAGCCGGCCGCGTTCCTCACCGGTTACCTCCGTCCCGAGCGCCCGGAGACCCTTGTCGTGTGGCAGATCGCCGTCGACGACGCGCACCGCGGCAAGGGCCTGGCGGCCGCGCTTCTGGACGGGCTGACCACCCGGGCCGTGGACGAGCTGGGCATTCGTTTCGTCGAGACCACCATCACCCCCGACAACGCGGCATCCAACCGGCTGTTCGCGTCCTTCGCCGAGCGGCACCGCGTGCCCGTGAAGCGCGAGGTGCTCTTCGACGCGGGGCTGTTCCCCGAGCAGGGCCACGAGCCGGAGGTGCTGCACCTCATAGGCCCGTTCACTCCACCGGCCCCCGGGCAGTAGCGCCCCGGGCCGCGCGGCCACCACGCCGCAGCGGCCCCACGGATCCGGCATCACCCTCTGAGACCGCCGGCACCGCCCAGCCCCCCACCCACAGACTTCCTCATCCTTCGCACTCGTCTCCCAGGAGCATGCTGTGACCATCACCCAGCCCGATCTGAGCGTCTTCGAGACCGTGGAGTCGGAGGTGCGCAGCTACTGCCGTGGCTGGCCCACCGTCTTCGACCGCGCCCAGGGCAGCCGACTGACCGACGAGGACGGGCACACCTACCTCGACTTCTTCGCCGGCGCCGGTTCGCTCAACTACGGGCACAACAACCCCGTACTCAAACGCGCCCTGATCGACTACATCGAGCGCGACGGCATCACCCACGGCCTGGACATGTCCACCACGGCCAAGCGGGCGTTCCTGGAGTCGTTCCAGAACATCATCCTGCGGCCGCGCGACCTGCCCTACAAGGTCATGTTCCCGGGCCCGACGGGCGCCAACTCCGTCGAGGCCGCGCTGAAGCTGGCCCGCAAGGTCAAGGGCCGCGAGTCGATCGTGTCCTTCACCAACGCCTTCCACGGGATGTCGCTGGGCGCGCTCGCGGTCACCGGCAACTCCATGAAGCGGGCCGGCGCCGGCATCCCGCTGGTGCACGGCACCCCGATGCCGTTCGACAACTACCTGGACGGGCAGACCCCCGACTTCCTGTGGTTCGAGCGGCTGCTGGAGGACCAGGGCTCCGGCCTGAACAAGCCCGCGGCCGTGATCGTGGAGACCGTGCAGGGCGAGGGCGGCATCAACGTCGCGCGCGTCGAGTGGCTGCGCGAGCTCGCCGCGCTGTGCGAGCGCCAGGACATGCTGCTGATCGTCGACGACATCCAGATGGGCTGCGGCCGTACGGGTGCCTTCTTCTCCTTCGAGGAGGCGGGCATCGTGCCGGACATCGTCACCGTCTCGAAGTCCATCAGCGGCTACGGCCTGCCGCTCGCGCTGACCCTGTTCAAGCCCGAGCTGGACATCTGGGAGCCGGGCGAGCACAACGGCACCTTCCGCGGCAACAACCCGGCCTTCGTGACCGCCGCCGCCGCGCTGGACACCTACTGGGCCGACGGCCAGATGGAGAAGCAGACTCTCGCCCGCGGTGAGATCGTCGAAGCGCACCTGAAGGCCATCGTCGAGGAGCACCCCCAGGCCATCGCCGAGTACCGCGGCCGCGGTCTGGTGTGGGGCCTGGAGTGCATCGACAAGCCCCTCGCGGGCAAGATCGCCAAGCGCGCCTTCGAGCTGGGTCTGCTGATCGAGACCTCCGGCCCGGAGAGCGAGGTCGTCAAGCTGCTGCCCGCACTGACGACCACCCCCGAGGAGCTGGACGAGGGCCTTCGCACCCTCGCCCGCGCGGTCCGCGACTGCGCCTGACCGGCTCAGAGTTCCTTAACCGTTCCACAGAAAGGCACCGACTCACCGTGATCGTCCGATCCTTCCAGGACATCGAAGGCACCGACCGCCACGTCAAGGCAGCGTCCGGCACGTGGGAGAGCAAGCGCATCGTGCTCGCCAAGGAGCGCGTCGGCTTCTCGCTGCACGAGACCGTGCTGTACGCCGGTACGGAGACGTCGATGTGGTACGCGAACCACATCGAGGCCGTCGTCTGCGTCGAGGGCGAGGCCGAGCTGACCAACGACGAGACCGGCGAGAAGCACACCATCACGCCCGGCGTGATGTACCTCCTCGACGGGCATGAGAAGCACACCATGCGGATCAAGCAGGACTTCCGCTGCCTGTGCGTCTTCAACCCGCCGGTCACCGGCCGTGAGGACCACGACGAGAACGGGGTCTACCCGCTTCTCACCGAACCCGAGACCGAGCCCGAAGCGGTCTGAGGCGTCACCCGACCTGCCCCGTCCGGCAGAGCCGAGGAAGGCACCACGCGCACACAGAGCCAGATTCCGTACGAGAGGAGAGGAAGGCAACACCATGACCACCGCACCCGAGCGCACCGCCGACCTGTACCCGACCCGTGGGGCCGCTGAGGTGATCACCCCGCGGAAGGACCCGGTGGTGTGGTCGCAGCCCGGAGCGGCCGGCCCGTTCGCGCCGTCCGAGCTGAGCGACTTCGAACGCGACGGCTTTTTCGCCATCGGGGAACTGCTGACGGCGGAGGAAGTCGCGGTGTACCGCGCCGAACTGGACCGGCTCGTGCTCGACCCGACGATGCGCGCGGACCCGCGCTCCATCGTCGAGCCGAAGTCGCAGAGCGTACGGTCCGTGTTCGAGGTGCACAAGATCAGCGAGGTGTTCGCCAAGCTGGTCTCCGACCCGCGTGTGGTCGGCCGTGCCCGTCAGATCCTCGGTTCGGACGTCTACGTCCACCAGTCGCGGATCAATGTGAAGCCCGGCTTCGGTGCCTCCGGCTTCTACTGGCACTCGGACTTCGAGACCTGGCACGCCGAGGACGGTCTGCCGAACATGCGCACCGTGTCGGTCTCGATCGCGCTGACGGAGAACTACGACACCAACGGCGGCCTGATGATCATGCCCGGCTCGCACCAGCACTTCGTGGGCTGCGAGGGCGAGACGCCGAAGGACAACTACAAGCGGTCCCTGCAGATGCAGGACGCGGGCATCCCCTCGGACGAGGTCCTCACGAAGATGGCGGACAAGCACAGCATCCGCCTGTTCACCGGCAGGGCCGGTTCGGCGACCTGGTTCGACTGCAACGCCATGCACGGCTCGGGCGACAACATCACCCCGTACCCGCGCAGCAACGTCTTCATCGTCTTCAACAGCGTGGAGAACGCGGCGGTGGAGCCGTTCGCGGCCCCGGTCCGGCGCCCGGAGTACATCGGGGCGCGGGACTTCACACCGGTGAGGTAGGCACGGACGGTGAAGTAGGCCGGTACGGCACATGGCGGGACCGGTGGCGGGGGGGGGGGGGGGGGGGGGGGGGGGGGGGGGGGGGGGGGGGGGGGGGGGGGGGGGGGGGGGGGGGGGGGGGGGGGGGGGGGGGGGGGGGG
>NZ_JBVIRA010000034.1:0-42638 GCF_055576575.1 Streptomyces sp. NPDC033270
CCCCCCCCCCCCCCCCCCCCCCCCCCCCCCCCCCCCCCCCCCCCCCCCCCCCCCCCCCCCCCCCCCCCCCCCCCCCCCCCCCCCCCCCCCCCACGGCCGAACCCGGCCCGGTTGCGGTTACCAGATCTCGTTGACCCACTCGGGGTGGTCGATGAACGGGTTCCGGTTGTGCTGGTACTTGTCGAATATCACCTGGTTGCGGCGCTGCTCGAAGGCGGACGGCGGGTCCTGCCGGCTCCACTCCTTCAGGACCGAGAGCCGGCCGAGGTACGGCTGGCTGCCGTTGTCGACCTTGTCGTTGGGCTCCAGGTCCGGGAAGCCGTCCTCGCCGTCGTAGCGGACGGCCATGTAGAGGATCATGCGGGCGACATCGCCCTTGTCCGCGTCGCGGGGCTCGAAGGAGTCGCCGTCGGTGTAGTTGCCCGGCGCCTCGCCGACCTCCGTACCGCCGTTGTCGAAGTCCTTGTTCCCGCGGGTGCTGTTGACGGACACATCCGCCGGCCGCAGATGGTGGATGTCGGTTCCGGGGCCGGTGTCGGTGCCGAAGTCGCCGTGCGACTTCGCCCAGACGTGCTCGCGGTTCCAGTCGTCCGGATTGCTGCCGTTGGAGTTCTTGCTCTGGGACTTTCCGGTGTACAGCTGAATGACGTTCGCGCTGTTTGCCGGGTCCTCGTCGGTGTCCTTCAGGGCGTCCCAGACCTGGGAATAGGTCAGCTTTCCGGTCTGGGTCTCGCTGATGATCCGGTGCAGCGCGCCCTTGAGCTCCTGGCCGGTCTTGCCCATGGCGTCGTCGTAGTACGTGTCGTCATAGGCGGTGACGGAACCGCGCGGTGCGGCCGGGGTGGCCGTCGCACCGGCCGGGATCTGCACGGCCACCGCCACCATGACGGTGGTGGCGGCGATGGCCAGCACGCGGCCACGGCGAATTATGTGGGTCTTGTCCACGAAGGGTGTCCTCTCCCCGAATTGTGGTACCGGGCCGTGAAATGTGTGGGGCACGACCGGCACCGGCCGTTGGGAATACGGCCACTTGGAAGCCTTCCATCGCGGTAATCACCACAGTGTGAACACCAGGGGAGAGTTGTGTGTCCGACCCGTGGCAATCACCGAATTCCCCCCGAAAGGTCGGCGGAATTCATCGGTCCGCCGTCAGGACCGCGCCGCGCAGGCCTCCTTCGGCTCGACAGCGGACACCTGGACCTGCGGCGCGGGGGCTCCCGCCAGGGCCGTCGGCACCGTGCCGGGACGGCGGCGCAGGTCGGGCAGCAGTGTGACGATCCCGACGGCGGCCAGTGCGGCACCGAGCCACAACGGAGCACGCAGCCCGAAGGAGTCGATCGCCAGACCGCCGACCGAGGAACCCACGATGACGCCGAGGGTGATGAAGGACGAATGCACGGTATTCACCAACGGCCGGGCGTTTCCGGTGCGTTGCACACGCGTGGCCATCGCCGGATTCATCGTGACACCGACCAGGCCGATTCCCATCAACAGCGCCACCGCCGGTACGGCGAGATGAGCCAGCAGCGCGAACCCGGCCAGAAAGAGGAAATTCAGCACCAGACCGGCGAGCTGGACACCGACCGTGAACCGGTCCGCCAGTCGCCCCACGACGGTATTGCCGATGACGGTGGCGGCGCCGTATCCGATGAGCAGCAGCGGCACGGTTCCGGTACGGAATCCCGTGACCTCCGTCAGAATGGGATTGGCATAGCTGAACGCGGAGAAGGTCGCACCGATGATGAGCGTGCTGGTGGAGAACACCAGCCACAGCCGGGGATTTCTGAAGACGACCAGCTCTTCCCGGACGTTCCCTCCGCCCTCGGCGCGCCCCAGCCGGGGAACTCCGGCGAGTGTGGCGAGCGCGGCCGGCACCGCGATCCCGGAAATGACCCAGAACGCCACCCGCCAGCCGAAGCGTTCGCCGACGACCGTCGACAGCGGCAGCCCCAGCAGGGTGCCGAGCATCAGCCCGTTCATCAGCACCGCGATGGCGCGGCCGCGGACCTCCGGCAAGGTCAGCTGGACACAGATCGACATCGCGACGCCGAAGAACGCCTGCGAGGCGACCCCGGTGACGATCCGCGCCACCAGCATCACCCCGTAGTCCGGCGCGAGGGCGGCGAGCACATTGCCCGCCAGGAATATTCCGAACAGCACCATCAGCGCGAGCTTCTGACGCAGCCTCACCACGGCGACGGTGAGGAACGGCCCACCGGCCGCCATGGCCACCGCGAAGGCGGTGATGAGATAGCCGATCTGCGGCACGCCCACCCCCAGCCCGTCCGCCATCTGCGGCATCAGCCCGGCCACCACGAACTCACTGGTCACCATGGCGAAGATCCCGACGGCCAGCACATACACGGCACGCGGCACGGCCCGACCTCCCTTTCCCATCCGATCGATCCCTACGAGAGCGGGCGAAGGCCCCCGGAACTCCGGGCGGCCACACGTGCAGGGGGCGGCACGGCACGCCACGACAGCCCCACCTCGCCCGCTTCGAGGACGATACAGCATTTTGGATCGAACGTTCCAAAACCGCGTCGAGCGAGTGCCCGTCCCTACCCCCATCGGGTGAAGCCGCGCCCTTCTCGCAACCGAAGGCGCATCGGACGGCCTCAGAAGAACCGACGCGTCGCTCACCGGAACCGCCCGGTTCTCTCCCGGAACCGCCCCCCGCTCCCCCGGAACTGGCGCGCCCTTCGCCGAACCCCCGAGCCCTTGTGAACCTGCCGAACCCTTTCGGACCGCACTGGAGGCCCCGATGTCGCCCTACCGCCCCGCTTCCCCGCCGTACGGCGCGACACCGGACTACGCCCTCGCTCCCCCGCGCGCCGAGGACCGCCTCGACACCCGTGCGCTGCCCCTGGACCTCCTCATGCCGCCGCCCCGCCCGGAGGACCGGGTGCCCGCCCTGCCGTCGCACCCCGATGACCTGCCGCTCCCTCCCCCGCGCCCCGAGGAGCGGCTGCAGGCGCCGGTGGCGCTGCCCGACCGCCGGCGGCTGGACCTCCAGGCGGCGCTCACCGCGGCCGGGGTCGCACCGGCGGCCGGGGACCAGGCCGCGGTGGCGGAGCTGGCCGGGCTGAGCGACGCCGCGGTGCAGGCCGTCATCGGCTGGATCGAGGCCGCGGCGCGGGCGTCCTGGCCGCGGCCGCACGCGGTCTGAGCCGCCCCGGTCAGCGCAGGCCGGGCAGGGTGCGCAGCTCGGCGACCCTCAGGGCGCGGGCCAGGCCCAAAAAGATCAGGGCCATCGTCAGCCCCCCGGCGGCCAGGGCCAGGACGGGGGTCCAGCCCTCCGGGACCGGGACCCCGGAGCAGGACCGGGCCGCGAGCCAGCCGGCCGCTCCGGCCGCGGCGGCGGCCCCGGTCAGCTTGCCGTACGTACGGCACAGGCGCCGGCCGTCGAGCCGTCCGGCGAGCCGCCGGCGCAGCAGCCGCGCGGTGACCAGCAGCCCGATTCCGTACGCGACGGTGTAGGCGGCGGCCATCCCGGTGACCGACCAGCGGGCGGGCAGCAGCAGGTAGCAGGCGGTGGCCAGGGCGATGTTCACGGCGCTGGTCCAAAAGGCCATCCAGAACGGCGTACGGGTGTCCTCGAAGGCGTAGAAGCCGCGCAGCAGCAGGTACTGGGCGGAGAAGGGGATCAGGCCGAGGCCGAAGGCCTGGAGCATGTGTCCGGCGGGCGCGGCCGAGGCGGCGTCCACGGTGCCGTGCGCGAACAGCAGTTGGGCGGTCTGCGGGCCGAAGACCAGGAAGAAGAACGCCGCCGGAACGATGAGGACGCCACTGACCCGCAGTGCGCGGGAGAGGTCGCCGCGCAGGTCGTCCAGGCGGCCTTCGGTGACCGCGCGACTCATCCGCGGCAGCAGCGCGGTCACCAGCGAGACGGTGACGATCGACTGCGGCAGCATCCAGATGCCCTGGGCGTAGTTGTAGGCGGTGTACCCCGCACCCGCGGTGGGCAGTTGCTGGTCGACGGCGCCCGCGTAGTGCGTGACGACGGTCATCGCGACCAGGTTGGCGAGGACGAACAGCAGGGTCCAGCGGGCGGCCGCGATGCTCTTGCGCAGGCCGCTGCCGCGCCAGTCGAAGCGCGGCCGGAAGCGGAAGCCGGCGGCCCGTACGAACGGGATCAGCGCCAGGCCCTGGAGGGCGATACCGCCCGTGGTGACGATGCCCAGCAGGTCGATCTGGCCGGGGGTGATGTCCTCGATCCGGTCGGGTCCGGCCAGCAGGCCGAGGTAGACGCCGAACATCGCGATCAGCACGATGTTGTTGAGCACCGGCGTCCACATCATCGCGCCGAACCGGCCGCGGGCGTTGAGCACTTGGCCGAAGATGAAGAAGAGCCCGTAGAAGAAGATCTGCGGGAGGAGGAAGCGGGCGAAGACCACGGTGAGTTCGAAGGCGGCGTGGGTCCGGGGCGTGTCGTCGGTGTAGACGGAGACGATCTGCGGGGCGGCCCAGACCGACAGCAGGGCGCCGATCGCGAGCACGCTCAGGACGAGGGTCACCAGCCGCTGTTCGTAGGCGCGGCCGCCGTCCGCGTGCTCGGCCCTGGCGCGTACCAGCTGCGGCACCAGCACGGAGTTCAGCGCGCCGCCGATGAGCAGGGTGTAGATGCTCATCGGGACGACGTTGGCGGTGTTGTACGTGGTGGCGAGCAGGCCGGTGCCGAGCGCGGCCGCCTGCAGCACCGTCCGGATCAGCCCCGTGGCGCGGGAGACCACCGTCCCCATGGCCATCAGGAGCGACGAGCGCGCCACCCCGTTCCCGGTGCGCTGCCCGCCGCTGTCGTCGCCCCGGTCGCCGTCCGTGCCGGATATCCGCCCACCCGGCGCTCGCAGCTGCCGGGTGTCGTCCGATGTCCCGTCGATCATGAGGGTCAATCTATGCCGCTGCGGGCAGCGGACGGGCCCGGTCGGGGTCGAGCAGCGGCGCGTGCAGCTCGCCGTGGCGTTCGCGGCGGGGGGCGATCTCGCTGAAGAGGAAGCTGAGTTGCTCCGGTGCGGTGCAGTCGGCGATCTCGTCCCAGGTGACGGGCGTGGAGACGGTGGGGGTGGCGCGGGCGCGCAGGGTGTAGGCGACGGCGGTGGTCTTGGCGGCGGCGTTCTGGGAGAAGTCGATGAAGACCTTCCCCGGGCGTAGTGACCTGGTCATCTTGTCCACGACGAGGTCCGGCAGGGCCCGCGCGGCCTCGGCGGCGAGCCGCTTGGCGTAGGCGGTGGTCCGCGCGGAGGGGGTGGGCTCGATGGGCGCGATGAGGTGCAGGCCCTTGGAGCCGCTCGTCTTGGCGAAGGCCTCCAGGCCGTCGGCGGCCAGCCGCTCGCGCAGCCACTGTGCCGCGGCGCAGCACTCCACGATGGTGGCCGGTGCGCCGGGGTCCAGATCGACGACGAGGCGGTCGGCGATGCCCGGCGCCCGGCTCGTCCACTGCGGTGTGTGCAGCTCGACGACCAGGTTCGCGGCCCAGACCAGCGCGGGGAGGTCCTGCAGCAGGACCTGGGGGGTGGGCTCGGAGGTCGAATGGGGGACCTCGCAGGTCTGCACCCAGGTGGGGGTGCCGGGCGGGACGTTCTTGGTGAAGAAGCGCTGGCCGTCCGGCCCGTCGGGGTAGCGCAGGAAGGACAGCGGCCGGTCGTGGAGGTGCGGGAGCAGGGCGTCGGCGGTGGTGGTGCAGTAGTGCAGCACCTCGCCCTTGGTGGTGCCGGTCTCGGGATAGAGGACCTTGTCCAGGTTGGTCAGCGAGAGGCGTCGCCCCTCCACGATGGTGATCGGCGACATACGATGAGAATCCCACACAAGGGATGAGATATGCGTTCTATCTGGAATGGGTCGATATCGTTCGGGCTGGTCACCATCCCCGTGAAGACGTACAGCGCCACCGACCGCACGTCCTCGGTCTCCTTCGTGCGCATCCACGAGAAGGACGGCGCTCCGGTCCAGTACCGGAAGATCTGCGAGCTGGACGGCGAGGAGGTCCCGAACGAGGAGGTCGGCAAGGGCTATCAGCCGCCCGGCGACGACACCGTCGTGCCGATCACCGACGACGACCTCTCCCAGCTGCCGATGCCGACCGCGAAGACGCTGTCGATCCTGTCCTTCGTCGACCCTTCCGAGATCGATCCGCTCCAGATGGACAAGTCCTACTACCTGGGGCCCAACGGGGCGGCCGCCGTCAAGCCGTACACGGTGCTGCGGGAGGCGCTGGAGCACCATCGGAAGGTCGCGATCGGCAAGGTGGCGATGCGGGGGCGGGAGTCGCTGGCGATGCTGCGGGCGCACGACGGCGCGATCGTGATGCACCAGTTGCTGTGGCCGGATCAGATCCGGCCCGCCACCGGTGTCGTACCCGACGAGGTCGAGATCCGCGAGAACGAGCTGACGCTGGCCGAGACCCTGATGGACTCCCTGGGCGCGCTGGACCCGGCCGAACTCCACGACGACTACCGGGAGGCCGTCGAGGAGCTGGTCGCCGCGAAGCTGGAGGGCGCGGAGCCGGTCGTCCCCGCGACGCCGTCCGGCGCCCAGGTCATCGATCTGACCGCGGCCCTGGAGAAGAGCGTGCGGGCCGCGAAGGGGGGCGGAGCGCAGGCCGAGGAGTCGGCGTCCGTGACACCCATACGGGGGCGGAAGGCGGCGAAGAAGCCCGCGGCGAAGAAGCCCGCGGCCGGCGGCACGGACAAGAAGGCCACGACCCGCAAGACGACGGCGAAGAAGACCGCGGCGAAGAGCACCGCGAGGAAGTCCTCCGAGAAGACCACGGCCAAGAAGGCCGCCCCCAAGAAGGCCGCGGCGAAGAAGACCACGGCCAGGAAGTCCGGCTGACCGCCCGCGGCTCGGCCACCGCGCGCCGTGATCGCTCTAGAGTCTGGGTATGGCTTCAGACGAGGGGACCCTCCGCATCGACAGCTGGATCTGGTCCGTACGGCTCACCAAGACCCGCTCGCTGGCCGCGGCGGCCTGTCGCGCGGGGCACGTGCGGGTCAACGGCGAGCGGGTCAAGCCGGCGCACGCCGTACGCAACGGCGACGAGGTCCGGCTGCGGCACGCCGGACGGGAGCGGATCGTGGTGGTCTCCCGGCTGGTGCGCAAGCGGGTGGGCGCGGCCGTCGCCGCCGAGTGCTTCATCGACAACAGTCCGCCGCCCCCGCCGCGCGAGATGACAGCGCCGGCCGCGCATCGCGACCGCGGCGCCGGGCGCCCCACCAAGCGCGAGCGCCGCGAGACCGACCAGCTGCGGGGCCGCTGAGCCGGGCCGGCGGGGCGAGGCTGTCTACGCGGGCGGCAGCGCGTCCAGATAGACCCACTCGCCGCTCTCGCGGACGAACCGGCTGTGCTCGTACTGGCTGTCGGCGTGCCCGTGCAGGCTGAAGTGCGCGCGGAACTCCACGGTGCCTTCGGCATGGAAGGCGGTGCCGCCGGTCGCGCCGAGGATCTCCAGCCCGGTCCAGCGCTGCGCCGGTTCGAGGTCCAGGGCCGCGGGGCGGGTCGTCGGGTGCCAGGTGCGCAGCAGATAGCCGGTGTCACCGACGGCGAAGGCGCTGTAGCGCGAGCGCATCAGCCGCTCCGCGGTGGGGGCGGTGGCGCGTCCCTGGTGGAAGGCGCCGCAGCAGTCGCGGTAGCTCTCGGCCCGTCCGCAGGGGCAGGGCGCATCGGGGGTGACGGCCGCCGGGCGGCGCGGCGGGGGCGACGGCCTCTTGGGCGGCTTGTTCTTCGGCTTCGACACCCGACGATTGTGCCGGTCGGCGGAGGCGGATCGCGACACGCCGGGGACACGCCGGGGCGACACGCCCCGGAGCTGCGCCCAAATAGGGAATTTCAACGATAAATCACCCATTCGCAGCTTTTGGGGGCTTGATACGGGCTGTGAGGCTGGAAGAACTCATGGTGACCGTCCCCACCACCCAGGAGAGAACCCCCCATGATTCTGTCCATTTCCGGCGTCGTCCTGCTCGGTGTCATCGTTTTCCTCTTCTTCCGCAAAGACGGACTCAAGCTGTCCCACGCGCTCGTCTCCGCGCTCTTCGGGTTCTATCTCGCGAGCTCCGCCATCGCGCCGAGTATCAAGGCCGGCGGGGCGAGCCTGGCGAGCCTCCTCGGGGGGATCAAGCTCTAGGGAGATGCCTCCCCGATCTCCTCCGCCGGCTCCACTCCACGGGTCCCGCCCGAACGGACCGCACCAGCTCCCGTCCGGGCGGCACCGCGTTCCGCACACCCCGGCTCGCCGCCCACGCCGAGCCGCCAAGACCACCGCACGAGCAACAGGAGAAGATGTGGCCCGGCGTCCTCTGCCCCGCATCCTGACCGACCGCGCACCGCTCGCCCGTATGGCCAACAGCGCATCGCTCGCCCGCAGTCGCGAACTGGCCCGCACCGCCGCCGACAGCGCCTCCGACGTGTTCCATCCGCTGATCACCATCGGCCGGGGGCTGCGCCGGCTGGCGACGGCCGGCCGGGGACGCTGGACCGAGACGCCCAAGGAGAGTCGCGGTCCGCTGCTGTGCTTCGTCGGCGCGTGCGTGCTGGTGGTCGCCTTGGTGCCGTACGGGCCGCTGCTCGCCCTGATCGCGGCCATGGGGGCGGGCGCCTGGGCGGGGCGGGAGCGCACCACCGTGGAGACCGGTCCCAGCGAGGCGGAGACGGAGCGGCTGCGGGCGCTGTACGAGGCTCTGGTGCCCTACCTCTGCGCCGAGGGTGATCCCAGTCCCCTGTACGCGCACGACGGCGACTGGAAGCAGGTCTTCGACGAGTACGCCTTCGACGACACGGGGCGCCTGGAGCGGCTGCGGCTGAAGTACCCGGCGTACTTCACCGACGGTGAGGACCGGTCCCGGGCCCGCATCGAGCAGGTGCTGTACGCCAAGGCGGGCCGCGGCCGGGAGTACCACTTCGTCTGGGACGAGCTGGCCAATCAGCTCACCGTGACCGTCCTGGCGGCGCTGCCCGCCGATATCGCCGCACAGCGCTTCGTCACCTCTCCGGGCGAGACGGTGCTCGGCTTCACCGACCCGGACTCCGTGCAGCGGACCCTGCCGGTCGCCGCCGGCAAGGAGCGGCGCGACGCCGCGCCGGTGGTCTGGCGCACCGGGCCGCGCTCCGCCGAGCCGCATCTGCTCGCCCTGGGGCAGCCGGCGACCGGCACCACCACGCTGCTGCGCTCGATCGCGCTGCAGGCACTGCAGCACGGCGACGTGCTGGTCGTCGACGGCACCGGCACCGGCGAGTTCGGGTGCCTGGTCGGGCACCCCGGCGTGCTGGGGGTGGAGAGCGGGCTGTCGGGGGCCCTGACGAGGCTGGAGTGGGCCTCCCACGAGACCGAGCGGCGGCTGGTCGTCGCGAACCGGGCGCGGCAGGCCGGCCGGCCCGCGCCGGACGACACCCGGCGACCGCTGTGGATCATCGTCGACCGTTTGACGGCACTCACCCATATCGCGGCCGCGGAGGGCCGGGACGACCCTCAGCGATGGCTGCAGGTGCCGCTGCGGCACGGCCGGGCGGCCCATGTCACGGTGGTGGTGGCCGACCAGTTCGACGGCGCCGATCTGCTGAGCGATCCGGTGCGGGCGCACACCAAGGCGCGGGTGGTGCTCGGCCCCGCCTCGGTGGACGAGGTACGGACGGTCCTCGGGGCGCCGCCGCACACCACGCCGACGGCGCAGGTACCGCCGGGACGCGGCTATGCGCGGCTGGGGACCGCTCCCGTCCTGCGGCTGCAGGTGCCGGCCACGCCCGATCCGTTCGACGACGCGACGAGCGAGGCGCACCGGCAGGCCGTTCTGGCGCTGCTGCCGGAGCGTGCGGCTCCGGCCGGCGCGGAGGCCGACACCACGGCGGCGGTGGGCGCGGCGGACGGCCGGGCCGCGGCGGGCGATCCGGCGCCGGACGCGGAGCCGGCCGGGCCCGCCGCCGAGCCGGTCCGTGCGGCCGCGCGGGTGTCGATCGTCAAGGGCGGCGAGTCCCGTACGGTCAAGAGCGGCTCGGTGGAGGCCCTGCGCGCGGAGCGGTGAGAGCCCGGCTCCGGCGCTCCCCGCGCACCGTCAGGCGACGAAGTGTTGCCGCAGCTCGGCTTCCACCGGGGCGCCCGTCGCGACCAGCCGCGCCGCACCGGCCAGTCGGGCCGCCGCCTCGTCGGCGACCGCGCCGCTGACCGTGAACGGCAGCCGTACGAAGCCCTCGAAGGCGCCGTCCACACCGAACCGGGGGCCGGAGGGCACCCGCACCCCGAGCCGCTCCCCCGCCTCGGCGATCCGGGAGCCGGAGAGCCCGCCGGTACGCGCCCACAGGGTCAGACCGCCGCGCGGCACGCTGAACTCCCAGTCGGGCAGGTGCCGCTGGAGGGCGGCCACGATCGCATCGCGGTTCTCACGGGCCTGGTCCCGGCGGATGTCGATGGCCTGCTCCCATCCGCCGCTCTCCAGCAGCGAGGCGATGGCGAGCTGTTCGAGGACCGGTGAGCCCAGGTCGGAGTAGGCGCGGGCGGCGACCAGGCTGCGGATGATGTCGGGGGCGGCGCGCACCCAGCCGATCCGCATCCCGGCCCAGAACGCCTTGCTCGCCGAGCCGACGGTGATCACCGCGCTGCCGGCGGGGTCGAACGCGCAGACCGGCCGGGGAACCTCGGTGTCCTCGTCGAGTCGGAGCTCGGTCATGGTCTCGTCGACGACGAGCAGCGTGCCGGCCGAGCGGGCGGCGTCGACGAGGCGGCGGCGCTGGTCCTCGGTGGCGAGGGTGCCGGTGGGGTTGTGGAAGTCGGCGACGACATACGCCATCCGGGGCGCGGCGTCCCGCATCACCTGGCGCCAGGCGGGAATGTCCCAGCCGGCCAGCCGCTCCCCGAGGGCGACCGGGACCAGCCGGGCGCCGGCGTCCCGCATCAGCTGGAGGATGTTGGCGTACGAGGGCGAGTCGACGGCCACCCGCTCGCCGGGGCTGGTACACAGCCGGCAGATCGCGGCCACCGCGCCCATCGCGCCCGTGGTCACCATGATCTGTTCGGGCATCGTGGGGATGCCGCGGGCGGTGTAGCGGTCGGCGAGGGCCTGGCGCAGCACCGGCAGGCCGGCCGGGTAGTCGCCGTGGGTGTGGGCGTACAGCGGCAGGTCGGCCATGGCGCCCTGGACGGCGCGGGTGAGCCAGGGCTCGGGGGCGGGAAGGGCGGCGCAGCCGAGGTCGATCATGGAGCCGGCGGCCTCCGGGGGCAGCGGTTCCAGGCCGCGGGTGGGCAGCGGATTGCCGGCCGGGACGGCGGTCCAACTGCCGGAGCCGCGCCGGGACTCCAGGAACCCTTCGGCGCGCAGCGCTTCGTAGGCGGCGGCGACGGTGGTGCGGCTGACACCGAAGGCCGCGGCCAGCTCGCGTTCGGCGGGCAGCCGGGCGGCGACCGGCACCCGGCCTTCGAGCACGAGCAGGCGTACGCCGTCGGCGAGGCCGCGGTAGGCGGGCAACTTGCGTCCGCCGACGGCGAGTTCGGCGGCTCGCGGGTCCTGCGACCGGAGCAGCCGGGCGAGTTGGGGCGCACCTACCGCTGAAGTCCACTGAGCCATGAAGATCAGTCCACCTTCCCCGAATTGGCTCTACTTCCCGAGCACGGACATGCCACATGGTGTCATGCATCGGTCCAATCCTGCCAGGAGGGGGAATTTTCGTGTCCATGACGAGGGGATCCGGCCCACGGAGGGGCCTGCTGGCACGTCGGCTGATCCAGCTCTACACGGGCCTGACGCTGTACGGCGTGAGCATGGGACTGATGGTCCGCGCCGACCTGGGCCTGGAGCCGTGGAGCGTGCTCAACCAGGGCATATCCCGTCACACGGGACTCTCGATCGGCACGGTCACCATCGTCTCGGGCGCCCTGATCCTGCTGCTGTGGATCCCGCTGCGCCAGCGCCCCGGCCTGGGCACGGTGTCGAACGTGGTGATCCTCGGGCTCGTCATGGACGCGACGATGGCGTGGGTGCCCGAGCTGCCCTCGTACGCCGCCCGCATCCCGCTGCTGGCGTTCGCCGTCCTCCTCAACGGCGCCGCGACCGGTCTGTACATCTCCGCCCGTTTCGGCCCGGGGCCGCGCGACGGGCTGATGACCGGGCTGCACCAGCGGACCGGACGCCCGGTGCGGCTGGTGCGGACCTGCATCGAGGTGACGGTGCTCGCGGTCGGCTTCCTGCTCGGCGGCTCCGTCGGCGCCGGCACCGTGGTCTACGCGCTGGCCATCGGACCGCTGGCGCAGCTGTTTCTGCGGCTCTTCGCGATCAAGGGGCTGCCCGAGGCCCCGTCGCGGGTGGTGGCCCGCGCCAGGACTTCACCCGAGCGCGCGATACTGCCGGAGTGACCCCCGCGATACGCCTCCGCCACGCCTACCTCGACCACCCCGCGCCGCTCCCCTTCGCCCACCGGGGCGGGTCCGCGGACGGCCTGGAGAACACCGCCGCCGCCTTCCGCCGCGCGGTCGACCTGGGCTACCGCTATCTGGAGACCGATGTGCACGCCACCTCGGACGGAAAGCTGGTCGCCTTCCACGACCCGACGCTCGACCGCGTCACCGACACCCGCGGCGCGATCGGGCAGCTGCCCTGGCGGGCGGTGCGCCGGGCCCGGGTCGCCGGCCGGGAGCCGCTGCCTTTGTTCGAGGAATTGCTGGAGGAGTTCCCCGAAGCACGCTGGAACGTCGACCTCAAGGCGGAGGCCGCGCTGTCCCCGCTGCTGGACCTGCTGCGCCGCACCGACGCCTGGGACCGGGTGTGCGTCGGGTCGTTCTCGGAGGCCCGGGTGGCACGCGCGCAGCGCCTGGCCGGCGCACGGATGGCCAGCTCCCTCGGCACCCGCGGCGTGGCCGGCCTGCGGCTGCGCTCCTACGGCCGTGGGGGGCTGCCGCTCGACCGGCTGCTGGGCGCGGCGGTGCGGCGCAGCGCGGTCTGCGTCCAGGTCCCCGAGCGGCAGTCCGGCATCCCGGTGGTCGATCCAAGGTTCCTGCGCACCGCGCACGCACTGGGCATGCAGGTCCACGTCTGGACGATCAATGACGCGGACCGGATGGCGGCCCTGCTGGATCTCGGCGTGGACGGCATCATGACCGACGACATCGAAACCCTGCGCACGGTGCTGACCGAGCGGGGTTGCTGGACCTAGGGCCTGTCCGATGGGTCATGGCCGGGTCCGCGGCGGCCCCGCACCGACCGCAGCGAAAGCGCCTGCCTGGTGCGTCATGCTGTGATCGTCTGTGAGATGGTGCATGACCGACTTACCGAAGGCTGCTTACGGGAGCCCGAAGGGACCTCGGCGGGTGGGAGCCGTGATCGCTACCACCTGCCGGTCCCTGGGCGTAATCCTTGGCAGCGTTGATGTCTCATCGAAAGGGTGTAACAAATGGCTAGGGCCACCGCACGTCACATCTTGGTCGCCAGCGAGGACAAGGCGTCGGAGCTGAAGGCACAGATCGAGGCCGGAGCGGACTTCGCCGAGCTCGCCAAGCAGCACTCCACGTGCCCCTCGGGGCGCCAGGGTGGTGACCTCGGGTCGTTCGGGCCGGGACAGATGGTCAAGGAATTCGACACGGTCGTCTTCTCCGCCCCGGTCGGCACGATCCAGGGTCCCGTGAAGACCCAGTTCGGGTTTCACCTCCTCGAGGTCACCAGCCGAGAGAACTGAGGCGAGGCGCCGGGCTGCGTCGTTGAGGCGCGGCCCGGTTCCGCCCGACAGGGCGACCGCATAGCCTCGCGGCGGTCCCGGTCGATGGGTGAGTGAGTTTCCCCGTCAGCAGATCGGAGCGACTCAGTTGCACCTCCCGCTACCGCTGTAGCAGGGTGCATGGCCCGTGCTCGGGACGGGCGAGGGGTCCGGGTGGCTCCGGTCGTAGTCGTGCTGCGCCAGCATGAACAGCACAGCCACCGCTCCGGCGGCCAGGAGCTGCGACAGCACCGTCCACGGCGCGCGGAACAGCGCCGCGAGCCCGGCACATACGACCACGGCGACGAAGAAGTGCTGCATCCAGGCGAGTTGCGCAAGCTGCACCGCATCGATCCGCGCCTGCTCCCCCTGCGCGGCCCACACCTCCATGCCGTACCCGAAACCGGCCAGCAGGAAGACCGCAGCTTCCACGACGAACAACGCAATGCCGATACCCACGTCCCGCGCACGAGGCGTCCTGCGCGACCAGGGCCGGCCACGCCGGGGCGAAGGTTCGGGGAGTGCGCACGTCATGGCCACATCTTGACGCGCAGTCAGGAGGCGCGCATGAGTACGCGTACTCATGCGGCGCGGTCGGCTCGTGACCTGTACCCGTAGGCCTCTTTCGTACAGGAGGCCGGGACGCCGTCCGCACCTTCGTAGCTTCTGCCGATACGACGACCTTCCGCGGTTCGTAGAGACTGCCAGCCAGAGGCCACGGCGCGTCCCGGAGTCGGGGGCCGCGGCCAAGGACATGACGAAACACGGGGAGGACGGCACGATGAGCGTGCAGCAGTACGACGAGATCGGTGAGGCGTACGAGGGCTTCAAGTCCCTGCCGCTGGAACGGTACGCGGCGGTTCCCGCGTTCCTGGCCCTGGTCGGGGACGTGCGCGGCAAGTCGGTCCTCGACCTGGCCTCCGGCACCGGGTTCTACAGCAGGGAGTTCAAGCGGCGCGGCGCCGCCGAGGTGCTCGGAATCGACATCTCCGGCGAAATGATCGCCGTGGCACAGAAGTTGGAGGAGCACGATCCGCTGGGTGTGCGCTACGAGGTGGGCGATGCCGCCGAACTGCGACCCCTCCAGCAGCGCTTCGACGTGGCCGTGGGGGTCCACCTGCTCAACTACGCGGAGGACGTCGCCACCACGGAGCGGATGTGCCGCAACGTGCACCGGAGCCTGAAGCCCGGCGCCGAGTTCTTCGTGGTCAACCAGTCCCCCGACTTCCGGTTCGACGGGCCGTCCCCGGAGAAGTACGGCTTCCGCAGCGAGCTGACCGGCGAGGAGGCCGAGACGGGGCCGCGAGTGCGGACCACGGCGCTGCTCGACGGCAACCCGGTCAGTTTCGTCTCGACCCGGCCGCGCCGCGAGGTCCACGAAGAGTCTCTGCGGGCGGCCGGGTTCAGCGAGGTGACCTGGGTCCCGATGGAGGTGTCCGACGCCGGCGTGCGCGAGTTCGGCGCGGACTTCTGGGCGGACTTCCGCGCCAACCCCCCACTGGAGATGCTGCGCTGCCGAGCCTGACGACCGACCCGCGCCTGACGAGACTCGTCCCCGGTCGGTGCGCGCGCGGTCAGAACCAGTGCAGGCAGCGCGGGGAGCGCTGGGCGCGGAAGAGGACGTCGGCGAGGGCGGCCGCGCCCGGGCGGTGGGCTCGGCTGTGTCCGGCACGTACGAGGGGGCTCGGGGCCGCGCCGCCGAGGTAGACCGAGCCCAGGTCGCTCACGTGCAGGGACAGGTCGGGTTCCCGGTCCGTGGGGACGTCGGCGTCGCCCGTCCGCGCGTGATGCCCCGTCACACTGCAGCGTTGGCCGGCGACCAGGTCAAACGGTTTACGGCGGGACCTACGGCCTGATCGACGCAGCGCGGCCGCCGCCCGGTGTCGCGCCACCCGCCGACCATCCGCACCCCTCGTAAACCCTTCGCAAACGGTTCACCAAGTCGGTAAATGCGCTTTGCGTGGCACTGGACATAGATGTTGATCTTGGTGTGCACACATCGGACAGGGGCGCATGTGTCCTCTTCCGACGGATATGAACAGGAAGGCAATGACTTTATGCGTATGACGGCCCGTCAGCGTACTGGTATAGCAACGGGTTTGGCGGCCGCGGCCGCCCTCCTCGCCGCTGCGCCGAGCGCCACCGCCGCGGCGCCCTCAGGGCAGACGCTGGACAAGGTCCTGGCCACCTCCGGCAAGACCACCACCTTCGCTCGCGACACCGCGTGGACGTTCTCCCATCTGAAGGGGGACCACCACCTCGCCTCCGACAAGGACGGCAGCGTGTCGATCGAGGACGGCAAGGGCGTCAAGCTCCTCACCATGTCGCCGAAGCCCGTCAAGGACACGGACGGGCACCTCCACACGGTGACGTGGAAGGTCCGGGGCAACACCCTCTACCAGCACGTTGACACCCCGAACGCCACCCTCAAGGGGGCCGTTGTCCCCACTGTGACGGCCTACGGATTCTGGGACTGGGCCAAGTGCGTGGGGAAGAAGAGCCTGGATACGGCTGAGCTCGGCGGCGTTGCCGGCTGTGTCGCCGATCTGGAGACCGGCTGTGCCCCGGGTGCCGCCGTGGGTGGCTTCGGCGGGGCCGTGGCCGGCGTCGTCCAGGGCGCCCATAAGTGCTGAGCGACTCAGCGGAAGTGAGGATGTGGGGATGCTTCAAGGTGATGTGGCGATGAAGCGGAAGGAACCGCGTCCGCCGAACGGCCGGCTGTTCTTCTCAGGCGCGGTCGCTGTGGCCATCTGCGTGGGAACGGTCCTCAAGGCGTCCTTGTCGGGTTGGGTTTCGACCGTGGCGGGGTTCGCCGGCGCCGTCGCTGTCGCTCTGGTGGCCCGCCTGTGGCATCGGCAGGCGGACCTGAGATACCGAAGGGCCCGCAGTCTCACGGAAGACCGGGACGACACCGACAACGCCACGTCGTAACTCCGCGGCAGATTCCGCCAGTTCGTCCCCTGTCCTGCGGTGCCCGCCGCCGCGCGCAGCAGGCACCGCCGGACAGGGGCTCTCCGCGGTGCGCGGGATGTCCGGCAGCCTGGGGAACCCCGTGTCACGGGGGGAGGCCAGCGGGCTGGCGCCGTGCGCGTCGGGCACCGTGCACAGGCGCACGTAGACGCTCAACAGACGCTTGACGCCGATCACGCCGCGGCCTTCGCCTGGGCGACGGCGGCCGCCGCGAGGCCCAGGATGAGGGGGTGCGGGCGGGTGCCGTCGCCGGCGAGTTCCGGCTGGAAGAGGGTGGCGAGGAAGAACGGGTGCTCCGGCAGCTCGGCGATCCGCACCTCGCCGTCGGTGTCGGTGCCGGTGAACCGCAGCCCGTGGGTGCCCAGCAGCTGAACATGGTGGGGGCTGGCGCCGAAGTTGCAGTGGTAGCGCTCGATGGATCGCTCGGCGCCGATGAGCGTTTCGGCGCGGGAGCCTGCGGTCAGCTCGATCGTGCCCTCGTGACCGACCAGGGAGCACGCAAGCGGTACCACCACGGCGTCGGCCGCCGACGTGTCGGGCGCGTTCTCCGCGTGACCGGCCGTGGCCAGCCCGGCCACGTTGCGGGCGTATTCGAGCAGGACGTGCTGGAAGCCGGCGCAGGTGCCGAGCAGGGGGATGCGGTCCTCGCGGGCGGTGCGGATGGCCGCGAGCGCGCCGGCCTCGCTGCGGTAGGGGCTGCCGGGCAGCACCCAGATCGCATCGAACCCGGTCAGGGTCGTGTGGTCGGCGACGTCCTGGGTGGGGATCCAGTAGGCGTCCAGGTCCAGGCCGTCACGCTCGCGCAGCGCGTCGAGCAGGCCCGGGACACGGGTGTGGGAACGGACGTGGGGCGAGCGGTCGCCGACCAGGGCGACGCGGGCGGTGTGTGTCATGCGGTCATCCTGAGCCGCCCCCCTGCATCACGTCCAACGATGATTCCTGGATCCGGTATCAGCAATACTGATACTCATGGATCCGCAGCAGCTGCGTACGCTCGTCGCCGTGGTCGACCACCGCTCCTTCTCCGCCGCCGCCCAGGCCCTCGGCTACACCCAGTCCGCGGTCTCGCAGCACATCGCGAGCCTGGAGAACGATCTGCAGGCGCCGCTGCTCACCCGCCGCCCGGTGGCGCCGACCCCAGCGGGCGAGCGACTGCTGGAGCACGCCCGCCCGCTGCTGCTGCGCCTGGACGCGGCGCGCGCCGACATCGCGCGCCTGCGGCAGGTGCAACCGGGGCGACTCGCGGTGGCCTGCACGCCGGGCGCGCTGACGCCCGCCGCCGCGCTCACGCTGGTACGCGCCCGCACCGACGCCCCTCAGCTCGCGGCCTCGGTGCGGGTGTGCGGCAGCACCGAAGCGGTCCAAGCCGTGCTGACCGGCGCGGCGGACCTGGCGCTGGTCGACGGCGCGGTGGCACCCAGCGACCCGCTGCCGCTGCCCGACGCCGGCCCCCTGGCCGCCTTCCCCGTCAGCGAGGAACCGCTCGCGGTACTGCTGCCCGCCACCCACCCGCTCGCCGGACGCCCGGCGCTGCGGCTGGCCGACCTCGCCGCCGCCCGCTGGATCGACGCCCCCGACGCCGCCGTACCCCTGGCCCAACTCCGCGCCGCCGCCCAGTCCGACGGCTTCGGCCACCAACTCACCTACACCGGAACCGACATCCGCGGACTGTCCGTCCTGGTGGCCGCCGGAGCCGGCCTCACCACCGCCGCCCTGCCCGTAGCCGGAGACCTCCCCGGCATCGCGGCCGTACCGATCACCGAGCCCCGCATCGTCCACCGCACCGAGCTCCTGCACCCCCGCACACCCACCACCCAGGCCGCCGAACTCATCGACACCTTGCGGCCCACGCAGTGATCGCAGCGGAGCCGGCACGCACCAGGTCCGGCCCGCCCCCACCATGGACGGCGCGGAGCGCAACAACCCTTCACAGGTAGGACTGCGGGTGCCATTCGAAGAGCAGGATGGTGGCGTCGTCCCGCAGGTCGTTGTGCTGGTAGTCGAGGATGGCGTGGCTGAGCAGCCGCAGTACCTCGGCCGGGCGCTGGCCGACGGCGGAGGCGCGGATGATGAAGTCCGTGAACCGGTCGAGGCCGAACTCGACGCCGTTCTCGTCGCGCGCGTCGACCACACCGTCGGTGTAGAGCAGGACACGGTCGCCCGGTTCGAGTGTGGTCTCGTGGACCTGCCGGGCGGCCGAGGCGAGTTCGAGGTGCAGGCCGATCGGCGGCTGCGGGGGGCTGTCCAGCGCTCCCTCGAACACCCGCTCGTCACGGATCAGCAGCGGTGGTGGGTGACCGCAGTTGATCCAGTGCAACTGCCCGGTTTTGGCGTCGAGCCGGCACACCACGCCGGTGCAGAAGTGGTCGGGCAGCCACTGGGCGAGCGCGCGGTCGACGTTGCCGACGAGGTCGGGCAGGTCGGCGCCGCTGCGGCGGGCGTTGCGCGCACCGGCCATGGCCACCGAGGTGGTCAGACCGGAGGACAGATCGTGGCCCATGGCGTCGAGGATCATGGTGTGCAGCACGTGCTTGATCACCGCGTGGTCGAAGGCGTCGCCGCCGGCGTCGTACGCCGGCTCCAGCACCGCGGTCGAGACGCACTGCTTGCTGCCGATGGTGCGGGGCGGCAGGAAGGCCCGCAGCATCTCGGCGGGCAGCTGCATGGTCGCGGTGCGGGTGCGAGCGGCGATCCAGTCGCTGTAGGCGCGCTTGGAGGTGACGACCATCGCGAGCAGATCGGCCAGCATCCGACTGCGGCGCATCCGCGGCCCGTCCAGTGTGGCGGTCCGCACCGCCAGCACCCCCAGCCGCTCCGCACCGTCGATCAGCGGTACCCAGACGACCAGGCCGTCACCGTTGTCCGTCACCCGCGGGGATACCGTGCGGTACGCCCAGCCGGCCTGCGAGGCGTCCACCGGCAGCGACTCCAGGGACTCGTCGAGCGGGACGAGCAGCCATTGCTGCAGGTCGACGAGGTAGATCAGCACTGTGTTCAGGCCGAGGGCGGCGGCACACCGGTCCGCCAGTGCGGACAGATCCACCGGGAGAACGCTCTGCGTCTCGGTGATCAGCTCTTCCAGCAGACGCTCGTCGACGGCGGCGCCGGGCTCGGCGGGCGCCCATGGGTCCGGCACAGGGATCACCCCTTCCCCACCCAGTTTCACACCGATCACGGCACCCCTCACCTGCGCGGCACCCACCCGAGCCGGGCCACGACCACGTCGACGACCAGGGGTTCCTGTTCAGGCGAGGTCCCGGACCGCCTCGCGGTCCAAGGCCTCCACACCGGCTACCTGCCCGGGCCGCGAGGGTGCCACGACGCGGCCGTCTTCGTGGGCTCAGAGATGGGTCTCTTGAACGCGGCGGTGCGCCGTAGCGTTGAACGCGGCGATGCGCCGGTACGTTGAACCCGGCGGCGCCCCGTAGCGCGATCACGTCAAGATCACACACCCCTGCCGCTCCAGTCGGGTCAGCACGGGCAGAGCAGGATCGATGTCGTTCCACCGCAGATCCAGCTTCTCCAGCGAGGGCATCTGTGCGAGCCAGTCCGGCAGGCAACTGAGCCGATTGCTCCGTAGATCGATCTGCCGCAGTAGCGGAAGGCTCGCCAAGGACTCGGGCAGCTCCGCGACGGCGTTCTCCCGAAGGTCCAGGTGACGCAGTTCGTGGAGTTCAGCAGCCGACGGCGGCAGGCACTCGATGGCGTTTCCACGCAGCCAGAGCTCACGCAGGTTGCGGAGCCGGCCGATCGATCCGGGCAACGTGGTCAGTCCGTTGTGCTGTGCTCTCAGCTCGATCAGGCCCGCCATCCCCTCGATGGTGTCGGGCAGGGCTGCCAGCCGGTTTTCGCCGACGTTGAGGTAGCGCAGTCGCGCCAAGTGCCCCAGAGTCGGCGGAAGCCGGGACAGGCGGTTGTCGTGCAAGTAGAGGCAGTCGGTGAGCCCTGACAGCTCCCCCAGTTCGTCCGGCACCGACGTGAGCGCGTTGTGGCCCAGGTCCAGGGTCCTGAGCCGATCCAGCTTTCCGATCTCCGGCGAGAGGGAAGTGAGCCCGTTGTTCGCGAGGATCAGCACGCGGAGTTCGGTTCGTTGCCAGACCGACTCGGGCACCTTTCCGAGATCCTGACGCCATAGGTTCAGCGCGTTCCTCACAGCCGTCGCCCCTTTCGTCAGCGGTGCCGGACGCCATTCTCGTCCGTGCGCTGTCTGCGCGCTTCAAGGGAGGCGAGCCGCTTGCGGCGCAGTCGTCCATGCAGGTCGACCGGCGGCACACGGGCTGCCCGCCGTCCTGCACAGCCCGGGACAGGGTGACCGGATCGGCTGCGGTCAATGGCCCCACCATCGTCTCGCAAACCCTCGCGCGCGGCCTCACCGGGGCCCGGAAAGACGCCGGTGAATCCGGGCGTACCCTGCGGACATGATCGAGCGAAGAGCACTTCTGCAGCGCATACGCGTGTGGCTGGTCGTCTTCATCATCTGTCTGGTGCTGAGCGGGCTCACGGCCTTTCCCCTCGTCACCGAGTTGCACCTCGTCCATGATGCGCTGACGTCCTGGGCGGGGCCTGTTGCGGATGCCCTTCCGGGGCTCATGGAGTGGATCGAACGAGTCCGCGACGGCCTCGACGCCACCGACGCCCGGTACCCCTTCGTGCTGTACGGCACCGACTGGCTGGCCTTCGCCCACCTCGTCATCGCCGTCGCCTTCTACGGGCCCTACCGCGATCCGGTACGCAACATCTGGGTCGTCGAGTTCGGCATGATCGCCTGCGCGGGGATCATCCCGCTCGCGCTCGTCTGCGGCCCGATCCGGGGGATCCCTCTTTGGTGGTCGGTCATCGACATGTCGTTCGGCGTGTTCGGTGTGATCCCGTTGCTGGTCGTTCGCCGCATGATCAAGCGCCTGGAGGCGCTGGAGAGCACTCCCGCCGAGGAGCCCGTCCCCGCTTGACGACGAGGACTTGCCGGCAGTTCGCCCTCGACCACTACCACCGCACCACCCGCCCCGGCGCACCCGCCGGGGCCGCCGCGCTCGCCGACGACAGCATCGCCTTGCCACCAGTTCACCTTGCGGTTCCGGTCGCCGCGCGACGGGCCCTGCTCTGCCCGGGTGCCCCCTGCATCATCGCTATTTCATCGGGATTTCAGTGCCTCCCACGACAGTGGACCGGAGCGCAGCCGGCGACGATCCTCCGCGACCTGGACGGCATCATCGCCCGGCTCCGTAAGGCGTAGCCGGGGCCGACGGGGGCCCGGTGCGGCGTCGGGGGCGGTGTTCGCCCCTGGCCGCACGTTCCACCGGATCCGCGTGGAGCGTGTGGGGTTCCGATGAGTGATGGCCAGTCAGGGGGAGTGCGGGAAATGGGTATGGCGGACACGTCCGGCGCGTCACCGCCGGAGTCGGCGGTGAGCGACACCGAAGGCGGGGAGGGGGGTCCCGGCCGGGTACTGGTCCGGCTGGTCCTGGCGGGCGGGCTGGTCGGTGCGGTGCTGCTGACGGCGTCCCTGGTCGTCGGCCTCACGAGTGCTCCCACGATGAGCGTCCCACGGCTGCCGAAGATGCCCTCGTTGCCGACGGATCCCGGCTCGATGCCGACGGGGTTCCCCACGGACCTGCCCACGGGCCTGCCGAGTCTGCCCCCGATGCCGACGTCAAGGCCGTCGGGTCCCGGCTCGATGCCCACGGACTTTCCCACGGGCTTCCCCACGGGCCTGCCCACCGACCTGCCCACGAACCTACCGAGCCTGCCTCCCCTGCCGACCGATCTGACGGGAGGCGGCTCGTGAAGGGCCTCGTTTCCTTGCCGCTGCGGGACGACCGACTGGCGCACACCCGGGCGTTGATGATCGCTCGGATCGCGATCGTCCTGTATCTCGTCGAGTTGCTGTTGAACATGACCCGCCCGCGGGTGCTGCCCGACGAACCGGCCTTGTCGATCTTCTACGAACTGCCCCCGGGCCTCGGCAAGATGCCCGGCTTCGCGGGCTCGCTCGACCGGCTGCTGTCCATGCCGCGCGCCGTCTTCTGGTGCACGCTGGCGGGCATCGTGGCGGGGGTGGTCGTCCAGATCGCGGCGGCCGTCCTACGCCGATCCGAACGGCGCTCGGTGGCGCTGACCTGGCTGACGCTGGGGTGCCTGCTGTTGCCGTTCGGTCTGTTGTCGGTGGTGGTGGTCGTCGAGTACTTCCCGCTGGTGCTCGCCTGTGTGCCCAGTACGGCCCTCGTCCTGCTCCTGCTGCGCGGCGGGGTGCGGTTCGCCCGGGTCCCGCTGGCCGCACTGCTGGCCGCGTTCGCCTGGGGCGCGTTGATCGTGTTCGGACTGGGCCGCGCCTACAGCGGGCTCGCGTTCGGCACCCTCTTCGGCTACCTGGGAAAGTCCTCCCCCACCGACATCGGCCGTCTCATGGAGAACCAGTTCCGCACCATCGACCTGCTGATCGTGCACCTCAGCATCGTGGACGTACTCGCCGTCGCGGGCGGCGTCACCTTGCTCTTCCTGTTGTTCCGCCACCGTGTCACCGATGCCGTGAGCGGCCTGGTCCTCGGCGCCGCCGTCGGGCTCGGCTTCAACTTCGTGGAGAGCGCCCTGTACATGAAGATCTACGGCTCGCTGGGCGGCATGCTCGGGTCGACCGGCGGCTTCGAGTACTGGATCCGGCAGTCGATCGGCCTGCTCGGCGGGCCGGTGGCCTACGGCGCGCTGCTGGGGGCCGGGCTCGGCGTCGCAGCCCGGGCACGGCGGCGCGGGCTCATCGCGACGGCCGCCGTGGTCGGGGCGATCGGCGGGGCCACGGCCTCCGAGCTCCTGTCGGGGTGGCTGTCCGGGCTCGTCCGCGACCACGTCGAGGTCGGCAGCGCGCTCGACGTCCTGGTGGTCTCCCCGTTCCTGTGGCTGCTCCCCCAACTGCCCCTGATCGCCCTGGCCCTCGCACTGCTGGTCCGTGGTCTACGGGCGCGCGCACCCGCACTGCGGGCGGCCGTGGCGGAGGAGGTCGCAGCCGGCCCGGCCATCACCCAGGCGGAGGTTCCGGTCCTGACCTCGCCCGCGCTGCGGCTCTGGGCGGTGGTGGGCGCCTGGCGCTGGCGCGGCTGGCGAGCGGCCCGCGCGCTGCACCGCCTGCACTCCGTCCAGTTGGACCTGGCCGGCCACCACGTGCACAACGATCCCACAGACACCGCTCACGCCGACGAGTTGCGCGCACGGATCGCGCGGCTCAAGGGCGTGCCCCCGGAGGTAACCCCATGAACGGTCTCAGAACTGCCTGGCGGACGGCCGTCAGCGCCACCGCCCTGGCCGGAACGGTCCTGCTCCTGACCCCGCAGCAGGCCTCGGCCTGCACGGTCGGGATCGGCTACAAGCCGTCGTTCGACATCCGCGACCTAAGCCACCCCAAGACGTGCTCGACGGGCGCCTCGCTCGGCGGCGCCGGCGCGGTCGCCGCTCTGGTCCCCGGCGCCCTCGTCGCGGCGAGCTGGTGCGCCCATCGGAAGGCCGAGAAGGGCTTCGGCACGCCCTCGGAGAACGGCAGCACCGGCCCGAGCCGGGCCCTGATCGGCTACCTGGACGCCGCGGGCGTCGCGGTGGGCCGCCGGCCGGACGGCTCGACGGAGCCGGTCGCCGGATCCCCGCGCCGCACCGAGCAGGAAGCGGGGGGGCACGGTGCGGACCGATCGCTCTAGCCGCGCCGTGCGAGGGGGCCGGTGGGGCGCCGCCCTGCTGGCCGTCGGCATCCTGCTCGCCGGCCAGCCGGCCCCCTCGGCGGTGGCGTCCGACACGCCGGGCGCCGCCCAGTCGCCGACGCCCGAGGTGGGGGGCGAGTTCGCGGACATCGCCCGCGAACTCCTGGACGACCCGATCGGCCGGGCCGGCCTCGAAGCCCACCGAACCCTGAGGATGACCGACGGCAACCGCAATCTCGCCGTCATCTGGTTCGACCTGACCGATTTCCAGGCCACGCACCTGGCGTCGATCACACGGCACTTCGGTGAGAACCCCTCGCACGCCGACTACTACCTCGGGTACGGCAAGCTGCTCAGGCGCGAGGGGAACGAGGCGCTCTTCGACCGGATAGGGATTCCGGGCGATGGCCCGCTGTTGGAGTTCGCCGCGGTCAACGACCCGCGCAAGGACCATTCCGAAGCCGTCATCTACGACAAGATCCTCTCCACCGTCCTCTCCCGCCTCGGCCTGCGGAACGCCGCGATCAACAGGCTGCTGAAGAGGGCGATCGCCGGTTTCTCGGACCGGGGCCGGTGTGCGGCCTGCCTGCGGCTCACCAGCGCCATACCCGAGAAGAACTTCGTGTCCGGAACGCCGTACGCCACCCGGCAGGAGAAGTCGGAGTCGGCGAACCGGGTGGGCGCCATCACGAGCAAGGGCGTCTCCATCCTCCGGCGGGAGAAGAAGAAGCAGGAGCAACAGGCCGCCGCGGCGCTACCGGTCTCGTCCGCCCCGGGAACCTCCTGCACCTCGATGGGGCGCGGCCGTGGACGTCCCGTCATGGCGATGGCCGCGCCCCTCGCCGCCGGCCCCTGTGACGACGAGGACGAGGGCGCACGATCGGGCGCCCTCCAGCAACTACTGTCCTCCCCCTCCGATGCCGACGCCTACGGAGGCGTGGACTTCTCGACGTTGGAGATGCGCTACCTCTCCGACACGACGAGCGGGGTGCAGTACGCGTACTCTTCGCAGCCCCTGCCCAAGGGATATCAGCAGAACACCGCACTCGGAATGCGGATGGTGAAGAACCTGGGATCCGACCTGCGGACCTGGCTGGTGCTCGATCCGCGGAAGTTCTGGGTCAATCTCAATCCCACCGAACCGGACCGCATCGTCGACTCCGCGCTCGGACAGACCAACGCCGGACGCGCCATGCTGGAGGCCGATCTCCAGATGAAGCGCACATCGGCGAAGATCCTGCACCCCGACTCGGCGACGGGAAAACAGTACTGGCGGCAACTCAAAAGCTCCGCGGACGGCTCCCTCTGTTTCTCCTCCCGGATGTGGATCGTGCCCGGAAAGGTCGAGGTGCGCCAGGACGGTGATGCGCTCTACATCCTCAAAGCACAGCTCGACGTGAAGACGCAGTCGGACCACATCGACGACCCCTATGCGAAGCCGTGCAACGCCGATCCGGCCACCAACGCCCACAACGAGAACCTGGAACGCACCCTCGTCCTGCCCAAGGTCGTGCAGGCGGTCAACACCGACCCGGAGTACGCGCCGCTGCGCAGCGCGTTCATGGCGCGGATCATCGCGCAGTGGGTGCGCGAGCGGCACCGACAGGGGCACCGGACCTCGTTCGACACGCTGATCGGCTCCAAGGACCTGGGCACGGCCAAGATGACCGGCGACTGGCGTCCCAGGAAGGTCTTCGACGACTACGTCCGCTCCTACCGCAACAAGGAGTTCGACATCAAGCGGGAGACCACCGACGGGCGGTACAAGCGCATCACCCGCTACGTGTACGGCGGCGCGGACCTCACGAACGTCCGGCTGACCGGCGTCTCCGCACCGGAGATGCGCAAGCGGTACCCACAACTCGCCCAGTCCGCACAGTCCTCCACCGACCGCCGGGTGACCGCGGCCGACGGCTCGATCTGGCTGGGCGGTTCCGTCCAGGCGCCGGAACGCGGCTTCTGGGACGACCTCAAGGACCAAACCACCCGCCTGACCGGCGGAAACGGCTCCCTTCTCGTGGTGATCCTGCTCGCCCTGGGAGCCATCCTCTTCGGCTTCCGCAACCGCCCGCGCCGCACCAACCGCCCCACCGCGTAAACCCGGCCGGATCCCACGGCCGACCGCCCGGCGAGGCTCCCGCGACGGTGCGATCGCGCGGCTCGCGACTACCGGGCGGAGGAACCCCGGAGCAGCGCCAAGCCGACGCTGCGGGGAGGGTGCTGGGAGGGTGCTCGCTACGATGCAGTGCTGCGCGATGCGCTCGGCAGGGACGACGCCGACGCCGATCCGGCGGGGCGTCTACGTCGGCGGCCCGCAACACTTGGCGAACCCGACACTGCGGCCCGGGCGGCGCACCGGTCAGGGTGCGTCGAATCGGCGACGGCACGCATCGCCCTTTGGCGCATATCTGGGCTGTACGCCCCGTATACCGATGAGAGATCCATTGCCACTCCCACACACTGGGTTGGTGACGGACATATGGAGTGTGCTGGTCCCCTCTGTGGGGGCGGTCTTGACCACGCTCGTCGGCGTTTTCGCCGGCAGTGTGGTCAGCAGGCGGGCGCAGGATCGTAGTTGGAATCGCGATCAGCAGGTCGCGGCGTGTTTGCGTGTGCTTCAGGAGTCGTCCGCTGCATTGACGGGGCTGAGCATGATGGAGGCAAGTCGTCCTGCGTCCGCTCCGCAGGGGATGGTCGTCTCCACCACGGTTGACTGGAACCCCTGGAACGAGGCGATCAGCCTGGTCAACGTCGTTGCCGACCGTGATATCGCGGAGGCCGCGCACGCCCTCGACGAGCAGTTGTGGCGTATGCATATAAAGATCCGGCGGGGTCTGACTCCCGACGAAAGCTGGCTGGACCTTCAGGCCGGGGTGACCGCGGCTCGGTCCGATCTCATCATCACCGCGCGTCGTCGGTTATCCCTGGCAGGGGATTCCCTCCCGCGTCTGTCGGGGCGTCCGGCGCCGGATGATCCGGTTTGGCCTACCGCGCATCCCGGTCACCAGGAAAATCCAGGTCGAGTTTAGGGTCGCTCCTGGCGAAGAAACGGCGAACAGCGACCCCACCCACGTTGGTCGGACCAGCCCGCCACCCAAGTCCGCGTGGTCGCACAGTCCCTACGCGTCGACGATCTGCAGCATCGAAGCGGTGGCCGTGGTGATGGCAGTGCTGGAGCGGCCCGATCATGTGCTTGAGGAGGTTGCTACCTGTTCTGCCTGCCGCGGAGTCCCTCATCACCGAGGGCATCGCCCTCGAAGGACCCCTGGTCAACAATCTCGGGCTGCCCCAACTCCTCTAAGGCATGTTCAGCAGGGGCCTTTGGCTCAACCCATCGGACACGCTCTAGTCCCCCTGTGTAGGTCGGAGGACGGGCGGCCTCTGGAGGTCCCCGGGCAGGCCGGCGTCGCCGTTCTTCCACGCGGGGTCGGAGGCGCAGGGCCCGGTGGCGCTGCCGGTGAAGTAGTCCCGGTCCGGGTACCAGGTGAAGGACATCCGCTCGTCCCCGTCGTCCCGCTGGACGAACAGGTCCCATGCCTGGCCCTTACCGCCTTCACTGTAGGACGTGACCTCCCAGTCGTCGTCCTTGAGGTGCTGGTGCAGTCGTCGGAGGTTGGGGACGGCTCGGCTCGCGGGCACGTGGTCCAGCGCCCAGCTGTGGCTCATCCGGTAGGCGCCGTCGATGGTCTTGTCGTCCAGTCCCAGCAGGCCCCCGTCGTAGCAATGGCTGGAGCTGAACGTGTTCTCCGTGCTGACGCCGATCTTCTCGGCTCCTGGTTCTACGGTGCGCTTGAACCTCATGACGTCGTACGCCTCCTGGGAATGCTGGAAGGCGCGGTTCGCCATCTCCTCGGGCGCGACGCGGGGAATGTCCGTCGGCCCCCATGCGAGCGGGACGACCAGAACAAGTGCGACAACGACGAGCGCGGCACAGCCCCATCCGAGGGTTCCGCGAGCGGAAGAGGGGGCCGGGGACTCGGTCGGGGCGGTGGTGGTGTGGGCCGGTGCGGCCTCGTCGGGCATACCGGGACGGTACGTCAGCGGGGCAGCCGGCGGATGGGCACGGGTACCCGGCAGGAAGTGAGTACGGGTACTCAGTTGGGCTGTGCTCGTATGGCCGAAGGATGACGGCTTCGTTTCAGAGCCCACAAGCTTGGTCGATTCGGTGCTGTCGGCTTGGCCGAGCAAGGGGCTGCGCCAGCAGGGGCGTAGGGCCTCGGCCCCGCTCACGCGCCGTCGTCGTCGGTGGCGAGGAGGGTGCGGCCGGCCGCGAAGAGTCGTGCGCAGCGTTGCGCCATGGCTTCGGGTGACTGGTCGGGGTGGTTGACCCACCAGCGGACCAGGGCGGTGCACAGGCCGCGCCAGGCGTATTTGAGGGCGTCGGCGTCGAGCGGGTCGCTGGATCCGGCGGTGTGCAGCAGGTCGGCGGTGCCGAGCGCGGCGAGGTCGTCGATGGCGCCGCGGTAGTACGCCGCGCGTCGGGCGGCGTCGCTGTCGGGCGGCAGTGTGGCGTCGTAGAGGACGAACCAGGCCTCGCGCTGCCCGTCCAGGGCGGTGAACAGAGCGTGCAGCACGCGCAGGGCGGTGGGCGGTGCGTCGGAGCCGTGTTCGGCCATCGCGGCGCGGACGGCGTCCAGCAGCCGGTCGCCGACGGGGTTCAGGCAGGCGAGGTAGAGGTCCTGCTTGCTGCCGAAGTAGTGGTGCAGCAGTGGCTTGGTGACGCCCACGCGGGCGGCGATGGTGGCCACGGTGGTGGCCTCGTAGCCGTGCCGGCCGAACTCCTCGGTGGCCGCGGCCAGGACCTGTCGTTCGCGCGCGGCCCTGGGCACGCCCTTGGTGCCGGCCCTGGAGGGAAGCGTTGTCATGAGCCAGATATTACCTTAGGGTAATTTTCCGTTGGGTAAATTGCCTGCCCGGACTGGACTTCGCTGGGAGCACACTTCATGCCTGCCACCCCGTCCCACCCCGGCACCTCCCCCTCCCGCACCCGCTCCTGGTGGGGCTGGGGCTACGCCGACGCCCACCCCGACGACGCCGAGTGCACCGCCATGGGCGCCCTGCTGCCGGGCACCCTGGCCCGCCCGCTGCCGATACCCCGGGTCGCCGACCTGCCCGTCGCCCGCCCCGGCGTAACGCCCCCGCCCGCACTGGCGCATCTGGTCACCGCCGATCCCGAAGCGCGCGCCGCCCACGCCATGGGCAAGGCCTACCGTGACGTCATCCGGGCCCTGCGCGGCCGGCCCGGCCGGATCCCCGACCTGGTCGCCCGACCGACCGGCGAGCAGGAGGTGGCCGACCTGCTGGACTGGGCCGGCGGGCACGGCGTGGCCGTCATCCCCTTCGGCGGCGGTTCCTCGGTGGTCGGCGGCGTGGAGTACCGCGGCGACGCCCACCGCGCCGTGCTGTCGCTCGACCTGACCTCGATGGACCGGGTCCTGGAGATCGACACGGCCGGCCGCTCGGCCCGCATCCAGGCCGGCGCGCTCGGTCCCGTACTGGAAGAGCAGTTGCGGCCCCACGGCCTGACCCTGCGCCACTTCCCGCAGAGCTTCGAGTTCTCCACCCTCGGCGGCTGGCTGGCCACCCGGGCCGGAGGCCACTACGCCACCGGCCGCACCCACATCGACGAGTTCGTGCAGTCCCTGACCGTGGTCACGCCCGCCGGGGCCGGCACGTCCTGGCGCCTGCCCGCATCCGGCGCCGGCCCGTCGCCCGACCGCCTGTTCCTCGGCTCCGAGGGCGCGCTCGGCGTCATCACCGAGGCGTGGATGCGCCTGCAGGAACGCCCGCGTTACAAGGCCTCGACGTCCGTGGCCTTCACCGACTTCCACCAGGCGCTGGACGCGGTGCGAGCCCTCGCCCAGTCCGACCTCGCCCCGGCCAACTGCCGCCTGCTCGACTCCGGCGAGGCGCTGCTGTCCGGCGCCTCGCACGATGGCTCCGCCGTACTGGTCCTGGGCTTCGAATCCGCCACCACCCGCGTCGACGACCGCCTCACGAGCGCCCTGGACCTGGCCCGCGCCCACGGCGGCCGCGGCGGGGCGCCGACGGCGGACCGCGACGCCCCCGCAGACGCAGCCGTGAGCGCCTGGCGCTCGACGTTCCTGCGCATGCCCTACCTACGCGACGGCCTGGCCCGCATGGGCGCCGTCGTCGAGACCTTCGAGACCGCCGCCACCTGGGACACGATTCCCGCCCTGATCGACGCGGTACGCACCGAGGTCGGCGCCGCCGCCCTGAAGGCCACCGGGCACCCGGCCACCATCAACTGCCGTCTGACCCACGTCTACCCCGACGGCGCCGCCCCCTACTTCACCGTGGCCGTCGCCGGCCGCCCCGGCGACGAGGTCGAGGTCTGGGACGACATCAAAGCCGCCGCGAGTGACGTCCTGCACCGCCACCGCGCCACCATCACCCACCACCACGCCGTCGGCCGCGACCACCGCCCCGCCTACGACCTCCAGCGCCCGGAGCCCTTCGCACTGGCGCTGCGCGCCGCCAAGGACGCCCTGGACCCCCGTCGCATCCTCAACCCGGGCGTTCTGGTCGACTGACGAGATCTCATTCAAGGAGGGCGAACGACGCCCGCTCTTGCCACTTCGCGCCGTCGTACACCATGAGGTCGACGGACGAAACCCGGGACGTGAAGGGGAGTTTGCCGAGCAGGTCGGCCTCGATCTCATCCATCAGCGCATCGTCCTGACCGTCGGCGACGGTCAGGTGAGGCACGATCTCGGTGAACTGGCCGCGATAGGGAGGGGCTTCGGGCCACCGGTCAGCGATCACCTCGGTGAGCCGCCGCAATTGCGTGTCCGGCTCAGGGACGAGGTACAGCACCCCCGGAAACCGCCCACAGCTCTCAAACCGCAAGTCGAAGGCGTGATGACCGCCGAGCACGTCAGTGAGGGCCGAGCAGACACGCGTATGTATTCGGCTCTCGTCGAGGAACGGGAAAAGCACCGTGATATGTGCCCGTACTCCGGCTCGGGCTGATGGATCGAACCGTTCACGCCATACGCGGACGGCCGGCTCCGCGTCCGGGACCCTGACGATGAGTCCCGTCTGGCCTGCCTGAAACCGGCTGGTGCTGTCGTCTGCCATGACACGGCATGCTGCCATGGAGCCGGCCCTCGGATCCTCATGTCCGGCTCCTCATGGCGAGGGTCTGAGCGAAGCCAGCGCGGTAGGCCGCACCGCGCCGGCGGCGGACGAGCCGTGGAGCAGTTCGGTCAGGTCATGGGGGTGTGCCTGCTCGCCGGTTGGGGCGGCTGCGGTGATCCGGTCCAGTCGGAAGCCCCGGCCGGCCCGCCGGGTGCGGCACCAGGCGATGAGGTACCACCGGCCGTCGGCGGTGAGCAGTCCGGCCGGTTCCACTTCGCGGTCGCTTTCGCGTCCTGCCGCGTCGACGTAGGACAGCCGCAGCGCCACGTTGTCGGTGAGGGCTCGTTCGACTGCGGCGCGGACCACGGCGTCGGTCCGCGCCGGCAGCGCGACGATCCGTGCGGTGAGTTCGCGGGCCGCCGTCGCGGCGGGACCGGTCATCGATGCAGCGATCTTCTGGTACGCGGTGCGGGCCGCACCGGCGTAGGGGGCGGAGGTGTCGGCCGCGGCCAGGGCGGAGACCAGCGCCGAGGCCTCATCGGCCGTGAAGTGGATCGGGGGCAGAGTCATCGCCGGGTCGATCGTCCAGCCCCCGCCTCGCCCGGGTGTGGTGCGCACCGGGACACCGGACTCCATCAGCGCCTGAAGGTCGCGCTGCACCGTGCGCGTACTGATCTCGAATCGCGCGGCGAGCGCCGCGACCGTGAGCGGCCGCGGCGCCAACGCGCGCAGCTCTTCGACCAGCGCATAGAGCCGAGAAGTGCGGTTCATCAGGCCGACGCTACCGCCCCGCGGTGGCCAGGAACTCCCGCTCCCGCCCCAGTTCCCGCTCGGTGACGGTCAGCGGGAACAGGGTGAAGCCGTGCATCGCCCCGGCGACGACGCCGAGTTGCACGGGCGCGCCCGCCGCCTGCCACCGTTGGGCCAGAAACAGCGAGTCGTCCAGCAGCGGATCCTCGGTACCGACGACGATACGGGCGGGCGGCAAGCCGGCCAGGTCGGCGAAGAGCGGCGAGACCTCCGGGTCGCGGCGCTGCTCCGCCCCCATCCCCGGTGTGAACAGCTCATAGCTGCCCCGCAGGGAGTCGGTGTTGCTCAGCAGCCGTCTGGCGCCGAACGACCGCTGGCTCGGTGTCATCGACAGGTCGTACAGGCCGAAGAGCAGGTGGGCCGCCCGGAAAGCGCCGGTGATGCCGTGCCGGTCCCGAAGGCGCAGGAGCGTCACGACACTCAGGTGGGCGCCGGCTGATTCGCCGCCGATCAGCAGCCGTTGGGTGCCGAACTCGGCTGCGGCGTTGGCCACCAGCCACCGGGCGGCGGCCTCGCAGTCGTCGGGCCCGGCGGGGAAGGGGTGCTCCGGTGCCAGGCGGTACTCCACGCTCACCACGGCCAGCCGCGCCCGCACCGCAAGCCGCCACAGCTTCTCGTCCTGCCCGCCCGCGGAGCCGAACGCCCAGCCACCCCCGTGTATGTGCAGATATACGCCGTCGACGTGGTCCGGCACGAACGCCCGGACTCTCACCCCACCCGCAACGACGCGGTCCTGGCCCTGCGGCAGTCTCACCGGTGGCGTGTCGCCACCGAGCCGGTTGCGCCGCAGAAGCGCCAGCACGGTGGCGTCCGGCGCCCGCCCGCGGAGGGGGCGGCTCGCGGCAGTGGCCTCGAACTGCTCGTTGAATGCCAGGGTCTCGGCGAGGCAGTCCTCGTCTGTGATCGTCATGACGTCGACGCTCGCAGCCGTCCGCGACAACACCCTGTCACCGTTTCCCAGTGAGCTGCGTCACTCAGGTGCGCACGCTCGGCAGTGCGGCAGAGCCTGCCCGGCCGCGTGAACTCTCCCCGACGCGTGGACCGCTCCAGGGGGCTACGCGCTCGGGGCGAGCACGTCGGTCTGCCATGTGGTGATGCGCCTGAGGATGAGGATGATCAGCACGCCGGCCACCAGGTAGAGCGCCGTGAGCAAGGTGGACAGGTTCGCATTGGCCAGAAAGCTCTCCTCGGTGTCCTCCTGCGACGCCATGCGCCATTGGATCGGCTTGACGAGCGTGGCGGCCACGAACAACGCCCACCAGGCATTGATCAGGGCGAGAGGGGCGGGCCGCCGGGGGGCGCTGGCCTTCCAGATGTCCGACACGATCTGGTACGGGTACCACAGGTTGGCCACCGGGGTGATCCAGGCGCCGACCACCCAAGCCCTGGACCGGCGGTGCGCGGCGGCGCCGCTCATCAGCTCGGCGTTGATCCGCGCCCGCCGCAGCCAGATGAGGAACGCCACGCCGCCCGCGAGCCACGCCAGGGCCGTCGGCCATGACGCCAGCGCCGTAAGGGCATCGGCGTCGGCGGACAGGAGGTCCGCGTCCGTCGCCGTCCCGGCGAGGTAGTCGTGGACGAGGAGGTAGCTCCGCCAGTTGGTCACCGACACCAGTACCTCGCGCACGAGCTCCAACGAGATCAGTATGGTCGCGGCGGTCGCCGCGCCGCTCACCGGCCTGTGCGGCTGCGCGCCGGCGGAGTTCGCGCTCGTCGGCTCGCCCTGCTGTGCACCGTCCATGTCCATGATTCCCCCGAAGTGTGCGCGCATTTTGTGCTGAACACTCTTTGGGGTCGGGATGCTACGGCGCGCAGCCTGATGTGTCTGCCCTTTCTCAGGCCGTTTTCAGGTCGTTTCTCAGGTCCTTCTCAGGTCCTTCTCAGGTCGTTTCTCAGCTCGTTTCTCAGGAAGGCTGGACTGTGACCGTCGTGACGCCCCGGTGGGGGGGAGGTGGGGCCGAGCACCCCAATGGAGCGCGCTACCCGAGGCCGAACAACTGCAGTCCCCGGAACACCAGCCAGCCCAGCAGGCTCAGGGACGTGACCAGCAGCATGCCTTTCCACAGCGACGTCTGCGTGGCGAGGTGCGCCCGCCAGGCCAATGTCCGTTTGCGGACTCCCACCGATGCCAGGGCGGCCTTCATGGCGCGGGCCACGTGGTGCGTGGGCGTGTACGTGATCGCCCATGCCCGAGTGGCTTCTTTGACGCGAACCAGTTGGCGCACGAGCATGCTTCGCGGGGTCTTGGCGCCGTGCGCGGGCCCTACCAGATGCACATGAGGCGTCCACGCGGAGTCGAAGGTGATGACGGCGGAGGCCGAGGGATCGCCCGCGGTCACGTCCTCCAGCCGGGTCGGCGCCGGCAGGAGCGCGTCCAGGCGACGGGCCACGCCTGGCAGCCCGTCCAGCGCCAGGAGGACGAGCTTCCGCGGGGGCTGGGTTGCGCGGGCCTGCTCGATCTCCCACCACAGCCCCTCGCTCAATCCCAGGCGCAGCACGATGAGTTGGGACAGTCCCATCAGTCGGAGGACCGCGGGCTGCCAGTGATCGTGCGGCAGATAGCACCGCGCCGCACCCAAGCGCGGAAGTGGCTCCTCGGGTCTGCCCACCGCGATCACGGGACCGAAGGCGCCCAACGCCCCCGCGAGCTGCTCCTCCCGCGAATGAATGCTGACCGGCGCCCCGTCGTCGACCCGGGCCGCTGCGTCGTCGTCGGCGAAGCTGCGCAGGTAGAGCACGGGCCTGCGGCCGTCGGCCAGCAGGGCCTGGGCGGCGCCGCGTGCCGAGCGCGGGCGGGTGTAGCGCAGGATCAGGACGCCGGCTCCCAACGCGGCCAGCCCGCACGGCGTGAGGAGCACTTGCGCCGCCAGCGACATGTCCAAGTTCGGTCGTTGGGCCGTGTTGACTGCGAAGAAGCCAGCCGCGAACAGCCCGTATCCGACGCCGTTGGCCGTCAGGAACACCGGCCGTCGCCACCACGGCTGACGCGGGGCGAACCGGCCGACCACCTCGACGATCTCCGCGACGCCCGACCGGCGGCGACGCCGTAGCCACAGCGCCGGCACGAGCAGCGCCCCGGCGGACGCCGCCCAGTACAGCGCTGCCGTGCTCGATGAGTCGAAGTCCCGGTCGAGGCCCGTCTGTTCCTGCTCGACTCGCGCCGCCAGTCCCGCGACCCGCTCGCGGGCCAGGGAGACCCGGCCGGCCCGCGCGTCGCCGGTGGCGGAGGAGACCGCGGAGCGGCTCTCCCCCGGCGGGGCGTGGTCCTCGAACCATGCGTCGCCCGTGCCGACCTCCGCGCGCGCGGACACGTCCCCGTGGGCGTAGCGGTCCAGCGCGACGGTGAACGCGGCGGCCCGCATCGGGGCGTCGCGGAAGCGGTCGCGGGCGCGCAGGTCCATGCCCGCGGTGATCGCCAGGTGCAGCGCGACATAGGCCGTGACGACCGCGGCCACCGTGACCAGCCGGGCGAACGCCCGTAAGCGAGAGGTCACCCCCACCCCCTACCTCGACGGAGCACCGCGTCCGGCGCGGACCGCGTCCCGTACTACCACCTCGGCCGACCGGCTGTGGCCGGTTTCCGGAAGGGTGGTCAGGTGCCGCGCGGGTCGGGCACGAGGCGGTCGAAGGAGACCGGGAGGCGATCCGGGCCGCGCAGGATGGCGTTCTCCCGGTACGGCGGGGGGTCCGCTACCAGGCGGGGGGATTGCAGCCGGCGGGCGAGGGCGGTCAGGGCGATCTGCGCTTCGGCGCGGGCGAGGGTGGCGCCGATGCAGTAGTGGATGCCGCCCCCGAAGCCGAGGTGGGCGTTGTCGGGTCGGTCGGGTACGAACCGGTCCGGGTCGGGGAAGCGGTGGGGGTCGCGGTGGGCCGCGGCGAGGAGCAGTCGGACGCGTGCGCCCTTGGGGATGGTGGTGCCGGCGATGTCGATGTCGGCCAGGGTGCTGCGTCCGGACATCTGCACCGGCGGGTCGTAGCGCAGTACCTCCTCCACGAGCGGAGTGGCGAGCTCGGGGTCGGTGCGCAGCCGGGCGAGCGCGTCGGGGTGGCGCAGGAGTGCGAGGGCGCCGTTGGCGATGAGGTTGACGGTGGTCTCGTGGCCGGCGATGAGGAGCAGGCCGAGCGTGACGCGGAGGTCCACGGGGTCCATGGGGCCGTCGGGTCCCTGGCCGCGCATCAGGCCGGAGAGCAGGTCGTCGCCGTCGGTGGCGTCGTGGCGTGCGATGAGCCCTTCGAGGTACTCCACCAACTCGCCGCGCGCCCGCTGGAGTTCGCGCAGTTCGTCCTCGGTCTGGGTGTCGACGGGGTCCAGCCCGCGGGTGAGGCGGCGGGCCAGGCTGCCGAAGAGGCGTTCGTCCTCGCGGGGCACGCCGAGCAGTTCGCAGATGACGGTGACGGGCAGGGGGTGGGCCAGGTCGCCGACGACGTCGAGCACCCCCGGCTGATCGCTGGTGTGTGCGTCGAGCAGTTCGGTGACGAGTGCGTCAATGTGGTCACGCAGGCCCGTGACGCGCGGGACGAACTCCTCGGTGACCAGGCGGCGCAGCTGGTCGTGCCGGGGCGGGTCCTCGACCAGCAGGCTCTTGCGGATCTGCTGCTGTTGCGGGTTGCGGCGGTCGGCGCTGATGCGGGGGTCGCGGAGCAGCAGACTGATCTCGCGGTGGCCGCTGACCAGCCAGGTCCCGTCCTCCGTGCACACCACCGGCTGCCGGCGGAGCTGTGCGTAGCAGGGGTAGGGGTCGGCACGGTTCTCGTAGCGGAGGGCCTGGGCGAACAGGCCCGAGGCCGTGTGCTGCCGGGTGGTGGCGGTCATGGTGGTGGTGGTCATGGTGGATCTCCCTTCACTGGTGGCTCGCTGGGTGTCTCCCGCGTGTCTCACTCGTGCCTCACCGGCGTCCGGCCAGGACGGACGGGTGGATCGGCGGGGTGGGCGGCCGGCCTGGTGCGGGGGCGGTGGGTTGCGGAACCGCGGTGGGCTGCGGGATCGCGCCGCGTCGGGGGAATTCCGCGTCGACGGGACGGAGTCGGTCCGGGCCGTCGGTGGCGTTGAGGTCCGGGGGGAAGGGTGCGCCGGCCTCGATGAGGGCGGCGTAGCCGTCCAGCACGCGGGGGTTGTCCACCGCGACGGCGGCGACCAGGCGGCCCTGTCGGCCGTAGGCGGCCACGAAGCGCCGTTGGTCGAACGAGCCCTGGGTGAGGACGACCTGGTCGGCGTGGGCGGGCAGCCCCACGCACTTGAGGTTGACCTGGAACTGGTTGGACCAGAACGCCGGCAGGGGCTGGTGGCTACGGTGGTCACCCGGCTCGCGGGTCATGTTGTGCGCGGCGGTACGGGCCTGGGCGACGGCGTTGTCCCAATGGTCCAGGCGCAGCAGCTGCCCGGGGTAACGCGGGTGCGGCCAGCGGGCGACGTCACCGGCGACGAAGACATCCGGCACCGGGGTCCCCTCGGCGGTCCGCGCCCGGCAGGCCGCGTCGCAGACCACCCCGCGGGCGTCGGCGGCCAGGCCGGAGCCGGCCAGCCACTCGGTGTTGGCGAGCGCGCCGGCGGCCACCACGGCCACCTCGGCCGTCACCACCGTGCCGTCCGAGAGGACCGCGCGCCGCAGCCGGCCGTGGGCGTCGCCCTCCAGGGCGTGGACCGTGGTGTGCAGCCGCAGGTCCACTCCGGCGTCGCGGTACCAGCGGGCCGCGGCGGCGCCGACGACACCGCCCAGCGCGCTCGCCAGGGGGGCTTGGCCGCGCTGGGTCACGGTCACGTCGAGCCCCAGGTCGCGGCAGGACGAGGCGACCTCGCCACCGGTGAAGCCGGCGCCGACTACCAGCACCCGGCTCGGCGCCGCGGCCAGCGCCGCGCGCAGCCGGTCGGCGTCGTCACGGGTGCGCAGCACATGGACCCCGTGCAGGGTGCCGCCCTGCCGCTCGGGCCAGGGCCGGGCGCGGGTGCCGGTGGCGATCAGCAGCCGGTCGTATCCGACCTGCCGCCCGTCGGCCATCGTCACCCGGTGTTCGCGCAGGTCAAGGCCGGTTGCGGGGGTGCCGAGCAGCCATTGGGCGGCGATGTCGCGCACCCGGGGCAGCAGGGTGTGGTCGGTGGTCAGCCGGCCGGACAGCACCGCCTTCGACAGCGGCGGACGGTCGTAGGGCGGGTGCGGCTCGTCGCCGATGAGCGTGAGCTCGCCGGTGAAGCCCTCGTCGCGGAGCGCCTCGGCGGCGCGCAGCCCGGCCAGGGAGGCGCCGACCACGACGAGACGTTCGGGGGCGCTCATCGGGCACGCTCCGGGGCCAGGGGCGCGGGCTCGGTGGCCCTGCCCAGGGTGATGGCCTGTACGGGGCACGCCGCGGCGGCCCGGGCGACCTCGCCGCGCGTGCTCGGGTCGGGCGCGTAGTCGTACTCCAGCGCCTCCTCGCCGTGGAACCGGAAGACGGTCGGCGCGGCGTAGACGCACTGTCCGTAGCTCTGGCAGCGGTTGAGGTCCACCACGAGCCGAGGTGCGTCCGGCGGGGAATCGGTGGTCATTTCTTCGCTCTCCTCCCAGGTCAGAGCGGGTCCGGTGGCTCTTGGGCCGTCAGTGGGGGCCTCCAGGCGGCTCACCGGGTCCGATCGCGTCTGCTATTCAGATAGCAGTCACTATTCGGACTGTACACGCTATCCGAGCATTGACATAGTGATCGCTATCCAAATAGCATCCGCAACATGAGCAGCGAGCATGACGAACCGGTACGGAAGCGACTGACCCGCGCGGAGGCCAAGGCCCGCACCCGGCGCCTGCTGCTGGACGCGGCGGCCCGGGTCTTCGCCCGCAAGGGCTTCACCGGGGCCTCGGTGGAGGAGATCGCCGAGGCCGCGGGCTTCTCCATCGGCGCGCTGTACTCGAACTTCAACGGCAAGGAGGCGCTCTTCCTGGAGCTGATGGCCGAACGCGGCCTGGGCCGCGTCGCCGAGGCGGCCCGGACCCTGGACCGGCACGAGGCGGGCACCGGCGAGGCCGCCGCCGAACTGGGCCGCCTGCTGGTGCACGTCGCCGACAAGGACATCGACTTCGCCCCGCTCCAGGCCGAGTTCTGGCTCTACGCGGTGCGCAACCCCCATGTCCTCGACACCATGGCGGCCGCGCTGCGCGAACCGCGCCAGGAGCTCCAGGGCCTGGTGGGCACCTGGCTCGCGGACCAGGACGCCCCCTCCGAGGTCGACGCCGAAGCCGTGGCCACGGTGGTGGCGGCGCTGTTCCAGGGCCTGGTGCGGCTGCGGCGGGTGGACCCCGACAGCGTCCCCGAAGAGCTCTTCGGCCAGGCCCTGCGCTGGCTGTTCACCGGCATCGGCGCGGCACCCGGCGGCGGCCGGGACCACCCCGCCCCCGAGGAGCCGGCGTCATGAACCCGGACCGGCGAGACCCCACCCGAGACCCGACCCGAGACCCGACCCGAGACCCGAGACCCGCCCGGAACATCCGCCGGGCCTACGCCGTGGCCGGCCTGGTCCTGGCCCTGATGTGGATCGGCGAGGGCAACGAGCCCGCCTGGGCCCACGCCGTGCGCGCCACCTTCCTCCTGCTGCTGCTCCCGCCCCTGCTGCTGCGGACCAACCGCCGGCTCTCCACCGCCTTCCACGAGTCCGCGCGTCCCGGCCCGGCGCTCGCCAGGCTGATCACCGCCCGGGTCCTGATCGTCGACGCGGCCCTCGTCGCCGGCGCCCTCTTCGGCCACCTGCTGGACCCGCACACCCCCGTCGACACCAGGTCGCTCACCCTCCGGCTGCTGCTGGTCCTGCTGACCGTCCCGCTCCAGATCCGCGCCGCACGGCGAGCCCGGGCCGCCGGCGTTCACCCTGCGACCCGCCCCACGCTGTCGGCGCCCCGGCTGATCTGCGCCAAGCTGGGCCTCATCGCTGCCGCGGTGCTGGTGGAGATGCTCCTCGACCCGTATGTGGCCGACGCCCAGTTGCTGATCGCCGCCGCCATCGCCATCGGCGTGGCCGCCCTGGGACCCAAGATCCACCCCAGGCTGCTGGTCCCCCGGCCCGCCGACACCCCCCGGGAGCCGAGCCCGGTCGGCTCGGCCGTCTGAACTCGCACGACGGCTGTCGAACGCGGCCGGTCCAGGGCGCGTACGGGAAAGTGACGGTGCCGAGGGAGCGCCGTATCGTCGACTCACCTCAGCATCGGCGGGAAGCGTCGACGGGGATCACTGACGGGGGTCGGGGTGGGCGTGCGGAGCGCACAAGCCGGGGCGGACGTGGACGAGGCGGCCGCCCGGCGCCGCGAGCAGCGCGGCTGGTACTGGTACGACTGGGCGAACAGCGTCTACTCGACGAGCGTGCTGACGGTGTTCCTCGGCCCCTATCTGACCTCGGTGGCCAAGGCCGCGGCGGACGCGGACGGCTTCGTCCACCCGCTGGGCATCCCGGTGCGGGCCGGCTCCTTCTACGCCTACACGGTGTCGGCGTCGCTGCTGCTGTCCGTACTGGCGATGCCACTGGCCGGGGCGCTGGCCGACCGGACCGGGCGGAAGAAGCCGCTGCTGGGCGTCTGTGCGTACACCGGTGCCGCGGCGACCACGGGGATGTTCTTCCTGGGCGGTGAGCGCTATCTGCTGGGCGGCGCGCTGCTGATCCTGGCGAACGTGGGCTTCGTGGTGTCGTCGATGCTCTACAACTCCTTCCTGCCGCAGATCGCCCGGCCCGACGAGCGCGACGCGGTCTCCTCCCGGGGCTGGGCGTTCGGCTACGCGGCCGGCGCGCTGATGCTGGTCGCCAACCTGGTGCTCTACGGCGCCCACGACTCCTTCGGCCTCTCCGAAGGCGAAGCGGTGCGCATCTGCCTGGCGTCCGCGGGGCTGTGGTGGGGCGTGTTCGCACTGATTCCGCTGCGCCGGCTGCGCGACCGACGGGCGGTGGCGGGCATCGCCACGCCCGGTCCGGCCGGCGGCACCTCACTGGGCCGGGGCCGGCGCCAGCTACGGGAGACGCTGGGCGATATGCGCCGCCACCCCCTCACGCTCGCGTTCCTCCTGGCGTATCTCGTCTACAACGACGGCGTGCAGACGGTGATCACCCAGGCCTCCGTCTACGGCTCCGAGGAGCTGAAGCTGGACCAGACGACGCTGATCACGGCGATCCTGCTGGTGCAGGTGCTGGCCGCGGCGGGAGCCCTGCTGATGGGGCGCCTGGCCCGGCGCTACGGCACACAGCGGACGGTACTGGGCTCACTGGCGGCCTGGACCCTGACGATCGCCGTCGGCTACTTCCTGCCCGCGAAGGCCCCGCTGTGGTTCTTCGCCCTGGCCGCCGGCATCGGCCTGGTCCTGGGCGGCAGCCAGGCGCTGTCGCGCTCGCTGTTCTCGCATCTGGTGCCGCGCGGCAAGGAGGCGGAGTACTTCTCCGCGTACGAGATGAGCGACCGGGGCGTGAGCTGGCTGGGGCCGCTGGTGTTCGGGGTGGCCTACCAGCTGACCGGCAGCTACCGGGACGCGATCGTGTCCCTGGTGGCATTCTTCGTGATCGGTTTCGTGCTGCTGGCGAAGGTGCCGGTGAGGCGGGCGATCATGGCCGCCGGGAATCCCATACCTGACCGGATTTAGTCCCGGAGGGTGTGGGGCGGTAGTGTACGCCTTTGGCCCACCAGGCGGACCGTTACTGCGCGCTCAAGCATGAAAGGCGTTGGGTGACATCTGCTGCCAGATGTGACAAACCGGGCGCCGGTGGGTACAACAAGGGGCGGCACGAAGGTAGGCAGCGGCGCACAGCGCCTCCGTCAATGGCGGTGGTGGGCGACGGGTGGGCTCATATCCCGATACGGGAATCTTCACCGCCGACCGGACGTTGACCGGATGACGACGACAGCGACACCTGTCCTGTGGGCGACAAGCCCGGGAGGCACGATTCATGAGTGAGCGAGCTCTCCGCGGCACGCGACTCGTGGTGACCAGCTACGAGACCGACCGCGGCATCGACCTGGCCCCGCGCCAGGCGGTGGAGTACGCATGCCAGAACGGACATCGATTCGAGATGCCGTTCTCGGTTGAGGCCGAGATTCCGCCGGAGTGGGAGTGCAAGGTATGCGGTGCACCCTCGCTTCTGGTGGATGGCGATGGCCCTGAGGAGAAGAAGGGTAAGCCCGCGCGTACGCACTGGGACATGCTCATGGAGCGGCGCACCCGCGAGGAGCTGGAGGAAGTGCTGGCCGAACGGCTGGCGGTCCTGCGCTCCGGCACCATGAACATCGCCGTGCATCCGCGCGACAGCAACCGCAAGTCCGCCTGACGGCATACCTGCGGCACGCAGTACACAAGGGCCGGGGCCACTGCACTTCGCAGTGGCCCCGGCCCCTTTGTCTGTGTCTCCCGGCACGCTGCCCCGAAAAGGCCCTGGACAACCCGGGGAGGGGGGGTTCCCTTGGAGCACCGGTTCAA
>NZ_JBVIRA010000034.1:42648-83290 GCF_055576575.1 Streptomyces sp. NPDC033270
TCCCTCCGGAAAAACGAACCTCTCCCCCCCCTCGAACGAAAACACCCACCCTCCCGCCAAACCACGCACCCACGACGAACACCACCCCCCCCCCCCCCCCCCCCCCCTCCCCCTCCCCCCCGGCCCTTGCGTATGCGTCCGCGGCCATGCGGCCCGGAACCTGCCGTGAACAGCCGGTGAGCGGCGGGTCGCCGTGATCAGCCGGTCAGCGGCGGGTCCTGGCGCTGCGGGGTGCCTGGGTGGCGCTCCGGCCCCTCGGGCCGTGCGGCGTCGTCCTCCCGGATGACCTCGCCCTGGACGACCTTGCCGTCCGGCCGGTGCATCCGGGCCTGCTGGAAGGCGTCACCGAACGAGCCCGGCGCGTAGGCCGCCCGACGGTCCAGCAGCTTCTGCACCCGGCGCTGGATCGGCTTCGCGGTCGGCGGGAAGAGGCAGAGCAGCCCCAGCGCGTCCGACACCAGCCCCGGCACCATCAGCAGCAGTCCCCCGGCCATCGGGAGCGTGCTGCCGGTGCCGGACCGGGTGCTGCCGGCCGCGGCGGGCTTCGGGGGCGCCGCCGGGTCTCCGGGCTGAAGGCTCTCGGTGAGGTTCTTCCAGGCGCGTCGGCCGGCCCGCTTGATCACATAGCCGCCGACGAGCACGCCCGCGACCAGCAGCAGAAAGACGGTCAGGCCGTTGGTGGCCCCGGCGACCACGGTCAGCAGCCAGATCTCCAGCACCATGAAGGCGGCGATGCCCAACGGCACGAACCGGCGGGCGCGCGAGCGCCGGGGCGGGCGGGGACCGGTCGATGCGGTGGCTCCGAACGTCATGCCTCAAGTGTGCCTGGCGCCTCCCCCGGCACCCCCCGGGGGTTACGCGAGGAACCACGTACGGCAGGCGCGGGCCCGGCTTCTCAGCGGCCGCGGAGCTTGTCCACCCGGGAGCCGACCCCCCAGGCCGTGACCCGCCACAGCGCCTCCACGACGATGTCGCGGCTCATCTTGCTGTCGCCGTGCTCCCGCTCGACGAAGGTGATCGGGACCTCGACGACATGGAAGCCGGCCTGCACGGCGCGGCGGGCGAGGTCGACCTGGAAGCAGTAGCCCTGGGAGGCCACCTCCTCCAGCCCCAGGCCCTGCAGGGTCTCCGCGCGAAAGGCCCGGTAGCCGCCGGTGATGTCGCGCAGCGGCAGGTCCAGCACCAGCCGGGAGTAGGTACTGCCGCCGCGGGAGATGAACTGGCGGTACTTGGGCCAGTTCACGGTGCGCCCGCCGGGCACCCATCGCGAGCCGAGCACCAGGTCGGCCCCCTTGAGGGCGGTGAGCAGCCGCGGCAGCTCCTCGGGCTGGTGCGAACCGTCGGCGTCCATCTCGACGAGCACGCCGTAGCCGTTGTCGATGCCCCACCGGAAGCCGGCGAGGTAGGCGGCGCCGAGGCCCTCCTTGCCCTTGCGGTGCAGGACATGGACCTGTTCGTCGTCGGCGGCCAGCTCGTCGGCGAGCTTGCCGGTGCCGTCGGGGCTGTTGTCGTCCGCGACGAGAACATGTGCGTCGGGGACGGCGGACCGCACCCGCGCGACGACCGGCTTGATGTTCTCCGCCTCGTTGTACGTCGGGATGATCACCAACGTGGTACCGAGCGGTCCGTACTGCCGCTGACCATCTGTCACTGCTGCCCCTTCTCGTCCTTCGTACGCCCGCGCCGGCCGACGGCTACCGCGGCGGCACAGGACAGAAGCCCCACGATAGCGATCGCCCACTCAGGCGCCGCACCGACGCGGTCGGCGAGCGTCGTTTCGTCCCGCAGCGGGATGCGCGCGGAGACCACGCCCTGGGTGAACTCCGGAATACGGTGGGTGATGGCGCCGTCCGGGGCGACCACGGCGCTGATCCCGCTAGTGGCCGCGGTGACCACGGCTCGGCCGTGCTCGACGGCGCGCAGCCGGGACATCGCCAGCTGCTGTTCGGGCTGGCCGGTGCGGCCGTAGGTGGCGTTGTTGGTCTGGATGACCAGGGCGCGGGCGCCGGCCTCGACGGTGTCGTGCACGATCTCGTCGTAGGCGACCTCGAAGCAGATGACGTCGCCGAGCCTGGCGGGGCCGACCTTGAGCACGCCGGTGTGGTCGCCGGGGTAGAAGTCGCGGGGCACCCGCTGGAACCGCGTGATGATCTTGCTGAGCTGCTCCCGGAAGGGGACGTACTCGCCGAACGGCACGGGGTGCTGCTTGGTGTACGAGGCCCCCGGCCCCTTCTTCGGGTCCCAGACGATGCCCTCGTTGTAGACGTAGCCCTCCTTGGAGGGGTGGTCGACGAGCGCGCCCACCAGGACGGGCACGCCGACGGCCTTCACGGCCTCGTCGATCCGGTCGTAGGCCTGCGGGTACTGGAACGGATCGAGGTCGGAGGAGTTCTCCGGCCAGATGACCAGGTCGGGCTTCTTCGCCCGGCCGGCCTTGATGTCGGCGGCGAGCTTCTCGGTGGCCGTGGCGTGGTTGTCGAGGATCTTCATCGGGCGGCCCAGGAAGTCCATGCCGGGCTGCTGGACGTTGCCCTGGACGACGGCGATGTCGACGGTGTCGTCGGCCTTCGTGGGGACGGGGACCAGGAGACCGGCCAGGGCCACCGCGCCGGCCAGCCCGAACGCCTCCAGGGCGGGCACCGCCCGGCGCGCCGCGCCCTTGCCGCGCAGCGCCCACAGGCCGGCGGCGCAGGCGGCCAGCAGGGCGCCGGTCAGCGCGACGGCGAAGGTCACCAGCGGGGCCCCGCCGAGCGCGGCGAGCGGGGTGAACGGCGAAGCGGTGTTCGCGAACGCCAGCCGGCCCCAGGGGAAGCCGCCGAACGGCAGCCGGTCGCGGGCCCACTCCTGGGTGACCCACAGACAGGCGGCCCACAGCGGCCAGGCGGGCAGCCGGGACGTCACGGCGAGCGCCGCGCCCAGCAGCGTCATGAAGAGCGCCTCGGCGACCGAGAGGCCCACCACCGCGTCCCAGCCGACGACGTGGAGCCACTTCAGCAGGATCAAGAAGAACGGCAGCCCGAAGACCAGGCCCGTCCAGGCGCCCTGGCGGGCGGTCCGGCCCCGGGTCAGCAAGGAGAGCGCGGCCACCGCCAGCAGCGACAGCGGCCACAGGTCGTACGGCGGGAAGGCGAGGCCGAGCGCGACACCGAAGACCACCGCGAGGCCGGTGCGCGGCGCCTCCCGCCGGGCCAGCGCGGCGCACCGCCGGACCCGTCCGGGGCGCGTGGCCGCGGCGGTGGCGGCCTCGGCGGACGGCACCGGGTCGCCGGGCATGGCGCCGCTGGCGGCTTCTTCGGTGGTATCGGAACCCGATGGCACGGTCGCGGGCCTCCTGCAAGACGGTCGTGCGGTGTGAGCTGACCGTACATCGGGTGGCCGGGTATGCGGATGCGGGGTGCACAAAAGGTGAATGCCGCGCGCAGGGCCGCGGCGGGTGCGGAGCGGGGCCCGGCGCCCTTCGGGCCGACCTGGGACCCGCTGGCTGCGGGTCGACCGAGAGCCGTTGTCTACTGAGCGTCCGGGCCCCATCCGGGTCGCACCTGCCGACCTGCCAAGACTTTCCGTCGCCCCGTGTCGCTGGTCCTGGACCTGGCTCCCAGTGGCGGTGCCGAAGTGGCGCACCGCCCCATGGCCCAGTTGCGTTCGACGACTGCGCGGAGGTCTCCCGGTCGGACGTCCTGAGGTGGACTCGGCCGAACCTACCGGCCGCCGACCGCCTGCTGTCAACAGGTCCTGCGCCTGCGTCGATTTCGCGTCGTCCCAGGTCAGCCGCGAACGCCCCTTGGTGGGGCGGGCAGCGGCAAGCGCGGGCCGCTACGGCACGAGCCCGTGCGATGTCACTCGTTCGGCCGCTCGAAGACCGTTCGGCCGGCGACGACGGTGCGCAGACACACCGGAAGGTCGCCGCCGGGGGTGAGATCGGGCAGGCCGGGGGTGCCGGAGCGGGGGTCGGTGGACCAGCGCTCCACCCGCTCGTCCGGCGCCTGGACGAGCAGCTCGCCGGTGCGCCAGACCGCGTAGTCGGCGGGCGCGCCGGGCACCAGGACTCCGGCGTCGTCCCGGCCGACGGCCCGCCAGCCGCCGCGGGTGTGCGCGGTGAACGCGGCGCGGGCGGAGATGCCGTGGGCGCGGGTGCGGTGGAAGACCGCGGCGCGCACGGTGCCCCAGGGGTCGAGCGGGGTGACCGGGCTGTCGGATCCGAGGGCGAGCGGCACACCGGCCTTGAGCAGCGCGGCGTACGGGTTGAGGGTGCCGGCCCGCTCGGCGCCCAGACGGGCGGCGTACATGCCGTCCGCCCCGCCCCAGGCCGCGTCGAAGGCGGGCTGGACGGACGCGGTCAGGGCCAGGTCGGCGAAGCCGGCGATGGTGGCTTCGGTGAGCATCTCGGCGTGCTCGACGCGGTGCCGGGCGGCTCGGATCCGCGCCGTGCCGACCCGCTCGGCGGCGGCGCGTACTCCCTCGACGACGCTGGTCAGGGCGGCGTCGCCGATGGCGTGGAAGCCGGCCTGCAGCCCGGCCTCGGTGCAGGCGGCGACATGGGCGGCGACCGCGTCCGCGTCGAGCCGGGCGGCGCCGGTGTGGGCGGCGTCGGCGTACGGGGCGTGCAGATGGGCGGTGTGGGAGCCGAGCGAGCCGTCGACGAAGAGGTCGCCGGCGGCGCCGACCGCCCCGAGCTCACGGATCCGCTGGGCGTCCTTTGCAGATGCGACGAGTTCGGCCCAGTAGCCGACGACGCGCGGGCCGCCGCCCTCCCGGGCGAGGGCGAGCAGCGCGCGGAAGTCGTCCTCACCGGAGATGTCCGGGCCCGCGCACTCGTGGACGCTGCCGATGCCGAGCGAGGCGGCGCGGGCCAGCGCCGCGGCCTGGGCCTCGGCGCGCTGGGCCGGGGTGACGGTGGCGTACGCGGCCCGGCGCACCGCGTGGTGCGCGTCGCCGGTCAGCGGGGCGTCGGCGTCGAAGCCGGACTGCCCGCGGACGCCGGGGACCAGGTCGAGCAGCGCCGTCGTCACGACCGCGGAGTGCACATCGACGCGGGTGAGGTAGAGGGGACGGCCGCCGGTGGCCGCGTCCAGCTCCGCGCGGGACGGCGCGCGCCCCTCCGGCCAGGCGCTGGCGTCCCAGCCGTGCCCCAGCAGGATCCGGTCCGCCGGTCGGGCGTCTGCGTACCCGCGGATCCGGTCCAGCGCGTCGGCCAGTGTGCCCGCACCGGCCAGATCGAGTCCGGTGAGCGCGAGCCCGGTCGCCGTGGTGTGCACATGCGCGTCCGTGAACGCCGGGGTGACCAGCGCGCCGTCGAGGTGGACGACCTCGTCCACGCCCTCGGCGAAGGAGTCGGCGGCGCCCTCCTCGCCGACCCAGGCGATGCTGCCGCCCTCCACGACCATGGCGGTGGCGAAGGGGTCCGCGGGGCTGTGCACCTCACCCCCGCGCAGCAGGACGGTACGGGACGGTGCGTCGGGGATGCGCTCGCTCATACCGGACAGTTTGGCCCCTGTCCGCGGCCGCTCCGCGCGCGGGGGGCGATTGCCGGTCAGATGCGCGGCGGGCGGGCCTCGTAGGGGGTCGACAGCACGACCGTGGTGCGGGTCGAGACGCCGGCCAGCGTGCGGATGCGGGTGAGCAGATGCTCCAGTTCCAGCGGAGTGGAGACCCGGACCTTGAGGATGTAGTTCTCGTCGCCGGCCACGCTGTGGCAGGCCTCCAGCTCGGGGACCTCCGCGAGGCGGTCGGAGATGTCGTCCGGCGCGCTGGGGTCGAAGGGTTTGACCGAGATGAAGGCGGTGAGCGGCAGGCCCACGGCTTCGGGGTCCACGATGGCGGCGTAGCCCCGGATGACACCGCGCTGCTCCAGGCGGCGCACCCGCTGGTGCACCGCCGAGGTGGACAGGCCGGTGGCCTTGCCCAGGTCGGTGTAGCTCATCCGCCCGTCCTTGACGAGCAGATCCACGATTTGTCGGTCCAACTCCTCCACCCGTTCAACCTACTGTGCGCGGGTGCGTATGCGCACCGCGCGCCGGATCGTGGACACCTCCGCGCCGGCCTGTGTGACCAATGCCACACGGGTGAACCGGTGTCGACGGGGCGCCGGCGATTATGCGCCCGGCATGAAGGGAATTGCTGCTGGTGGCCAGGACCGCCCGTCACAGGAAGCCGGCGGTCCGATCGGCCCACCCGAGGGGGATGGACATCATGCGACGCCTTAAGCAGGACTCCGCTGCCGCGAGCATCAGCGCCCAGGAGGGCGACAGTCTCGGCTTCTCCGGCGACGACGGCGCGTACGACGCATTCGACACCTTTGAGATCTTCCGCGTGACCTGCCCCGACTGCCTGCAGCCGATCGCGCTGCTGGCGGACGAGGACACCCTTCCCGAGCACGCCCTGTGCCCCACCCCCTGGAACCCGTTCGGCCTGACGGTGTGCCAGGGCTCCGGCCGTCCGGCGTCCGAGGCACCGGAGACCGACGACACCCTCGACGCCCAGGAGCAGGACGCGGCGATGCTGCTGACGCTCCCCGAGGGCCTGGACTGGCGCCGTCAGCCGTTCTCGCACATCGGCGGTCCCGGTACGCAGCCGCTCCGGGTGCCGCGGATGCGCCGCGGCGCCTGAGCGCGCCACCTCACTCGCCCGGCGGCCGCCGCGGCGCTCACCAGTAGCGGCCCTCGACCATCGCCTCCAGGGTGTCCCGGTGGAGGATCAGCGCATCGGCGTCGGCCGGTACCGGAACCTCGCCGAAGTGCACCTGCCGGTAGGCCACCCGCAGCATGACGATGGCGTGCCGCAGGGCCGCGTAGAGGGTGTGGAAGTCCATGTCGCGGGGCGGGTGGCCGGTGAGCCGGGCGTAGCGGCTCTCGACGCGGTCGCGGCGCAGGAAGTCGGGCAGCCCCCGCTGTCCGCTGCCCTCGGTGAGGTCCTGGAAGAAGCGGTGGAGATAGATCATCCACCCCAGGTCGAGTTCGCGCGGGCCGAGGGCCGCCATCTCCCAGTCGAGGATGGCGGTCGGCTCGAAGCCGTCGTAGACGATATTGCCGATCCGGGCGTCGCCCCAGGTCAGGACGGTTTCGCCGGGGTCCTTCGGCCAGTGCCGGGGGTCGGTGAGCCAGTCGAAGGCCCGCTCGATGAGCGGTGAGTGCGGGCGCCCGTCAACCACCCATGCGTAGTAGGCGCGTTGGGCTTCGACGTGCCGGCGCAAGGCGCTGCCCGTCCCCTTGGTGTCGAGGAAGTCGGCGGCGCCCACCGGGACTTGGTCGTGCAGCCGGGCAAGGACCGACACACTCGCGGCCTCCAGCCCGTCGCGTTGCGCGTCGGTGGCGTCATGCAGCCAATTGCCCTCGTACGTATAGGGCATGACGTCCGGCGGGACGCGTCCGTCGGCGCGGGCCATGACGAAGAACGGGGCGCCGAGGTGTGCCGGGTCCTCCTCCAGCCAGAGGGTGCGGGGCACCGGCAGGTCGGTGTGCTCGGCGACCAGGCGCATGGTGCGGTACTGCCGGACCATGTCGTAGCGGGGGAAGACGGTGTAGGCGGCCGGGTCGGCGGCGAGCCGCAGCGCGCAGGAGCGCGGGATCCCGGGCGGGGCCGACGGCCCGGGAGGCGGCGGACCGGGGTGGTCGATGTCGAAGAGCAGCGTCTCACTGGACATGCCGTTGGAGTCGGGGACGGTCGCGGCGGTGGCGCGGGCCCCGGGCAGCCGGGTGCCGAGCCAGGCGGTGAGCCGGCAGGTGAGGTCCTCGGGGTCCCGGGTCGTGGTGCGCGGGCGGCGGTCCGCGGGTACGCCCGCTGCGGGCGGCTCCGGGGGCGACGGGTGGTCGGTCATTCTCCCGCCTCCTGGGCGACGGAGTCATAGCCGGTGAATCCGCTGGGGTCGTGCCGGCCGAAGCTGCCGTGCTCGAAGATGCCGTGGCCGGTGCGGCCGTCGAGGGTGAAGCGGGCCGCGTGGTCGGTGACGCCGTACGCGGCGAGCGGGTGCGCCGAGGGGTCGGACAGGTCGTAGCTGCGGCGGTCGGTCCAGCCGCGGCCGCGCCAGGTGCCGTGCTGCCAGTCGTCGGCGGGCGGGTAGCCGGCGCCGACGGCCAGGGGCGAGGAGGTGAGGATCTCGGCGGTCAGCTCCATCGGCTTGCGGGTGGGGTCGGTGAGGTGGATGACGGCGCGCTCGGGGTGGCGGGTGCCGGGGCGGTAGCCGATGTCGGTGTGGGGCCAGCCGAGCTGGACGTCGGGGCGGCCGTCGCGGACCAACCGGGCCTCGTTCAGCGTGCGATGGCCGTCGGCGTCCTCCTGGACGATGACCATGACGAAGCGGTCGTCGAAGCGCACCGGGCACCAGATCCAGTGGAAGCCCTCGGGCCGCAGCTCCTCTCCCGCCCGGCCGGCGTCCTCCCCGGGGATCGGGCGTACTCCCCAGCTGCGGTCGCGGGTTCCGGTCCACTCCCCCGCCGTGACGGCGAGCTCCTGGCCCGCGACGCGGATGCGGCCGGTGCAGGTGCCCGCCTGGACGAACCGCCGGCCCTCCAGCGTCAGCCGGTCACCGCGGTACTGGGTGTGGTGCGGCTCCCAGGTGGCGGGAAACGCCGCGGTCCAGGTCAGGTCGTACGCCAGGCCGTCGGGGTCGGCGGGGTCCGGGGCGCAGGTCAGCCGCAGGCGGGCGAGCGGTTCCTCGACGGTGATGGTGAGCGGGCCGACGGTGAGCGCCAGCCGGTCGTCGGTGAGCGCGTCGGAGGCCCGTACGGCGTGCAGGCGGTCGCCGAGGCGGAGCGTGGCGTAGGCGTCGATGACGCCGGTGTTGGGGTAGACGCCGAGCCCGGCGATCAGCAGCGCACGTCCGGAGTGGTCCATGACGTGGAAGATGCACCGGTCGTAGGCGTTGCGGTCGCCGGTGGCGACATGCCGCATGGACAGCGGGGCCTGGTGGATCGGGTACTCGTCGAGTGCGATGGGGCGGTCGGGCACGGTCTCCTCCTGGGCGCACGGTCGGCAGGGGGTCGCCCGGTGTGCGGTGCCGCGGCGGGGAGTTGACGGTACGTCAGGTGAGAACGGACGGCCAGCCCCCGGGAGGAGGTACCGCGCCCGACGGCCGCATCCGGCCGTCCACGCGCGGGACGGGGCCGGGGCGGGGAAGGTCGCCCTCCCCCGCCCCGGCCCGGTCTCAGCGGGTCTCGGGTCCCGCCAGATGGCGGGCGATGACCATGCGCTGGATCTGGTTGGTGCCCTCGACGATCTGGAGGACCTTGGCCTCGCGCATATAGCGCTCGGCCGGGAAGTCGAGGGTGTAGCCGTAGCCGCCGAGGAGCTGGACGGCGTCGGTGGTCACCCGCATCGCGGTGTCCGTGCAGAAGAGCTTGGCCATCGCCGCCTCCTTGGAGAACGGCAGTCCGGCGTCGCGCAGCCGGGCGGCCGTGAGGTAGAGGGCGCGGCCGGCCTCGACCTGGGTGGCCATGTCGGCGAGCATGAAGCGCAGGCCCTGGAAGTCGGCGATCGGGCGGCCGAACTGCTGCCGCTCGGCGGTGTAGGCGAGCGCTTCGTCGAGCGCGGCTTGGGCGACGCCGATGGCGCAGGCGGCGATGCCCAGGCGCCCCGAGTCGAGGGCGGACAGGGCGATGGCGAAGCCCTGGCCCTCCTCACCGAGCCGGTGGGAGTCGGGGATGCGGACGCCGTCGAAGTGCAGCTGGGCCGTCGGGGAGCCCTTCATGCCCATCTTGCGCTCGGGCGCCGCTGCGCTGAGGCCCTCGGCGTCGCCGGGGACCAGGAAGGCGGTGATGCCATGGGCCCCGTCGCCGCCGGTGCGGGCCAGGACGGTGTAGAAGTCGGCCACGCCGCCGTGGGTGGTCCAGGCCTTGGTGCCGTTCAGGATCCAGGTTCCCCCGCTCTCGCGCGTGGCGCGCGTGGTCAGGGAGGCGGCGTCGGAGCCCGAGGAGGGCTCGGAGAGGCAGTAGGCGCCCAGCAGACCGCCGCCGAGCATGTCGGGGAGGTGTTCGGCGCGCTGCTCCTTGGTGCCGAAACCGGCCAGGGCGTGGCAGGCGAGGGTGTGCACGCTGACGCCGAGGCCGACGGTCAGTCGCGCGGCCGCGAGCTCCTCCAGGACCTGGAGGTAGACCTCGTAGGGCTGGCCGCCGCCACCGAACTCCTCGTCGTAGGGCAAGGAGAGCAGGCCGGACTCCGACAGCAGGCGGAAGAGCTCGCGGGGGAAGCGGCCGGCGTCCTCCTCCTCGGCGGCCGCGGGCCTGACCTCGCGCTCGGCGAGCTCGCGTACGAGGGTCAACAGATCGCGGGCTTCCTCCGTGGGCAGCCTGCGGTCCACCGGCCGGGGGCCGTACTCGGTCATGGCGGCGCTCTCCTCCCTGTCGGGCGCTGCGGCGACGCGCGCGGGGATGGGCGGCGGCGCCGGTTTCCGTCGTGCCAGGCCGATGATCGCGTTCCGGGTCTCGGAAGGCGATGACCTGCGGCGGTGGCGCTAGGAGTATGCCCGATCGGAGGCCCGGCGTCACGGGTTGATCATCACCGGCTGCGCGGACCCGGCAGGCCGCCTCCCACCGTCGGCCGGAGAAGTCTTTACCCGCTGGTCATGAGATTGGTCCGAACCATTGACGCAGTGGTCTAGTCCTTCTAACTTTTCCTCCAACGTTCAACGCGTTCATGCCAATTCGGAACGCAGGTCAGGCTCCACCCCTCGCCCCCCTCCGAGGAGACGACATGCTCAGACCGCACCGGATACGATCACCGCGCGCGGTGATCGCCGCCGCCACCGCGCTGTGTACGGCGGCGCTGGCCGGCACCCTGCTCGCCGGACCGGCCTCGGCCCACCCCTCCGGCACCCCCGCCGCACAGGGCCGATCCGCGGCCCACCCGGCCGGCACGACGGCGACGCCGGCCGCAGCGGGCGACAAGGTCGTCGGATACTTCACCAACTGGGGTGTCTACGACCGGAACTACCACGTCAAGAACATCGAGACGTCGGGCTCGGCGGCCAAGCTGACGCACATCAACTACGCCTTCGGCAACGTCCAGGGCGGCAAGTGCACCATCGGCGACTCCTACGCCGACTACGACAAGGCCTACACCGCCGACCAGAGCGTCGACGGCAAGGCGGACACCTGGGACGACGGCGCGCTGCGCGGCAACTTCAACCAGCTGCGGAAGCTCAAGAAGCTGCACCCCAACCTCAAGGTGATCTGGTCGTTCGGCGGCTGGACCTGGTCGGGCGGCTTCACCGAGGCCGCCAAGAACCCGGACGGCTTCGCGCAGTCCTGCTACGACCTGGTCGAGGACAAGCGCTGGGCGGATGTCTTCGACGGCATCGACGTCGACTGGGAGTACCCCAACGCCTGCGGCCTGAGCTGCGACAGCAGCGGCAAGGACGCCTTCACCAAGGTCATGAGGGCGCTGCGGTCGAAGTTCGGCCAGAACAACCTGGTCACCGCGGCGATCACCGCGGACGCCTCGAACGGCGGCAAGATCGACGCCGCCGACTACGCGGGCGCGGCCCAGTACGTCGACTGGTACAACCCGATGACGTACGACTACTTCGGCGCCTGGGACGCGAAGGGACCGACGGCCCCGCACTCCCCGCTCTCGTCGTACAGCGGCATCCCGAAGGCCGGCTTCAACACCACCGACACCACCGCCAAGCTCAAGGGCCTCGGCATTCCGGCGAACAAGCTGCTGCTGGGCGTCGGGTTCTACGGCCGGGGCTGGACGGGCGTCACCCAGGACGCGCCGGGCGGCACGGCGACCGGCGCGGCGCCGGGCAGGTACGAGGCCGGCATCGACGACTACAAGGTGCTCAAGAGCCGCTGCCCGGCCACCGGGAAGGTGGGCGGCACCGCCTACGCCAAGTGCGGTGACCAGTGGTGGAGCTATGACACCCCGGAGACCATCGGCACGAAGATGGCCTTCAAGAACGCCCAGGGCATGGGCGGCACGTTCTTCTGGGAACTCAGCGGCGACACGGCCAACGGCGAGCTGATCAAGGCGATCAAGTAGCGCCGACGGCAGCAGCACCGGCGGGCGGGGAGGCGGCGGCCTCCCCGCCCGTTCGTCGTGCGGCGGCGCGCCGGAGGGGGTCAGGCGGGTGGCCTGGGTGGGGCCGGGCAGCTCGGTTCGTACTCCTCGATCAGCCGGAGGGTGTCGCCCAGGCCGCGCACCAGCAGCGAGACCACCGTCTCGCGGGGCAGCTGCTGCTCGGCGATCCAGTCGAGGGTGACGCCCTCGACGCTGGAGAGCCAGCCGGTCAGCGCGGTGCGGGCGAGCGGCGGGAGGTCCTCGCGGCCCCAGGCGCCGCGGGCGATGGTGCCGAGCAGCCGGGCGCGTACGGTGTCGCGGATCGCCAGCACCTCGGCGTCGAAACCCACACCGCCCGTGACGATGGCGCGATAGGCGGCCTGGTGGTGCTGGGCGTAGCGCAGATAGCCTTCGACGGTGCGCTCGACGCGTTCGACGGGCGGAAGGTCATGGGTGCTGCCGGCCCGCTCGACCAGTTCGGCGACCGCGTCTTCGATGATCGCGAGGTAGTAGCCGCGCTTGTTGGTGAAGTAGTAGTAGATCAATCCCTTGGCGACCCCGGCCTGACGTGCGATGTCGTCCATGGACAGCGCGTCGTAGGAGGTGTCGGCGAACAACTTCCGTCCGGTGGCTATCAGTTCGGCGCGGCGCGCCTGTGAGCGTCCGGTCCCGCGGGCGGCCGGCGAGCCGCCCCCTCCCCGCTGTTGACTCTTATTCAAAATCCGCCCTAGTCTCCAACTGCCAAGAGTTTTGCGCAGTATGACAGAGCGTCATGATCCGCGGACCTGGCTGCTCCGCAGGGCGCCTGGAAGCACTTTCCCTCGTGCATTCGACCACTGCCCCGGGGAGGACGCAGTGAGCTCAAGGACGGACACCTCGCCCGAGGGGCGAACCTCCTGGAAGAAGACCGCGGTGGTGGCGCTGCCCGCCCTACTCGCCGTGGGCGCGCTGGCCACGGCGATGGCGCAGGGCGTGCTGGCCTCGTCGTTCGCCGTCTCCGGCACCCACTTCCAGGTGTCGTCGGGGAAGCTGACCAGCCACGGTCTCGCCTCGTACGTGCACACCGACCGCGACGCCGACGGCGGCGGCCATCCGGTGGCGCTGCTCGGCATCGGCAAGGCGTCGCTCGCCGACATCTGCCAGTCGGCGCAGGTGAAGACGCCGGTGGGCACGGTGGTGTTCAAGCTGACCGCGGGCGGCAAGGCCGGTCCGGTGAGCGCCGACAGCCTGGTCATCGACGGTGAGGACCTGGTCGGCGACGCCCGCTTCGGCACCGCCCAGATCGGCCGGGACGCCGGCTCCCTGGACGCCGTGCCGGGCGTGCACGGGCGAAAGGGCGCGTTCGGGCTGCAGGCCGGGGACATCGAGGTCGCCGGCGTGAAGTCGCACGCCTGGTCGGCCACCGGCGGGAACTTCCGCCTCAAGGGGATGCGGGTGAGCGTGAGCCTGGACGGCGCGAAGTGCTTCTGACCGCACGGCGCGCCCGGTGCGGCGCCTGGCTGGAGCGGACGCTGCCCTGGCCCGGGCGGCGGGCCGTGCTGCGGCGCTGGCGGCGGACCCGGCCGTTCTGGGCCGGGCTGCTGCTGGTGTCCGGCGGGGCGGAGCTGCTGCTGGTGCCGCTGTCGCCACTGACCGTGCTGGTCAGCCTGGGGCTCGGCGGGCTGGCGGCGCTGGGCATCGGGCTGGCGCTGATCGTGGCGGGAGTGTTCCTGTGGTGCGCACCGTCCGCCCACCACTACGTCAGCATCCATGCGCTGATCCTTTCGGTGCTCTCCTTCGCCGCGACCAATCTCGGCGGGTTTCTGCTCGGCATGGGGCTGGGCATCGCGGGCAGCGCGATGGGGTTCGGGTGGACGCCCGGGCAGGCCCCGCCGCCGGAGCGGACGCCCGGGCAGGCCCCACCGCCGGAGCCTGCGCCGTCCGACTGCCGGGACCCGGCGGCGCCGCGCGGCGGCACCGGCGGCAGGGCACTCGCCGTCGGACTGCCCCTCGCCCTGCTGCTGACCGTCGGCGGCCCGGCGCGGCCCGCCCGCGCTGCCGTCGGCATCCCGGCGCCGCCGCATCCGCCGACCGTGACCACCACGATGTTCGCGCCACAGGGCTTCACCCTGGCCGGGGTCGAGGAGGTACCGACGGCGAACGGCCCGATCAGGGCGATCGTGCTGCGCATGAAGGCGGCCTCGCTCACCGACTACCGGCTCACCACCCGCGACGGCGGAGACGAACTCGGCCTGAGCGCCGACTCGTTGAGCCTCAAGGGCGAGGTCACGCTCTACCTCACCAAGTTCAGCGGCTGCCTGGAGGGCCTGGTCTGCCTCACCTTCACCCCGGACACCCTCCCGGTGCCGCCGGTCGTGCCGCCCTTCGTCTTCATGACGGACGTGCGTGCCGAACAGGCGCTGGTCACCTCGGATCTGGTCGTCGCGGACGGGCTGCGGCTGCGCGCGGGTGTCCGGAGTGACGCCCGTGGCTGAGGCGGCGCGCACCACGCGGGGTTTACGGCCCGGGCCGGTACGAGCACCATCGGCCGTACGGGGGCAGGAGCCGCTTCTGGAGAGGTGACGCGTGGTCAACCCTTGGCTGGCGATGGAGGCCGGTGCCGATCCGGTGGAGCGGAGCCGTACGGTGCGGCGGGCCCATGCGGCGTTCCTGGCCGACCCGACCGTCGCACCGCCGGTCCGCCAGGTGGTCGCCGACTCCTGGCGCCGTTCGGCCGACGCCCGGGCCGCGTACGACGGGCCCGCGCCCATCGAGCTGGACGAGAGCGCACTGCGGACCTACCGGGAAGGGCATCCGCTGGCCCGGGCGATGCCCGTCTTCCGGGAGCTGCTGGGCAGCTTCGCACAGGACGGGGCGCATCTGCTGGCCGTCTGCGATCCGCAGGGGCGGCTGCTGTGGGTGGAGGGGCACCGCGGGGTGCGGCGCAGCGCCGAGCGGATGAACTTCGTCGTCGGCGCCCGCTGGGACGAGCGGCACGCCGGCACCAACGCCCCGGGCACCGCGCTCGCCGCCGATCACGCCGTACAGATCTTCGCGGCCGAGCACTACAACCGGCAGGTGCAGCGCTGGACCTGCGCCGCGGCCCCGCTGCACGATCCGCGGACCGGACGGCTGCTGGGCGCGGTCGACATCACCGGCGGCGACCATCTGGCGAGCCCGCACAGCCTGGCCCTGGTGCAGGCCACGGCACGCGCCGCGGAAGCCCATCTCGCCTCCGGCGCGCCGGAGTGCGGGGTCTTCCTGACCGCGCTGGGCCGGGACGAGGCGCTGCTGGTCGTGGACGGTGAGCGGCTGCGGCTCGGGCGCCGGCACAGCGAGATCCTGTTCCTGCTGGCCCGGCACCCGGAGGGCCTGACCGGAGATCAGCTCACCCTGCTGCTGTACGGGGAGCGCGAGATGCGCCCGGTGACGCTGCGGGCCGAGCTGTCCCGGCTGCGGCAGCTCGTCGGTGCGCTGCTGCACTCCCGCCCGTACCGTCTGAGCCGGCCCGTGGAGACCGATCTCGGCACGGTTGAGGAGCAGTTGGCGGCCGGCGACCCGCGCGCCGCGCTGGGCGCCTATCCCGGTCCGCTGCTGCCGCTGTCGGAGGCGCCCGGCGTACGACGGCTGCGCGACGCGCTGGCGGACCGGATGCGGTGCGCCCTGCTCGCCGCGGGCGAACCCGAACTGCTGCGCGAGTGGTCCCGTACGCCCTGGGGCGAGGACGACCTGGAGATCTTCGAGGCCCTCGTGGGCGCCCTCCCCGAGCGCTCCCCGGCCCGGGCCGCCCCTCGGGCCACCGCCGACCGGCTGCGCGCCGCGTACGGCCTGACCGGCGGCGGGAGCCCGACGCCACCCGCCGTGCGCGTCGCAACGTCCGCGCAACCTCGTCCGCTCTAGCCTGCGCACAACGCCCGCCGCACGGGAACGGTGGGCTTGGTGCCGAGAGCGATTTGGGAGGCCGCCATGGCCCGTTACGCCAGCCCGGGTTCCGCCGATGCCGTCATGAGCTATCTGCCGCGCTACGACCACTGGATCGGCGGGGAGTTCGTGGCGCCCGCGCGGGGCCGGTACTTCGAGAATCCGACACCGGTCAACGGGCAGCCGTTCACCGAGGTGGCGCGCGGCACCGCCGAGGACGTCGAGCGCGCGCTGGACGCCGCGCACGCCGCCGCGCCCGGCTGGGTCCGTACCGCCGCCGCCGACCGCGCCACCGTCCTGAACAAGATCGCGGACCGGATGGAGCAACATCAAGAGGCCCTGGCGGTCGCCGAGAGCTGGGAGAACGGCAAGCCCGTGCGGGAGACCCTGGCGGCCGACATCCCCCTCGCCGTCGACCACTTCCGCTACTTCGCGGGCGCCCTGCGCGCCCAGGAGGGCTCCCTGTCGGAGATCGACCAGGACACCGTCGCCTACCACTTCCACGAACCGCTGGGGGTGGTCGCCCAGATCATCCCCTGGAACTTCCCCATCCTGATGGCCACCTGGAAGCTCGCCCCGGCGCTGGCCGCCGGCAACGCGGTGGTCCTGAAGCCGGCCGAACAGACCCCCGCCTCCGTGCACTTCTGGATGAGCCTGATCGCGGATCTGCTGCCGCCGGGCGTGGTGAACATCGTCAACGGCTTCGGCGTCGAGGCCGGCAAGCCGCTCGCCTCCAGTCCGCGGGTCGCCAAGGTCGCCTTCACCGGGGAGACCACGACCGGCCGCCTGATCATGCAGTACGCCTCGGAGAACCTGCGGCCGGTGACGCTCGAACTGGGCGGCAAGAGCCCCAACATCTTCTTCGACGACGTCTCGGCGGCGGCGGACGACTTCCAGGACAAGGCGCTGGAGGGCTTCACCATGTTCGCCCTCAACCAGGGCGAGGTGTGCACCTGCCCGTCGCGGGCGCTGATCCAGCGCGGGCACTACGACACCTTCCTGGCGGCCGGCGTGGCCCGTACGGAGAAGATCGTCCAGGGGCATCCACTGGACACCGACACCATGATCGGCGCACAGGCCTCCAACGACCAGCTGGAGAAGATCCTCTCCTACCTGGACATCGGCCAGAAGGAGGGCGCCCGCATCCTGACCGGTGGCTCCCGGGCCGAGCTGGGCGGCGAGTTGGAGGGCGGCTACTACGTGCAGCCGACGATCCTCGAGGGCAACAACAGCATGCGGGTCTTCCAGGAGGAGATCTTCGGCCCCGTGGTGGCGGTGGCGCCGTTCACCGACTTCGACGACGCGATCGACATCGCCAACGACACGCTGTACGGCCTGGGCGCGGGCGTCTGGACCCGGGACGGCTCCACCGCCTACCGCGCCGGCCGCGCCATCCAGGCCGGCCGGGTATGGACCAACTGCTACCACGCCTACCCCGCACACGCGGCCTTCGGCGGCTACAAGCAGTCGGGCATCGGCCGCGAGAACCACAAGATGATGCTGGAGCACTATCAGCAGACGAAGAATCTGTTGGTGAGCTACTCGCCGAAGAAGCTGGGGTTCTTCTAGAGCCCCACGTCGGGTTGCCTGGAGGCCGTGTCGCGCTCCAGGCAACCCGACACGGGATTTGCCCTCCGCCATCAACAAGGCGCCTCACACCACCACCCGGCCATGGCGTACGTCCCTCCCGGATCAGCTGAGGACCAAACGGCCTCTTTTTAGGCCGTGACCTCACGCTGTCCGCATCCGCGATGTCCAGGTGCCAGCAGCCGAGACGGCAATCCGGCCTGGGGCTTGTGGACGTTCGCCGACTCCGCCTGGTCGAAACCCCGTGCTGCTCCGTGGAAGTTCGTGGAGGAGTACTGGTCAGTTCGCGAGCCGGGGGCTGCCGGAAGTCCGCTCAGTTCTCCTGGACACGAATGACGGGTGTATGAGTGATGGGGAAGTTCACCGAGCGGGCGATGAAGCACACTGCAGGTACGTCGCCATGCAGTGAGCGAGCCTTCTCCACCATCGACGCGTCGGCGACTGTCACCTCGGGGCACAGGACAACCCTGGTGATCTGGCCTCCTCCGCTCTCATCCATGGTCATGACGCCATGGGCGTTGTCCTCGTAGTCGGTGACGGTTACCCCGCCGACCGCACAGAGATGGAGGTACCAGAGCATGTGGCACTGAGCGACGGAGGCGACGAGCAACTCCTCGGGGTTCCAGCGCGCCGGGTCGCCGCGGAACGCGGGATCTGAGGAGGCGGCGATCCCGGCCTTGCCGTCCGCCAATACCTCGTGATCTCGGCTGAAGGACCGATAGCCGTCCGTGCCCGACCCGAGGTTGCCCGTCCACTCGACCGTAACGTCGTAGGTATGCGTTGTCGTCATAGGGCCAGAGCTTAGAAGGCACTGGGGGCGGTGCTGCTACGCATTTGCATCCTCCGGGCTTCGGCTCCCCCGGCGCCGTGGTCGTCGCGCGGAGTGGTCATAGGGCGAGGTGCCCAGCAGTTTTGCGATCGAGGGGACGGTGTTCTCCGCCCGGGTGGGCACGTCGCGGGCGTGGCACGTCGCAGGCGTGGCGGATATGTTCCTCGGTCACGGCGGGCGGGCGGTGGGCCCGAGGGGCACCAGGTGCAGGACGGAGCGGGAGAGCCGGTCGAGCCGGGGTTATTGCCGAAACTCCCGAGGCAGTCGGCTAGCTCGGGCGGATTGCGGCCTCGATGTGGGCGAGTTGGGCAGCGAGGATCTCTTCGAACGCGGCGCGGCGGTCCACCCCGAGGGGGCGAACGTCGCGGGCGAAGTGGGCCAGGGCCGGGAAGCGTTCGGGGTCGGCGCCGAGTACCGCGACGCGAAACAGCTCCATGCCCTGTTCGTGCTCTCCGGGCGTGACGGTACTGACCCCAGCCTCGGAGGCGATCAACGCGGCGATGAGGACCGCGATCCGGTGGTAGCGCGCCGGGATCTCCTCGTCGGGCAGTCCCGACGCGCGCAGAGCCTGCAGCACCTCTTCCATGACCAGCCGGGAACCGGTGCCGCTTGACGCGTAGCGTCCCCAGACCGCGGCGAGCTGGGGCTGCTGACCGAAGGCCTCTCTCACCCGCAGGGCAAGGGCCGTGATGCGCTGCTTCCAGTCGCCCTCGGGGCGGTGGCCGTCCATGGCCGCCAGGAGGATCCGGTCGGCGACCGCACGCAGCAGTTCGGTCTTGCTGCGGAAGTGCCGGTAGAGGCTGGAGGAATCGGTCCCGAGCACCGCGGCGAGCTTGCGCACGCTGAACGAATCGGCGTCGCCCGTGCGCAGCAACTCCGCCGCCGCATCCAGGATCTCCTCGGTCGTCCAGCGCCTTCTGCCTGCCATCTCGCCCCTCTCGCCGGGGCTCAGTCTACCTATGCACTTGGTGTTGCACGCACCGCGTGCATAATGAGGTCATGAGAGTGCCGAACGACCCGGCAGCAGGCGGGCCGGCGGGCTACTCGTGCCCTGATACCCGGGTCAGGCGGCCGGCGTGCAGCTCGCCCCGGGACTACGAAAGGACGCATGTCGTGAGGAAACCGCTGGATCCCGCGGAGCTGAACGCCGCCATGGAAAACGTCCACCGCGCCGGGATGCCGGGCCTGTTCGCCGAGGTGCGTGACGGCGACCAGGTCTGGCGCGGCGCCGCCGGGGTCGCCGATGTCGCCACCGGTCGCCCCGTCACCGCCGACATGCGGCACCGCGTCGGCAGCATCACCAAGACCTTCACCGCCGCCGCGGTGATGCAGCTGGTCGAGAGTGGGCAGGTCGGCCTCGACACGCCGGTCGGCCGGTACCTTCCGCGGCTGGTTCCCGGAGAGCGCGGTGACGCGATCACGGTCCGGATGCTGATCAACCACACCAGCGGCTTCCCCGAGTACCTCCCGTACGCCTACGCCTCCCTCAGGGCGTACCCCGTCATCGCGGACACCCGGCCCCAGAGCCTGGACGACCACCGGTTCACGCGGTTCGACCCCACCGAACTGATCGAGATGGGGGTCACCGCACCCGCCGTCGGCGCCCCGGGCGGTACGCCGGGGGTGTACTCCAACACCAACTACCTGCTCCTCGGCCAACTCCTGGAGGTGGTGACCGGCACCACGGCCGAGCAGTACATCACCCGGAACGTCATCGAACGTGCCGGTCTCCGGGACACCGGCTTTCCCGCCGGACTGTGCGTCGACGGCCCGCACTCGCAGATCTACGAGGCGTGGTTCGGCATGATCGACCCGCCACGCGACTACAGCGTCTACGACATGTCATGGGTGGGGCCGACCGCCTCGTTGATATCAACCGTCACGGACCTCAACCGCTTCTTCCGCATGCTGCTGGCCGGCGAGATCGTCAGCCCGGCGTCGCTGGCGCAGATGCAACGCACCGTCCCCGTCGTCTCCCAAGAGGGAAAGACGATCGACTACGGCCTCGGCCTGCACCCGATGGAGGCTCCCGGGCAGGGCACCTTCTGGGGCCACGGCGGCACGGTCTGGGGCGCTGGAGCACTGGCCATGACCCGTGCCGACGGCAAGCGGCAGATGGCCGTCGCGGTGAACCTGCAGAGGTGGAACAGGCTCGACTCCTCGGGCAGGCCGCAGCCCCATCCCATCGACGACGCGCTTGCGGCTCTCTATCGCGTGGCGATGTACGGCTGACCGGACCGGAAAGAACCGCTTCCGCCAAACCGGCAAGTATGCCGCGACGGGAGAGTCGAGAGGGCAGCAGGAGTGACCGCGGCACATTCGGCACGGCGACGCCGCAGGCTCCGGGCGGTGAGGGGGGTCGGGCTCACCCTGACCGCCGTCTACCGGTTCGTCGACCGTAGGTGTTGTGCATGGTGCTCTCCCACCGCGGGATCGTGGCCATGCCTCGCGCACGGCCAAGTTGAAGGGGCCGGCTGAGGGCCTGCGGTCAGACGCTCCAGCCCATGTAGCCGTAGCCGCGGAGCAGCTCGATCGCCTCATCACGCGACCCAGCCTCCCCGGCGGTCTGTCCGTGATCCCCAGAGGGGGTCCTGCCACGTCCCTGGCCGATTGAGCGGTATCGCACCGTTACCGCAGGCGCTTCAGCTTGCCAGTGAGGCCGCTCTGGTGAAGCCTGGAGTTGTGGTATCTATCCGCTGGCCATGCCGTTCTTTGCCGCAGCGCCTGCTGATGTACGGCTCCTCGGTAGCCCTGGCTGCAGGAGGTGTACTGATTCCCGGCGGCGCATTGACTGCCGCAGCGATGCCACACCGCGCCGCAGCGCCCGCGGTTGCCGCCGGAATTGACATCCCCGGCGTGGAATGGGCGGAGGTTACTGACCCCCCGAGTGGTGTCACAGCCCGGCTTCCCGGAAAGGTCGAGGTCACTGAATCCAGTGACCCGCACTGCCGGATGTACTCGGCCCTAACGGCCGACACGCACGTGGTCTTCGGTGTCTGCGATCTCCCAGAAACCCCGACGATGGAAAACCTCCACGAAACCGCCAAGGGAGGGGCTGATTCATTCCGCAGGAATTCTGGCAACGCGGCGATCAAGTCCAGCACACGAGAGACCAAATTCGATGGCCACCCAACTCTCGACCTCCGCCTGTCCACCAAGGAGGGCGGGCCTGACAGCCCCGTCGGCGCCTTTCGCTACATCGCCGACGACTCCCGCGTCATCATTGCCGAGACCGTTGCCTATGCACAGAACGAGAAATCACTGAACTCGACACACAAGCGACTCATCACCGGCATCCGCATTCCAGACTGAGCCGTTCGTTCAGCGCCGCGAGGTAGGGGTAGGTGGGTTCATCTTTCACCGGTTCCATCCTCCGGGTTGGTGTTGTGGGGTCTCGCTGCTGTGGCGGGGGCCGCAGAGTCCGCGGCCGTGGCGCGGTCATCGGGGTCGAGGCCACGCTCGACCAGCTCGCGCCTGCTGAGCGGGTAATGGTCGGCGTGCTTGCTCGGCGCCTTGTGGCACAGGACGCACATGCGGTCGCGGGCGAGGACCACGGCCGGAAACGCTGCTGGCGCTCGCGGCCGTAGGCGCATTGCCGTGAACTGCCGTGCCGCTGCTCGGCCTCTTGCCTGCAGCCGTCGCACCCTCCGTCCGTACGCTGTGCCCACCGATGTGGGGGTGGGGTATGCGGACTGAGGCCGCGGGTGGTGGGGCTGTGGCTGCGCTGATCATGCTGCTTGTGAGCATCGCGCAGGACTGGACGGCGCTTGCCGTGGTGGCTGGCGCGGTGATGGTGGGGACGGCCGTGGTCGCGGTGGGCCAACGGCGGCCGGGCCCACCTCGGGGCGGGGCCCAGCCGCCGGAGCCGGGGAGCCGGCCATGGCGCGACCGCTGACTACGGAACGAGCCAGCGGCCCTCGCCGTCATCGGCCATGGTCGTTCCGCAGCGCGAGCACAAGGCCTGGCGCGCGCTCGCGCGGTCCGGCGGTATGAGGGTGCTGCGTTGGCGCCGGCGCCTGGGTCTGCGGAGTGGGTTGCAGATGTGGCTGCGGCGCGGGCGGATGTCGAGGTGGCGCAGGCGGAGATGACGCACCAGGGAACGATCTTTCGGATCTCGGTGACATCGCCGGAGGCGGATTCGGCGGAGAGCCTGGTGTCCGTGGTGAACGGGGTCATCTCTGACTTCGACGTGTGGGTGGCCGCGCTCGGCGACGGGCACGAGCACGCACGGGAGTTGCGGCGGCTGCGTTGAGTCACCTTGGTGGGGCTGCCGCGGTCCTTGGAGCACTTCATGGAGTGCTCCAAGGGCCATCTGCAGCACATTCCGTGGGTGAAGGATCGCGGCCTGACCCTCGGGGAGCGGTGGCAGTCGTGGCTGCTTGAACGGAGGCTCAGGGCGATGGACGATTGATCAAGGAACGAGGCCAGTGGTCATGTCCAGGCCTCTCAAGTACGGCGGAGGCCCCACCGCGCAGGGTTCGCGGTGGGGCCGGCCGGCGTGGCGGCGCGGTCAGTCGAAACCGCGTCCTTAGAGGTTGTCCATCGAATGGTTCAGGTCGTCGAGGTCGGGGTGGTCAGCGATCCGGAATCGATCCAAATCCCTGATCCCCTCCCGAGCCTCCTCCCCGGTGCTCTCGACGATGGTCCTCAACGAACGCACCCTCTCCGTCATCTCCTGGATGTTCGTATCCCTCGGGCTTGTGGCTCATGTGCTGGCCCTCGCTCCTGAGTGGGGCCTCAGCAAGTGCGGCAGGCGACGCGTCCCGCCAGCGGCTACTTGATGCCTTGCGCCCGCGCATTGGCGAGCAAGGCTCTGATCCCGTTGATGTCGTAGCCGGTGAGGTGGCCCATGCCTGAGCTGGTCTTGTAGCCGCCGTTCGGCGAGCACATGACCGGGCTATTGCCGTACGACGTGGTCACGCAGCCGTACGGGACTTCCTTCCCGCCCGCATCGAGGGCGTTGGGGTGATCGAGGCCGAGTGCGTGTAGGGGCTCGTGGACGATCGTGTTGCGGAGCTTGTACAGCTCGATCCGATACCCGGTCCAGTATTCGCTGTCGTAGGCGACCATGCCGCCGATACTGACGCCCTGGGGCGGGTTGGGGCAGGGCATGCCCTGGCTGAAGCCGGCGCGGCCCATGGGTCGGTACATCTCGGTGATCTGGATGTGGCCGACGGGCCCGCACTTCGCCGGGTTGACGGTCTCCACTCCACCGATCGTGATCTTCACTCCCGCGGCCTGGATCTGGGTGACTGCTGGTGCGAGTAGCGGGGTGTAGCGGGTCTTCATGGTGGCGGTGGCGAACGTGATCACGTATTGGCGGGACGGACTGAGGCTGGTCACGCCGAGTTGGCTGGTGAGCTTCCACCCGGTGCCGTGGGTGGTGATCATCGCTGCGTGAGTGGGGGTTGTGGTGAGCGCGCAGGCTGCGAGGGCTGCGGCGGCGCAGGCGAAGGTCTTGCGCATTCGGAATCTCCTTATGAAGTTGTGGGGGATATGTGGCGGCTCTTCACAGGAGACGTACGGGCTGTGGCATTAGTTGCGCATTGGACTAGATCAACTTCGCCTGAATCACAGGGAGTTGATCGCGCTAACTACTCGGGTCGCTGTCCGGCAGCTGGCTTCGGCTCCGGCGGGTACCAGCCGCCGCGGCTGGCCTGGTACTCGTCGGGTTCGCGGTCGTCGCGGGGTTCCTGGCCTCCGAGGGGCAGGCCGGTGGGCAGTGCCATGATGGGCGCCCTGTCTCTGCGATGGGAATGGGGCCGGGGCGGCCGTGTGCTGGCAGGCGGTCGGCCGCCCCGAGGTCGTGCTTCAGCGCCGTACGGAGGGCCCGGTCAGTGAACTGACCCGCTCACAGCCGTACTTGGCGATGGCCTTCCGCTCCTCGGGGCGCACGACTTCGCTGTCAAAGGGGTCTTTGGTGTCTACGTCGACCTCGATGTCAACGCTCGTCGAGCGCCCCAAGCGGCGGGTGATCTCGGCCTTCACTGTGTAGCGGGGCAGGGTGGTCTCCTCCGTGTGTGGTGGGGCCGGCTGGTCCGGCTCCCTGCCCGTCCCGGACGTGGGGGCCCGAGACGGACAGGCAGCCGTCAGCGGCGCTCCCCAATCAGGGCGGCGGACACGGGCGGCCGCGAGTGCAGGTGTCGGGGCATGGGAGACCTCCGGGAGATGCCCCCGGTAGACGGGGGTAGATGACTGGGAGATTGAGGGAGATGGGGCGGTAGACGTACAGGTCAGGCGGCGGTAGACGCCTCGGGAGACGCGGCCTGGCCTGTGGCCGGGGAGGGGGCCAGGAGATCGGCCTTACGAACCCCGCGGGTGGGCACACCGGCCAACTTCAACTTGAGGTCGACGGGGATGCCCAGCGCCTCCAGACGAGCGCGCAAATCGCTCACTCTCCAGCCCACCCCGTGCCCGTGCTGCTGGAGGTGAGCGAGGACGGTGGCGAGGTGCACCCCGCTGGCGTCCACGATGAGTTCGAGGAGGAGCGTCCGCACAGCCTCGGCGGACAGCTCCCCCGGGGGCTCGGCGGAGGACTCGTCGGCGTCCTCGGCGGGCGACGCCGGGGCGAGGTTCCGGCCGGCCCGGTAGGCGCCAGTGTGCAGGCGGTTCACAGGATGCCCGCGCTCTCGATGACTGCCCGGCCCTGAAGCCCGATCATGTTGATCGCCTCGGGCAGAAATGAGGTCGTGGCCAGCCTTCCACCAGGGCCAGAGGTTCGCGTAGGCGACGGCGAGAGAGGGCGAGGCCGCCGAGGGAGAGCGAGTTGGCGGTGTTCACGGGCGGAATCCCGTGAGAAGGGTGACGGGGTCGAATCACAACTCATCTGCCGGGCGCGACGCTCCCCACCCTCCGACCGCGGCCAGGGCCTGAAGCGTTCGCCCGGCGGAGACCGGTTGGCCACGGCAATGTTCGGCGGCGAAACTGCCCCCATGACCTTGGCGAGTGAGCAGTTGACCTGGCGGGGCTGAGCGCTCTCGTCGGCGAGCTGAGCATTATGGGCTGGTGAGCGGGTTGATCTCTGTTTGGCGACGACACCTGTGGATGCCGTAGCGGGGTGCATAGGGTTGCCGGCATGGCACTTCGACCTGTGAATGTGAACATCAAGGCGCTCGACGACGCGGCGGTCGGCCGTTTCTGGGCGGAGGCGCTCGGCTGGGGCATCTCCAGCGAGGCACCTGGCGTGACCAACGTCGAGCCCGGCGACGGTTTCGTCTGGCCGGACGCCACCGCCGTCTGCATCGACATCGTCACCGTCCCGGAACCCAAGACGACGACAAAGAACCGTGTGCACCTCGATCTCGCCACCACCTCCGAGGCCCATCAGTCGGAGTTGATCGCGCGACTCCGGGCGCTCGGCGCCAGGCCCGTCGACGTGGGCCAGGGCGATGTGCCGTGGACGGTCCTCGCCGACCCGGAGGGCAACGAGTTCTGCGTCCTCGAACCCCGGGAGATCTACCGGGACACCGGGCCGATCGCCGCGGTGGTGGTCGACTGCCTGGATCCGCGAGCCATGGCTCGGTTCTGGGGCGAGGCGACGGACTGGGCCCTGCACGAAGTGACCGATGAGCGCGCGGTGTTGCGCTCCGCCAAGGGCGTCGGCCCGTACCTGGAGTTCCTCCGCAAGCCCGACGCGAAGACCGTGCCGGACCGCGTGCACGTCGACCTGCTGCCGTACCCCGGTGACGACAAGGCGGCGGAGGTGGCCCGGCTGCGGACCCTCGGCGCCACCGATCTCGACCTCGGCCAGGGCGACGTCTCGTGGACGTGCCTGGCCGACCCGGAAGGCCACGAGTTCTGCGTCCTCGCCCAGTCCTGACGCGGAGTCGTGACGACGCCCGGACATGTGAACGCTGACTGCTTGTCAGGCTGCAAGCCTGCGGCGGCGATGTTCTGCAGCTGCTGCTCGCTTCGGTGGAGCCCTTGTGCTGCGGAGACCGAGGTCGGGGAAATCGGGCGGCCGCCTCTAGCGTGTGCATCGTGAAAGCCCACGGTTCTGCGTGGTCCGGCGCTGAGAACGGCTCGCCAGATCGGTCGCTTCCGCAGGAGGTCACGTTCGTGCGGACCCCGGCCGTGGCGCCGGTTCACCGGTCGGCGGGTCTCCGGTTGGGGCTGGGCCAGGCCGGAGGCGCACCACGGAGTGCGCGGGACCAGGCCGGCCTCGTGCGCGGCGATGGCGGCCTCCACCCGGTTGCGCGCCCCTGGTTTGCCGGGTCGCGCAGAAGAGCCGGTACGACCTCGACAGTGGTCTCCCCGCGGCGCCGCCCTCCTTTCCCCTCGATGGCCACCTGCACGTACGGCACGCGAGCGCCTGAGATCCCGTGGCTGGGACACACATGGAGGGACCGGGCCGAACGGTCGGCCCGGTCCAGGGGTTCATGCGGCTGACAGAAGTCGGTGTCAGTACTGGATGGTGTGGTTGTAGAGGATGTTCCGGGCCGTTGTGCCGCTGTCCAGGCCGTAATCGGGCCGGTCGTCGACGAAGTACTCGCGGAAGCTGGACTGCCAGGTCCGGGACATCATGGTGTTGCTCTTCGTCCAGCCGCCGTCGACCCGGGACCACAGGTCGACGAGCGCGGTGGCGACGCGGGCCTCGCAGGCGTCGCCCGAGTCGATGCCGGTCGTGGAGCGGTCATTGGCGAGGTTCAGGGAGCTGCCGTTGCCCCAGTAGTACGTGGTGTCGTTGAAGGTGTGGAACGCCACCGCGTTGGCGAAGCCCTCGGTCCAGCCGCAGCTGGTGGAGGAGGTGCGGTTGACGTAGTGGGGCGAGCAGTTGCTCACGTTCGGCCACCAGCCGTTGTAGAGCTTGCCCATGAGCGCGTGGCCCGCTTCGTGGACGGTGGTGTGCTCGGAGTCGGGGTCGTTGTCCGCGAGGTGGATCTTGTCGTCGTTGGTGGTCCAGTACGTGCCGTCGGTGGAGCCGGGGTACCACTGGACGGTGATCGGGGTGCAGTGGCCGTCCTGCTGGCGGCTTGCCCAGCAGTTGGTCGTGGAACCACGGTTCCACCACAGCTTGTTGAGGGTGTCGAGGGCGTGCCAGGCACGGCTCTGTCCGTCGTTGGCGTACACGTTGCCCAGGCTGGTGCTGCCCGAGATGTTGTTCAGCGAGTACGTGGCGGTGGAGTAGAGGCGGCCGCTGCCGTCGACCACCGACCACATCTGACCGGCCTGCGTCCGGAACTCCACCCATGCCTGGGAGGTGACGGAGGCGCTCGGGGTGTAGCAGAGGTTGAACTTGCCGTCGCCGTTGCCGGTCATGCCCGTGGCGAGCTTCTGCGTGGCGCTGTTGGCGGTGGGCTTGCCCCACAGGGTGATGTTGGCGTTGCTGACGGGCTCGTCCCGGTTGGCCTTGCCGTTCCAACTGCCGCCCTCGGCCGACTGGAAGCGGTTGCGGAAGGTGCCGCCGACACAGGTCCGGGAGGCAGACCTCGCCGAGGCGGTGGCGCGGGCGGAGCCCGGGGCCGAGGCAGCAGAGGCACGGGCAGGGATACGGGCAGGGGCGGGGGCCTTGGGGGTGACCGGGCGTGCCTTGCGGGCGCCGGAACCGGGCCGGTGGGCCGGGGCCGCGTCGCCCTTGGTGACCGAGAAGCCCTTGTCGGAGGAGCCGTTGGAGGTGCCGACGGTGAGTTCCACCGAGTCGTGCGCGGCGCGCCGCGGGTCGGGGCGGTCGATGTCGCTGATGTCCGCCTGGATCTGGGCGGGTCCGGCGGCGACGGCCTTGACCTTGAGCTTGACGGTGTGGGTACCGGGGGTGAGGGCGAGTTCCTGGCTGGTGCGCTGTCCGAAGGTGTCCGTGGTGGGTGTCGCGAGGCCGGATTCCTCGCCGGTCGTCCGGAGTGCGGGCGGCAGTTGGACGGACAGGCCGGCGCGCGTGACGTCGGCTTGCGCCTGGACGTCCACGGTGAGGGTGGCCTGCTCGCCGACAGCAGGCAGATGGTCGAGAGAGGCAGTGACGCCGAGACAGCTGAGGGGCGCCTCGGAGCTCTTCGCCGCGGGGCGGATCGTGCAGGTGCCGCCGGCCGGAGTGGTCGTGCCCGCGAACGCGGACGGTACGACGACGATTGCCAGACAGGCGCCTACGCCTGCCAGTGCGGTCAGAGCGGCGGGTTTCGTGACCCGTATTCGGGACATGGGCATGCCTTTCTGCGGCGTGCGCCGGGCCCGGTCTGGCACGACCGGATCAGGTGCACGCGGGCAGATCTGTGAGGGGGGTAGGGCACTGCGCCCCGGGCACTGCAGCGATCCACCACCGGCTCAACCGTTGGCCAGAGCTGCACCCTGAGTGACAGTGGCCGAAACCATATACCTCTGGCCTGCGCATGTCATCGTCCAGTGCAGAAAATGTGGATGAGGTGCGAACAAGGCGGAGTTCCGGCGCACGCTCACCGGCGCCGACGAAGGAACCTGGAGGCCTTCAACGGCGCCGTCCGCACGGAGCATTGGGCATTGGGCATGGGGCATGGAGCAGAAGCCGAGGATCTGCGACGAGTCGCCGAAGGGCAGGGTCGACGTACGTCGGCCCTGCCCTCGGTGCCGGCCTGTTACGCGGCGGTGAGTCGCTTGACCCAAGTCACCGAACTGCTGCTGCCAGGCGCCTGGATGAAGACCCGTGCCGGAATGGCCACGACGTGCTCCTGGTTGCTGCTGTCAAGGTCGCGGACGACGATGTAGCCGGTGTAGGTGGCGCCGTTGGCCCGGCCCTCCAGATAGCCCTTCCTGCCCTGCGGCACGTTGATCTCGACGTCCGACTCCCGGGTGTTCTGCACCTTGGTGGTGGAGGTGGAGCTGTAGCTGTAGGTGAAGCCGGCCTCGCCGCCGACCGATCCGCCGTCGCCGCTGATGGTGGGCGTGATCTTGCCCCCCACCTGCCAACCTTCGGTCGTGCTCTGCTCGTCGGCGACGGACGCCGTGACCTTGTAGGTGAGCTTGCCCTCGCCGGTGAGGCCGTCACTGGCGCCCCGCTGCGGGTACTTCTCGTCGACCTTCCCGACGAACATGCAGGGCGCCGCCTGACCGTAGTACGGACTCTGCGAGTCGGTGTTGGTCATGTGGCAGTACTGCTCGGCACTCTGGCCGCCGGACAGCGCGTTGTCCTTGGTGTTCTGACGGATCTCGGTGCCGCCGGGCTTGGCCGCGTCGGCCCATCCGTCGGCCAGGTGCTTGGCGCTCTCCCGCAGCGGCGCGGAGTGCTTGTCGTCGGCCGCGTACTGCGTCGCCGCCGCCTGGGCGTCCTTGACGGCCTGTTCGGGGTCGTACTTGCTCTGCACGTCCGCCAGGGTGAACGCCTTGACGTTGCCGTCCTTGTCCTTGTCCAGCCCGGCCGGGTAACCCATGGAGGATTCCGCGGAGTTGACCGGATCCGTCTTCTCCATCGCGGCGAGGACATCCTGATCGGACTCGTAGGTGCCGTCGGCGACCTTCGCGGCCTGGCCGTCGTCGGCGAAAGCGGGTGTCTGGGTGCCGACCAGGGATATGCCGGTGAGGAACGCGGTGGCCAGTGCCCCGGCCACCACACCGCTCTTGCGCCGGCCCGGAGTGAGCTCGGACTGCGGTTGCGTTGACACACGGTCTCCTATCAGTCGGGCATCGGCCGCTCGGGGCCGTGCCGATTCGTGGGGGGGAGTGCGGCGCACCGGGTTGGTCGCACCTCGCCAGGCCGTGATCCCCGAAGAGGAAAGCGTCGGTATGGCAGGGTCTGTCGAGGTGTGCGACGGAACAACGGAGTTGGCGTTCCGAGTGGAGGTGGCTGCGACAGAAAATCTAGGAAGTTACTATTGCGTTGATCCGTAACATTTGTAACGGATGTGACTCAGTCGCACCGTGCGTCGAACCTGCCGGCTGCGCAGTGCGCCGCGTCGGCCGTTGGTGATACGGGTGTTGACCTGGCGGCACTTCGTGATGCCGCCGGGTGACAGTTGCCGACCCTGCCCAGCCCGCCCCATGCCGAGCCGCACCGTGTCCCCCGTCCTGCCGCCCGCGAGGACGTCGATGCGGATGCCGCTGGCCGGGTCCGTGAAGGTCTGGCCGGGTGTGTAGGCCGCCCGGTCGAGCCCGGTGCAACCGGTGGGTGGGACGGCGGCCGGGTTGCCGTTCATGACCCGGACCGGTCCCTCGCCGGTCGGGACCGCGGAGTCGACCTTGTAGATGAGGACGCCGGCCGAGCACAGGTCCCGGTCGTTGCCCTCGGCCCGGCGGGACTCCGCGACGTACGCCGTCGTGTCACCGGTGCGCAGTACGGCGATCTTGGTGCCGCCGCGCCGTTCCACCGGGGTCAGGCGCACGGTGCGCCGGCCGGGTGCGGCCAGGCAGGCGACCTGGGCGTCCCGGGTCCAACCGAGTTTCCAGGAGTGCCAGCCCAGGTACTGGGGTGCGTGACCGGCGATATCGCCCATGACATCCCAGCCACCGACGTACTGATGGGTGGCGCCGGTGAAGGAGTACAGGTCGGGCAGGCCGAAGGTGTGACCGGTCTCGTGGGCAGCGACCTTGGGGCCCCAGTGCCACAGGTCCTGGCCGAAGGTCACGGCCCACTTGATGCGGGTGCCGTCGGCGGTCACACCGGACGTGGTCGGGTCGTAGAGGTAGGTCGGGGAGAAGGAGACGGCGGTCGCCGCTCTGGTGGGGACGACATAGACCATGTCGTAGCGGGAGAAGTCGGCGTACGGGTCGGCGGCGGCGATCGCGTCCCGTACGTACTTCTCGTGAGCCTCGAAGGTCAGGCCCCGCTCGAAGCCGTAGGAGTCCGCATTCGCCGGCATGCGGATCCAGCGGTGCAGTGAGGTGAGGGCCAGGCGTGTGCGGCCGTAGCCGGCCGTGCGCAACCAGTCCGCGGCGGGGGCGAGTTGCGCGGCGTACTCGTCGGTGGGGCCGGTGGCCCGGGCATCGGGGAAGTCCACGAACAGCGTCAGGACGCGCCGGGCTCCGGTGGCGGGCTGGAACCGGACGCGGTCGATGCCGTGGCCTTCGTCGGTCCAGCCGGTTCTGCCGGGCAGCGCGCAGGCGGCGGGAGGCGAAGACCGGTCGGCCGGAGGGGCGGGGGCCGCGTTCGCCGTCGTGGGGGCGGCGAGGCAGGAGGCGAGGGTGAGGGCCGCGGCACAAGAGCGCAGGCGGGTCGGCAGGGCAGGCATGTCACTCCCGTCGGAGGCGATGGCCAGGGGCGGATACGTGGGAGCGGTCGGCTCAGGCGCGGCCCGCGGCCAGGTCCATCAAGCGGGCGAGGACGCTGCCGCCCGAAGCGGTGATGCCGTCGTGCTCCCATTCGTTGGTGACCCAGACGCGACTGGCGCCGACTTGGCGCGCCGTGCGCAGGGAGAGGCCCGCGTCGACGTACATGTCGTCGTGGTAGACGGCCGCGGCGAGGGGGACCTGGTTGGCGGCCAGGCGGTCCGGGTCGTAGAGCGGGGGCCAGTCGCTACGCCGGGCCAGGAGGTCCGCGGCCGCCTCGAAGGGGCGCAGGCCCTTGATCTCCCGGAACATCCAGGGATAGATCATTTCCCCGGTGAGCAGGAGCGGGTCCGCCTCCTCCGCGAACTCGGGGAAGCCGGCAAGCGCCCGGGAGGCCGCCCAGCCGGTCGGGCCGGAGGCCTGCCCGTACAGCGTCTCCTGCATGACGGCGAACAGCGGGTTGTCGGTGAAGCCGGTCAGGGCCTCCACCTGGTGTCGGAAGGTGTCGGTCAACTCGCCGTCCGCATCGAGGGATTCATCCAGCAGCCAGTGGATCCGCTCGAAGCCGTCGCCCATGCCCAGAGCGAGGCCGAGGGTGCGGAGGCGGCGGGTCGTGAGGCGGTCGCCTCCGGGCAGCCGGGTATCACCGGCCGCGAGGAGGTCAGCGATCTTGCGGAGCCGTGGGGCGTCGTCCGGGTAGCGGGCGTAGAAGTCGAGGACCCGGTCCCGCACCCGCGGATAGGTGCGGGCGTACACGTCGTCGGCGGTCGCGGTGAGTCCGGGCAGGCCACCGGTGACGTAGCAGGCCCGCAGGCCCTCGGGGGCCCGGGAGAGATAGGTGAGGGTGATGAAGCCGCCGTAGCTCTGGCCGAGCGTCTCCCAGGGTTCCCCGCCGCACAGTTGACGGCGCATCAGTTCCGCGTCGGCCACGATCGCGTCGGCGCGGAAGTGGCCCAGATGAGCGGCCAGTTGCGGCGCGGAGGCGAACCGTGCGGCCATCCGCGCGGTGACCGCAGTAGAGCGACCGGTGCCGCGCTGGTCCAGGAGCAGCACCCGATGGGTCTTCAGCGCCTGGGGCAGCCAGCCCGGCGAACCTGCCGAAGGGCGGGGCGCCTTGCCGCCGGGGCCACCCTGCAGATAGAGCAGCCAGGGCAGTCGTTCACCGGTACGGGCGGGGTCGACGACCTCGCGCGCGAACACCCGGATGGTCGGGCCGTCCGGAAGGGAGTGGTCCAGCGGGACGGTGAAGAAGTGATCGGTGGTGGCGTACGCAGGATTCATGAGCCCTTTCCCGGCGCGGCGAGAGGAGTGAGAGTGAGGCATGACAGGTGAGGTGTGACATTGCATAGCCGGCAAGCATGAATCGGCCGCCCCCCTTCGAGGAGCACCCACTTGGGCATGACTCCGCGTCATGGGGAGCCGGCCTCACCCCCGCGAGCCGGCCTCGCCCCCGCGCCTCAGGCGGAGCGCTTGCGCGGACGCCGCGCGGCCCCCTTGGCTTCGGCCGACGAAGGGCTGCCGCCGCCGGCCCACAGAGAGCGGACATGGCCCAGGTGCTCGGCCATGCACTTCTCCGCCCCCTTCGCGTCCCCCGCGAGCATCAGGTCGAGGAGCTCCAGGTGCTCCTCGGCCGAGGGGATCAGTTCACCGCGCTCGTCCAGGGCGGTGAGCCCGTAGAGGCGGGAACGCTTGCGCAGGTCGCTGACGGTCTCGACGAGGCGGTCGTTGCCGCAGAGGGCGAGGAGCGAGAGATGGAACTGCCGGTCGGCCTCCAGGTAGCCGATGAGGTCGTGATCACGGGCGGCCCGGACGATCTCCTCGGCGACCGGGCGCAGCGCCTCCAGGTCCTCTCGCGCCACGCTTCGGGTGACCCGGCCGATCATGGGGATCTCGATCAGCGCGCGGATCTCGGTGTACTGATCGAGGTCGCGCTCGCTGACCTCGGTGATCCTGAAGCCCTTGTTCCGGACGGGCTCGACCAGGCCCTCGCGGGCCAGGTCGAGCATCGCCTCACGTACCGGGGTGGCGGAGATACCGAAGTCCTCGGCGAGCGTGGGCGCCGAATACACCACACCCGGACGCAGCTCGCCGGAGATCAGGGCCGCTCGCAGGGCGTTGCTGACCTGGTCGCGCAGCCGCTCCCGGCCGACGTTGAGGTCGCGGTGCTTCAGGTGCCCCATGGCGGTGGTGGTCCCTTCGCTCTGGTATGGACCACCACCGTACAATGTCACGTTGCTCCGGTGGGCGACAGGGTGTAGGTCCGGCTGGAGGTGTAAAACTCCAGCGCTGCCCGGCCCTGTTCACGCGGCCCGTGACTGGACGCCTTGACGCCGCCGAACGGCAGGTGGAAGTCGACTCCGGTGGACGGTGCGTTGATCCGGATCATCCCGGTGTCGAGCCGGTCGAGTCCGCACAGCGCGGCGTCCAGATCCGCGGTGTGGACCGAGGTGACCAGGCCGTACGGCACGGAGTTGGCGATCCGCACCGCATGGGCCAGGTCGCCGGCGGGCAGCAGGGCCGCGAGGGGCCCGAAGACCTCGTCGCGCAGCAGGCGGTGCCCGGCGGGGACCTTCTCGACCAGTGTCGGCGCCGCGTACCAGCCGGGCCCGTCGGGCACGGTGCCGCCGGCCAGCACGCCCAGGCCGTGCCAGGCGTCACGGACCCGGTCGCGGGCGTGCTGGTTGATGAGCGGCCCGCTCACCGTGGCCCCGTCGGCCGGATCGCCGACCGGAACGGTGCGCAGCGCTTCACAGAGCGCTTCGCGCAGCGGATCGAGGGCCGCGCCGACCGCGATGACACGGCGGGTGGCGGTGCACTTCTGACCCGCATACCCGGCGATGGCAGCGGCCAGGTGGGCGGCGGCCCGCTCGATGTCGGCGTCGGGGAGGACGATCGCCGCGTTCAGGCCGCCCATCTCGGCCTGGACCGGAACACCGCGTTCCGTGGCAGCGCGGGCGACGGCCCGGCCCACGGTGGTCGAGCCGGTGAAGGAGACCACGTCGGCGGCGGAGACGAGCGCGTTGCCCTCCGTCGCCCCGCCGGGCAGGACGGTGAACACCCCGGCAGGCAGGGCCTGTTGGACGATCTCGGCCAGACGCTGCGCGCAGGCGGTGGCCTCGGGTGCGGGCTTGAGGACGGCCACGTTGCCGGCCGCGAGCGCCGGGGCGGCCTTCCAGCTCGGAATGGCGAAGGGGAAGTTCCACGGCGTGATCAGTCCGGCCACCCCGTACGGGCGGCGGCGGGTGAGCAGCAGGCCGGGGCCCGCGGCGGTCTCGTGGACGTCGCCGACGGGTGCGTACGGGGCCTGGGCGTAGTAGCGCCAGATCGCGACGGTGCGGGCGACTTCGGCCCGGGCTTCGGCGACCGGCTTGCCCACCTCGCGGACCGCGAGTGCGGTCAGCTCGGCCGCGGCGGCGTCGATCGCGGCGGCGACCGCACCAAGGGCGCCCGAGCGGGCGGCCGCCCCGCCGAGCAGCCAGTCGGGCTGGGCGGCGCGGGCCCGCTCCACCGCGTCGGCCACCGCGAAGGCGCCGGGCGCCGGAACCTGAACGAGCACGTCGGACGGGTCGGTCGGATTGCACGAGGTGATGAGGGGTACGGCGTCGGTCACAGGAGGAAGCCTCCGGGGAAGGGGTCGTCCGGGTCGAGGAAGTACTGGGCGGTGCCGGTGATCCAGGCGCGTCCGGTGACGGTCGGCACGACGGCGGGCAGCGCGCCCACGGTGGTCTTCTCGATCAGACGGCCGGTGAAGCGGGTGCCGATGAAGGACTCGTTGACGAAGTCCTGGCCGAGGGGCAGTTGGCCGCGGGCGTACAGCTGGGCCATCCGGGCCGAGGTGCCCGTGCCGCACGGGGAGCGGTCGAACCAGCCGGGATGGATGGCCATGGCGTGCCGCGAGTGGCGGGCGCCGGAGCCGGGAGCGGCGAGGTAGACGTGCTTGACTCCGGCGATCTCCGGTCGCTCGGGGTGGACGGGCCGCTCCGGTGAGGCGTTGATCGCGTCCATGATGGCGAGCCCCGCGGCCAGCAGGTCGTCCTTGCGCGCACGGTCGAACGGCAGGCCCAGTGCGTCGAGTTCGACGAAGGCGTAGAAGTTCCCGCCGAACGCCAGGTCGTAGGTGACCGTGCCGTAACCGGGCACGGCGACCTTGCTGTCCAGCGCGGCGCAGAACGCCGGCACGTTGGTGAGCGTGACCGCTGTGGCCGCGCCGTCGGCCACCTGGACCTCGACGGTCACCAGCCCCGCCGGGGTGTCGAGCCGGACCGTGGTGACCGGTTCGGTGACCGGCACCATGCCGGTCTCGACCAGGACGGTGGCGACCCCGATCGTTCCGTGCCCGCACATCGGGAGCAGCCCGGAGACCTCGATGTAGAGGACTCCGTAGTCGGCGTCGGGACGGGTGGGTGGCTGGAGGATGGCGCCGCTCATGGCGGCATGGCCGCGCGGCTCGTACATCAGGAGCGTCCGGAGATGGTCCATGTGCTCGATGAAGTACGTCCGCCGCTCGGCCATGGTGGCGCCGGGGACCACCCCGACGCCGCCGGTGATCACTCGCGTGGGCATGCCCTCGGTGTGCGAGTCGACGGCGTGGAAGACATTGCGGGTGCGCACGGGCTTCCTTTCGACGATCCGGTGGTGTGGTCAGCGGTGGCCGTCGGCAACGGCCTTCTCGGTGGCGGCCCGCACTGCCGCCTCGATCTCCGCTGTGAGCGGGGAACGCGGCGGACGGGTGGGCCCGCCCCGCCGCCCGACGACGTCCATGGACAGCTTGATGGACTGGACGAACTCCGTCTTGGAGTCCCACCGCAGCAAGGAGTGCAGGGACTTGTAGAGCGGCAGGGCCGTGGCCAGGTCGCCGGCGACAGCGGCGTGGTACAGCGCGGCGCAGCCGGCGGGGAAGGCGTTGGGGTATCCGGCGATCCAGCCGACGGCACCGGCGGTGGCGAGTTCGAGCAGCACGTCGTCGGCGCCGATCAGCAGATCGAGCTCCGGGGCGAGTTCGGCGAGCTCGTACGCCCTGCGGACGTCACCGGTGAACTCCTTCACGGCGACGATGCTGCCGTCCTGGTGCAGCCGGGCGAGCATGCCGGGAGTGAGATCGACCTTGGTGTCGATGGGGTTGTTGTACGCGACGACCGGCACCCCGACCCGGGCGACCTCGGTGTAGTGGGCGCGCACGCCCGGCTCGTCGGCCCGGTAGGCGTTCGGGGGCAGCAGGAGCACCGAGCCGCAGCCTGCTTCGGCCGCCTGCTCCGCCCAGTGCCGGGCTTCGGCACTGCCGTAGGCGGAGACGCCGGGCATGACGCGCGCCCCGTCGCCCGCGGCCTCGACGGCGGTCCGCACCACGCGGGCCCGCTCCTCGTCGGTGAGGGTCTGGTACTCGCCGAGCGAGCCGTTGGGCACGACTCCGTCGCAGCCGTTCGCGATGAGCCAGCGGACGTGCTCGGCGTAGGCGTCGTAGTCGACGGACAGGTCGTCACGCAGGGGCAGGGCGGTGGCGACCATGATGCCGCGCCAGGGGCGGGCGTTGTTCCAGGTGGTGGCGGTCATGCCGCGAAACCTCTCTAGGATGTGTGACATGTTGCTGAGCCGTGCCCCATCCGAGGGCGGCTCGGCTCGCGGTCAGGCGTCGCCGCCGGGGGCGGCGTCGGGATCGGATGCGGTCTCGGTGTGGTCCCCGGGCTCATGCCTGAGGGGGTCGTCCAGCGCGGCGAGCGCCGAGAGCGGGACGGGCGCGGCGAAAGGGCGGCGCTCGGCCGGGGGTTCGGCGGCTTGGTCGCGGGCAGCCAGGCAGGCCACTCCCGGGCCGCACATCCGGCCCTGGCACCAGCCCATGCCGGCCCGGGTCAGCAGTTTGACGGTGCGCGCGTCGCGGGCTCCGAGGTCCTCGACCGCCTCGCGGATCCGCCCGGCGGTGACCTCCTCGCAGCGGCACACCTCGGTGTCGTCCGTGAGCCAGCGGGGCCACCCCGGACCGGGCGCGTGGGCGGCGGCCATCGCCTCGGCGAAGGCGCGCATCCGGCCGATCCGGCGCTGGAGTTCCCGGACCCGTCCGGGATGGGCGGGGCGGTCGAGGATCCGGGCAGCCACCGACACTCCGGCCAACTCCCCTTCTGTTCGTGCGAGTTGGGCACCGCCCACTCCCCCGGTCTCGCCCGCCGCCCACAGACCGCGTACTGATGTCTCCTGAAGGCCGTCCAGGGTCAGGGCCCTGGTGCCGTCGGACAGCGGGCGGGTGACGCAGCCGAGCGCCGTGGCCAGTTCGATCTGGGGAACGAGGCCGTGCCCGACCGCCAGCGCGTCGCAGTCGATCCGTCGCCCCGTCCCCCGTACGGGACGCCAGTCGCCATCGAGACGAGTGACGGTGACGGCCTCCACCCGATCGGTGCCGTGCACCTCGGTGACCGCGCTGCGCATCCGCACCCGCACCCGGTGCCACAGCAGCGCGGCGCCGTGGACCAGCGCCTCGGCCGCCTTGTGCGGATTGCCGACGAGCGCCCGGGGGTGCCGGGCGTACCGCAGGTAGCCGGACGCCTCGACGACGGCCGGCACCCTCGCGCCGGCGGCGGCCAGCGAGGAGGCGACCGCGAGCAGCAGGGGGCCGCTGCCCGCCACCACGATCCGCCGTCCGGGCAGCACCAGGCCGGACTTGAGCATGGCCTGCGCTCCCCCGGCACCCACGACGCCGGGCAACGTCCAGCCGGGGAAAGGGAGTTGACGCTCACAGGCGCCGGTCGCCAGGAGCACCGCACGGGCCGCTACGCGCACGGGGCGCTCGCCGCCGCCGTCGACCCCGGTGACGGCGTGCACCGCCCACGCCCCGCCGGCGGCCCCAGCCCCCTCCTCCTGCGTCACACTCCACACATGATGGCCGGGAAGATGACGGACCTCGCTCCGTGCCAGCCGGCGGCGCAGGTCGGCGTAGGCGGACCAGTCATGGTGCAGTGCCTCGGGCCGGACGGCCCCCATGACGGGCGCCGGGGTGCGGTAGAACTGTCCGCCCGTCTGCGTGGAGGTGTCCAGCAGGGCGACGGACAGACCGAGTTCACCGGCCGCGACGGCTCCGGCGAGACCGGCGGCGCCCGCGCCGATCACCACCAGGTCGTACGGTTCAGACTCCGAGCGAGGCACGGCCGTGTCCTTCCTGAGTGGTGATGGTGTCCCCCGGCCGGGCCGGAACCAGGCAGGCCCGCCGATTGGGCTCTCCGTTGATGGTGGCGAGGCAGTCGTAGCACTGGCCGATGCCGCAGAACGCGCCCCGCGGGCGCCCGCCACCGCGTGTGGTGCGCCAGGCGAGGATTCCGGCACCCCACAGTGCGGCGGCAACGGACTGGCCGGGCAGTGCGGTCACGGCGCGCCCGTCGAACGTGATCCGGAACGGCGGACCGGGCTGAGCGCCGACCAGCTCGGCGGGGGTACGGGCCACGGATCCCCCTTTCATGGCAGTCGTGGCAGACATGGGCAGACACGGCAAACGGTCTCAGGCGCTGGACGCGAAGCGATCCGGCCTGAACGGAGAGACATCAAGGGGCGGTTCGCCGCCGGTCAGCGATCGCGCGACGACCAGCCCGGTGGCGGGAGCCAGGCCGATCCCCGCACCCTCGTGACCGCAGGCGTGCAGCAGTCCGGGGACGCGCGGGTCGGGGCCGAGGGCGGGCAGGTGGTCGGGAAGATACGGGCGGAAGCCGACGTAGGTGCGCATCGCCCGGACCCCGGCGAGGACCGGGAAGAGCGCGGTGGCCTGGGCCGCCAGGCGTCGCAGCACCTCGACCGACAGCGTGCGGTCGAAGCCGACCCGCTCCCGGCTGGCGCCGATCAGGACCGGCCCCGCCGGGGTGCCCTCCACCACCGCCGAACTCTGCAGTCCGGCGGAGCCGCTGGCCACATCGGCGACGTAGTCGGCCGCGTACACCTTGCGGCGGACGACGCGCGGCAGCGGCTCGGTGACCAGGACGAAGCCCCGGCGGGGCCGTACGGGAAGCTCGACACCCGCGAGACGGGCGAGGTCGCCGCTCCAGGTCCCGGCGGCGTTCACCACATACGGGGCGTGGAGCTCCCCGGCCGCCGTACGCACCCCCCGGATCTCGCCGCTCGCCCCCGTGAGCAGGCCGGTGACCTCCTCGCCGAGGCGCAACCGGACCCGGTCGCCGCCCGCGCGCAGCAGATGCGCGGCGGCGAGCGCCGGCATGACCTGCGCGTCCTGGGGGTAGTGGAAGCCGCCCGCCAGGCCGCCGGCGAGATGGGGTTCCAGGTCGTGCAGGCGGTCGGCCGGGACCTCGTCCGCCGTGACACCTGACGTGCGCTGCCGGGCTGCGAAGCCCCGCAGCGCGGCCATCCCGGCCTCATCGGAGGCGACGACCAGTCCGCCTTTGGGTTCGTACTCGACTTCCGGCGGGAGTTCGCCGGCCAGCTCGCGCCACAACTCGGTGGACAGCAGGGCCAGTTCGAGTTCGGGGCCCGGCTCCTTGTCGGAGACCAGGAGGTTGCCCTCGCCGGCCCCCGTCGTACCGCCCGCCACAGGGCCGCGGTCGAGCACGGTGACGCGGAGGCCGGACCGGGCGGCGTAGTGGGCGCAGGCCGCGCCGATCACACCCGCCCCGACGACGATGACGTCTGCGGAGTTCCTCATGAGCACGGCAGTAATATTTCACATTGCACTACGCGTGCCAAGAGGGTTCGGCCAACTGCCGAGCAGTTCCCCCGCGCACCTGTACCGCCCTGGCCGCCACGGCGCCCGGCCACGACGATGAGAGTCCGGCAGCATCGACGACGACCGAAACCGACCCTCCCCCCACGGGAGGGGGCGGACCGCAGGACGAAGTCCGGAGGGCCGCACCCGCACCCGAAAACGCCCCGCGCAGCGGCAACCAGCCCGCCGCTGGGGGTACCTCCCACGCTCTTAAGGCAGTGGGGGAGCAACGGCGCGAAAGCCAGACAAGTCGGCGGCAGCAAAGCGCAGCGGAGGGGCCAGCCGCAGGCGAACCAAGCGAAACCCCCACGGCGGGAAAGCCGACAACGTGGGACGCAGGCCAAACGGCTTAGGTCTCTGGCCCGTTACGCCCCCGGCTTTCACCGACCTAAGGGCTGTCCCGTAACTGCTGGTCACGGGTGAGATGATCTTGGTGTGGCTGGTGTGATCACGGCGTCGGAGCCGTCCTGGATAGCCCCGTT
>NZ_JBVIRA010000035.1:0-26345 GCF_055576575.1 Streptomyces sp. NPDC033270
CCCCCCCCCCCCCCCCCCCCCCCCCCCCCCCCCCCCCCCCCCCCCCCCCCCCCCCCCCCCCCCCCCCCCCCCCCCCCCCCCCCCCCCCCCCCCTCTCCCCCCCCCCCCCCCCCCCCCCCCCCCCCCCCCCCCCCCCCCCCCCCCCCCCCCCCCCCCCCCCCCCCCCCCCCCCCCCCGCCGGGCCGGTCGGCCGGCCTGAGCCATGAGGCCGGCCATCGACCGCCACCCGGTCTGTGGGGACCGGCGAGCCGGTCCGGGTGCCGATGGGCGACAGCCCGGCGGTCCCGCCGCCCACCCACCGATCCGTTCCTCAGGGCGCGTCTTCTCGATCTCCGCGAGACACGCCCTCGGCGTCAGCCGGTCTTCGGCTCGGCGGCCGTCGAGGCGGCCGAGGCGCGGGTGCCCGCCTCGCCCTCCTCCGGCTGCTCGTCGAAGTCCACCTTCTTCATGTGCTTGTTCATGGACTTCATCAGCAGCCACACGGCGCCGCCGATGACCGCGAAGACGATGAAGCCGAGGACGCCGGGCGTCACCTTGTTCTTGTCGAAGCTGTCGGCAAGGGTGACGAAGTGCGTCAGGGCGAGGGTGCTTGTCGCGCTCATCATGGGCTCAATTGTTGCGGATGCCCGCGAAGAGGTCGTCCTCGGGGAGGGAAGTGTCCACGAGCGACTTCGCGAGCTCGTACTCCTCCGTCGGCCAGACCTCGCGCTGGATGTCCATCGGCACCCGGAACCAGCCGCCGTCGGGGTCGATCTGGGTGGCGTGCGCGATCAGCGCCTTGTCGCGGATCTCGAAGAACTCGTCGCAGGGGACGTAGGTGGTCAGCGTGCGCTCACGCTGCTCGAACTGCTTCCAGCGCTCCAGCCACTCGCCGTAGGGCGAGTCCATGCCGCGCGCCAGCAGCGCCTCGTGCAGCGCGATCGTGCGCGGCTTGTTGAAGCCCTGGTTGTAGTAGAGCTTCTGGGGCTGCCAGGGCGCGCCGGCCTCCGGGTACTTCTCCGGGTCGCCGGCCGCCTCGAAGGCCACCATCGTGATCTTGTGGGTCATGATGTGGTCCGGGTGCGGGTAGCCGCCGTTCTCGTCGTAGGTCGTGATGACCTGCGGCTTGAACTCCCGGATCAGCTTCACCAGCCGCCCGGCCGCCTCCTCGACGTCCTGCAGCGCGAAGCAGCCCTCCGGCAGCGGCGGCAGCGGGTCGCCCTCGGGCAGCCCGGAGTCGACGAAGCCCAGCCACTCCTGCTTGACGCCCAGGATCTCCCGGGCCTCGTCCATCTCCCTCTTGCGCACCTCGTGGATGTGCTCCTCGATGTACGGGTCTCCCTGGAGCTTGGGGTTGAGGATGGAGCCGCGCTCACCGCCTGTGCAGGTGGCGACCAGCACGTCCACCCCCTCGGACACGTACTTGGCCATGGTGGCCGCACCCTTGCTCGACTCGTCGTCGGGGTGGGCGTGGACCGCCATCAAACGCAGCTGCTCAGTCAAGACTCGATCCTCAGGTAAAGGCCGGAGAAGATGCCTCCTATAGTGACCGAAGCGAGGGGCGCTGTATTCCCTGGGGCGGGGACCCCCCGGGGGTTCCCGGTCGAGGTCCCCGTAGGCCAGGAGGACTGATCATGACCGCGGTGCGCGAAGGGCTCCCCGACGGACGCTACGGCCGCTCGGCGGACCAGCGCGCGGACCGTAAGCTCAAGATCGTCGGCGCGGTGTTCGGCGTCGCGCTGCTGGGCGTGGTCGGCTGGTCGGGCGCCTCCTACATCGCGGGCCAGGACCTCAGCGGCCGCGTGATCACCTGGGACGCGGTGTCCGACCACGCCGTCAAGGTCCATCTCGAGGTCGTCAAGGACACCGACGCCAAGGGCGTGTGCACCCTGCGCTCGCAGTCCGCGGACGGCGCCGAGGTCGGCCGCAAGGACGTCACCGTCGACCAGCGCACGGACCAGGTGGACACCGAGGTCACGGTGCGTACGACGAAGCGGGCCACCAACGCGGTGCTGGTGGGCTGCACGGCGGCCGGCAACGGCTGAGCGCGCCCGGCGGCCGGCGCCCGGCAACGGCTGAGCGCGCCCGGCGCCCGGTGGGCCGTGACCGCACCGCGACGGTCCGGCGACCGCCCGCAACCACGCCTTCGGCCACGCCCGGCCGCCGCTGCCCCGTAGGCGTGTCGTGACCGCCTCTGATCAGGGATGATGCACAGCTGAGCGGTCACTGTGAATTTCCTCTTCCCCGTTTTGTGCCGGAATTGTTAGGCTCGTGGTTTCGCCCACCTGTGAAGGCGCAAACCTTCCTGGTAGGGCGTTTGATTTATCCCCAGTACCGACGAGGAGCACCTGTGACCCAGACCAGCGAGAACGTCACCTGGCTGACCCAGGAGGCGTATGACCAGCTCAAGGCCGAGCTGGAGCACCTGTCTGGTCCCGCACGCGCCGAGATCACCGAGAAGATCGCGGCGGCCCGCGAGGAAGGTGACCTGAAGGAGAACGCCGGGTACCACGCGGCCAAGGAAGAGCAGGGCAAGCAGGAGCTTCGTGTCCGCCAGCTGACCCAGCTGCTGCAGACCGCGAAGGTCGGCGAGGCCCCCGCCGCGACCGGTGTGGTCGCTCCCGGCATGGTCGTCACCATCGCGTTCGACGGGGACCCCGACGACACGCTGTCGTTCCTTCTGGCCTCGCGGGAGTATGCGAGCTCGGACATCGAGACCTACTCCCCGCAGTCGCCGCTGGGTACGGGCGTGAACGGCAAGAAGGTCGGCGCCGACGCGGAGTACGAGCTCCCCAACGGCAAGAAGGCGAGCGTGCGGATCCTCGACGCCAAGCCGTACAGCGTCTGAGCCCCGCGGCACTCACGGACAGTGCCGAAGCGGCCCGGAGCACCATGCTCCGGGCCGCTTCGCCGTCTCTGCGCGCTCCCCGCGCCACGTCGTGCGCGGCCCGGGCCCCTCAGGCGGTCGCCGACCGGTACTTGCGGACCGCCAGAGCCCGGAAGACCGCGATGATCAGGACGGACCAGATCACCGACGCCAGCACCGGATGCTCCATCGGCCAGGCGCCGGTCACCGACTTGGGCACCCCCGCGATGGTGTTGCCGAACAGCTCCCGGGCCGCGGCCACCGTCGCGCTGAAGGGGTTCCACTCCGCGATGTGCTGCAGGAACGTCGGCATGCCGTCGATCGGTACGAACGCGTTGGAGAGGAACGTCAGCGGGAAGAGCCAGATCAGCCCGCCGGACGTGGCCGCCTCGGGCGTGCGCACCGACAGGCCGATCAGCGCGCCGATCCAGGAGAAGGCGTAGCCGAGCAGGAGCAGCAGCGCGAAGCCGGCGAGCACCGCGGCGATGTTCTCGTGGGTGCGCCAGCCGATCAGCAGCGCGACCACCGCCAGCACCACCAGCGTCAGTGCGGTCTGCACCAGGTCGGCGAGGGTCCGGCCGGTGAGCACCGCGCCGCGGGACATCGGCAGCGAGCGGAACCGGTCGATGAGCCCCTTGTGCATGTCGTCGGCGATGCCCGCGCCGGCGCCCGCCGTGGCGAACGTGACGGTCTGCGCGAAGATCCCGGCCATCAGGAACTCGCGATAGGCCTGGGCGTCGCCGATCGGGGCGCCGGGGATGTTGATGGAGCCGCCGAAGACGTAGGTGAACAGCACCACGAACATGATCGGCTGGATCAGCCCGAAGATCACGACTTCGGGGATCCGCAGCATCCGGATCAGATTGCGCTTGGCGACCACCAGCGAGTCGCGTACGGACTGGCCGACGCCGCCGCGGGACTGCGGGGCGGGCACAGGGGAGCCACTGGCCGCTTCGGTCACCGTCGTCACTTCACACCCTCCTTCCGGCGCCCGGCCGGTGCGGCGTCGGCGCCGTCCGCCCCGGCCGGGGCACCGCTGTCGTCCGTCGTCTCGGCGGCGTGCCCGGTCAGGGAGATGAACACGTCGTCCAGGGTGGGGCGGCGCAGCCCGATGTCGTCGATCTCCACGCCGCGTACGTCCAGTTCGCGGATGACCTCGGCGAGGAGCTTGGCGCCGCCGGTCACCGGGATCGTGAGCTTGCGGGTGTGCGGTTCGACCGTGCTCTCGCCCTTGGCGAAGCCGCGCAGGACCTCGTCGGCGACGGTGAGGTGCTCGGGGGCGTGCACGACGACCTCCACCCGCTCGCCGCCGGTGCGCGCCTTGAGCTGGTCGGCGGTGCCGCGGGCGATGACCTTGCCGTGGTCGACGACGCAGATGTCGTGCGCGAGGCGGTCGGCCTCCTCCAGGTACTGGGTGGTGAGCAGCAGCGTCGTACCGCCCGCGACCAGCTCCTGGATGACGTCCCACAGCGCCTGGCGGTTGCGCGGGTCCAGGCCGGTGGTCGGCTCGTCCATGAACATCACGGGCGGGCTGACGACCAGCGCGGCCGCGAGGTCGAGGCGGCGGCGCATCCCGCCGGAGTAGGTCTTGGCGGTGCGCTCGGCGGCGTCGCCGAGATGGAAGCGCTCCAGCAGCTCGGCAGCCCGGCGCTTGGCGTCGCGACCGCTCATCTGGTAGAGCTGACCGACCATCACCAGGTTCTCGCGGCCGGTCAAGTACTCGTCTACGGCGGCGAATTGGCCCGAGAGGCCGATGGACCGGCGTACCTTGTCGGGGTGGGCGAGGACATCGATCCCGGCGACCTGCGCCCTGCCGCTGTCGGGGCGGAGAAGGGTCGTCAGAACCCGTACGGCGGTGGTCTTGCCGGCACCGTTCGGGCCGAGCATTCCGAGGACGGTTCCTTCGGGAACGTCGAGGTCGACGCCGTCCAGTGCCCTCACATCGCCGAAGGTCTTCACCAGACCTTCGGCGTAAATGGCGCCTGGCATAGGGGTACCCCCATAGCTTGGGTCAGTTCCAGGTGGAATGTTACGTTCGGCGGCCTACAGGCGCCCTGTACCAATGTGTGCGCAACGGAACGCCACGGCTCACCGGCATCCCGCAGCCGCGATGCTACTCCCCAACGCGATACATCGCGATACGAATTTCGAATCCCGTACGAACCCCGCGCCCGGCCCCCGGCGGGCCCCCGCGAGCCACCGCGCGGCCCTCGCGGGTCACCGCCCAGCGCCGCCGCCGGTCACTCCGCCACCGCGTAGCCCGCCTCGCTCAGCGCCGCGCGCACCGCGGCGCAGTGCGCCGGGCCCTTGGTCTCCAGATGCAGCTCCACCTCGACCTCGGTCAGCCCGAGCCGCGGATCGGTACGCACATGACCGATGTCCAGGACGTTCGCATCGACCACCGTCAGCACCCCGAGCATCGTCTCCAGCGCCCCCGGCCGGTCCGTCAGCCGCAGCCGCAGCGAGAGGTAGCGGCCGCCGGCCGCCATGCCGAACCGCAGGATGCGCTGCATCAGCAGCGGGTCGACGTTCCCACCGGACAACACCGCCACCACCGGCCCCTCGAAGGCCTTCGGGTCCGCGAGCAGCGCCGCCACCGGGCTCGCCCCGGCCGGCTCCACCACCAGCTTCGCCCGCTCCAGGCACAGCAGCAGCGCGCTGGAGAGCTCGTCCTCGGAGACCGTACGGACCTCGTCCACCAGCTCCCGGACGATTTCGAAGGTCACCTCGCCGGGCCGCCCGACCTTGATGCCATCCGCCATCGTCGACAGCCCCTCGACCGCCACCGGACGCCCCGCCGCCAGCGACGGCGGATAGCAGGCCGCGCCGGCCGCCTGCACCCCGATGACCTTCACATCCGGCCGCAGCGCCTTGACCGCGAGCGCGATACCCGCCGCGAGCCCGCCGCCGCCGACCCCCACGACGATGCTGCGCACCTCCGGGCACTGCTCCAGGATCTCCAGACCGACCGTGCCCTGCCCGGCGATGATGTCGCGGTGGTCGAAGGGGTGGATGAACACCGCGCCGGTCCGCCGCGCGTACTCCTCGGCGGCGGCCAGCGTCTCGTCCACCACCTGCCCCTCCAGCCGCACCTCGGCGCCGTACTCGCGGGTCGCGGCGACCTTCGGCAGCGGCGCGCCGACCGGCATGAACACCGTCGAGCGCACCCCGAGCAGGGACGCCGCGAGCGCCACGCCCTGTGCGTGGTTGCCGGCGCTCGCGGCCACCACACCGGCCGCCCGCTCCTGCGCGCTGAGCCCGGCGATCCGCACATAGGCGCCGCGGATCTTGAACGAGCCGGTGCGCTGGAGGTTCTCGCACTTGAGGTGCACGGGCGCGCCGACCAGCCCGGACAGATAGCGGCTGCCCTCCATCGCGGTGGCGCGGGAGACCCCGGAGAGGATCTTGTGCGCCTCGCGTACGTCATCGACCGTGATCGGACCACCGGCGAGCCGGCCGGAGGCGGTGGGCGCGGATTCGGAGGGGTGGTGCGGCGTACGCGGCGAAGGTGCGGCCATGCCGCCAGTCTCGCAGTTCGCCCGGCTCCCGGCCGGTCCGTCCAAGGGGCGGGCAGGGGTTACAGGGCGTTATCAAAATGGGCAGCACAGGTACGCTCCGCGCCGGGTCCGCGTACGCTGTCCTCCCACCCGTACGCATATCCATCGAAGCGAGCTCCCGGCCATGCCCACCTCTTCGGACATGACGACCCACACCGATCCCGCTCTCCTCGACGCGCTGCAGCACCAAGTGGCCGTCTTCGCCCGCCGCGCGGAACAGAGCCGGCTCGGCGGCGTCGGACAGGCGCGCAACTCCATGGACCGCGCCGCGTACCTGCTGCTCAACCGCCTCGACCAGGAAGGCCCGATGGGCGTCAAGGCCCTGGCCGCCGGCATGGGCATCGACTCCTCGACGGTCACCCGGCAGGTCGCCCCGCTGGTCGACTCCGGGCTGGTCAGCCGCGCCACCCACCCCGAGGACGGCCGGGCGGTGGTGCTCCAGCTCTCCGAGCGCGGGCACGCCCGGCTCGACGAGGTGCGGGCCTCGCGCCGGGCCCTGATGGCACTGGTGACGGAGGGCTGGTCCGAGGAGGAGCGCGAGGCCTTCACCACGCTCCTGACCCGCTTCAACGCCTCCCTCTCCGACATCACCGCGTCCCTGGCGCCGGCGGGCCCGGCCTCCTGAGCCGAGGGGTACGACGCCCCGCCCGCCGCGCACCGCGACCGGTCCGCGCACCGCGACCGGCCTGCCCGGCTCGTACCCTCCGCAGCCGTGAACCGGCCCCGACCGCCCCCGCCGCCGTCCGTCCCCACCCCGTACACGACAACGGCGGTGACGGACCGGCGCGGCGGCCGGCCCGTCGGCCCGGTGCCCGGGTGATCAGCCCAGCGCCTGCGCCAGATCGGCCAGCAGGTCGTCGGCGGACTCGATGCCGACCGAGAGGCGTACGAGGTCGCCGGGGACCTCCAGCGCGGAACCGGCCGTCGAGGCGTGGGTCATCCGCCCCGGGTGCTCGATGAGCGACTCGACACCGCCCAGCGACTCCCCGAGGATGAACAGCTCGGCGCGGTTGCAGACCTCCACCGCCGCCTGCTCGCCGCCCGCGACCTGGAACGACACCATGCCGCCGAAGGAGCGCATCTGCTTGGCGGCGATCTCGTGGCCGGGGTGCTCGGACAGCCCCGGGTAGAAGACCCGGGTCACCTTCTTGTGCGCGACCAGCATCTCGGCGATCCGCGCCGCGTTGGCGCTGTGCCGGTCCATGCGTACGGCCAGCGTCTTGATGCCGCGCATCACCAGCCAGGCGTCGAACGGGCCGGCGACCGCGCCCATCGCGTTCTGGTGGTAGGCCAGTTCCTCGCCGAGGGTGTCGTCGTTGACGACCAGGGCGCCGCCGACCACGTCCGAGTGGCCGCCCATGTACTTGGTCGTGGAGTAGACCACCACGTCGGCACCGAGGGCGAGCGGCTGCTGCAGGTAGGGGCTGGCGAAGGTGTTGTCGACGACGAGCCTGGCGCCCGCGTCCCGCGCGATGCCGGCCAGCGCCGCGATGTCGCTGATGCCGAGCAGCGGGTTGCTGGGCGTCTCCACCCAGATCGCCTTCGTACGGGGCCGCAGCGCCGCGCGGACGGCCTGCGGGTCGGAGGTGTCGGCCACCGACCACTCCACGCCCCACCGCTCGACGACCTTCGCGAAGAGACGGAACGTTCCGCCGTAGGCGTCGTTGGGGATGACGACATGGTCGCCGGGGCTCAGCAGGGTCCGCAGCAGGCAGTCCTCGGCGGCGAGGCCGGAGGCGAAGGCGAGGCCGCGGCGGCCGCCGTCCAGGGCGGCGAGGTTCTCCTCCAGGGCGGTACGGGTCGGGTTGGCGCTGCGGCTGTACTCGTAGCCGCCGCGGAGCCCGCCCACCCCGTCCTGCTTGTACGTGGACACCTGGTAGATGGGCGGCACCACCGCACCGGTGGCCTCGTCTGGCTCCTGACCCGCATGGATGGCAAGGGTCTCGAAATGCTGATGGCGCTGGTCGCGCTGATCGCTCATGCCTGCCGAGGGTAGTCGGCTCCGGCCTTCCCGGAACTTTCTGGTTCGCTGGATAGTGGATACATACAAGGGCACCGCACCCGGGTTCCCACCGCGCCACCCCCGCACCACCCGGCCCCGCCGCACCGCTACAGGTACAGGACACCTCACATGGACGCTCTGCTGGTTCTCCTCGCCGCGCTCGCGCTCGGCGGCTTCGTCTTCCTGCCCTGGATGCGCCGCCGGCGGGCCGCCGCCCACACCCAGCGGGGCCTGGTGGTGGCCGGAGACCCGATGGCGGGCTACGGCTTCGTACCGCTGGAGGAGCTGGACGTACGGCTGCCGGGCCCCGACGAGGAGCTGGACGCCGCGCTGGCCGAGATGCGCCGGACGCACGACTGGCGGCCGGCGGCCGAGCTGCTGAAGTCCACCGGCGACGACTGGGAGCGCCGCTGGCAGCGGGTGCAGACGCTGGCCGGCGCGGCCGCGTTCGAGCTGGCCGAGGGCGATGGGGGTACCGCCCTGCTCCATAAGAGCTTGGGGGAGGATGCCGACGGCGGGCGCCGGACCGGCGGCATCTGGCTGCGGACCTGGCGCTCGGAGGCGCCCAAGGACCCCGGCGGCGCCCAGACGCACGCCCAGTTCCTGGTCCTCCAGGCGCTGCGCGACCCGGGCTCGCAGGACTTCCGGATGATCCTGGAGGAGGCCCGCACGGTCTGCCGGGAGGCGGCCCTGCTGGCCCCCGGCAGCCCGATCCCGTACATCACGGAACTGGCCGTCGCCCGCGGCCTGGGCGACCGCCCCGCCGACTACGAGGAGCTCTGGTCCAAGGTCGCCCAGCGCGCCCCGCAGCACATGGGCGCCCACCTCGCCGCCCTGCCCTACTGGTCGCAGAAGTGGCACGGCTCCCGCAAGGAGGCCGAGGCCTTCGCCGAGCGTGCGGCGTCCGCCGCCCCCGCGGGCACCCTGCTCCCGGCGCTCCCCCTCTTCGCGGTCTACGAGCACCTCCCCGAGGCCAACATGGTCCGCAGCCTCTACCAGAGCGCGGTCGTCGAGCGCGCCATCGAGGGCGCCCACTTCGCCCTCCGCGAGGCCCCCGCCGACCACCCCATGGCCCCGCACGTCCGCCATCTGCTGGTGTGGTTCCTGGTCCGCGCCGAGCGCTACGCCGAGGCCATGGAGCAGCTCCGCCTGGTCGACGGACACGTGGGCGCCGTCCCCTGGTCCTACGGCCACAGCCCGGCCGCCGAATACGCCGCCTACCGCGCCCTGGCCATCGCCGGCTGGGAACAACTCGGCGGAACGTCGGCGGGCTTCCCACCGGGGGGCAACTAGGGGGCATCGGCGCCCCGGTCCGACGGAATGCCGTACCGCTCCCGGACGTTGCTGCCAGTGGACACCCAGCGCATCTCGCCCAGCACATCCCCTCCCACCCGCTCCCGCCCGGTCCCCGCTCTCCCTGCCCACCAGGAGCCTGATCCCATGCTGTTCTCCCGCTTCAAGACCCACCTGCCCGCCCCCGAGGAAGCCCTCGAGGGCCGCCCCGAGCGGGCCTTCGCCGTCCCCGACCGGCACACCGTCCTCGGCAACCCGCTGCTCGGCCCGTATCCGGACGGCCTGGAGATCGCCGACTTCGGCCTGGGCTGCTTCTGGGGCGCCGAGCGGAAGTTCTGGCAGACCGACGGCGTGTGGACCACCCTCGTCGGCTATCAGGGCGGACACACCCCGAACCCCACCTACGAAGAGGTCTGCAGCGGCCACACCGGCCACACCGAGGCCGTCCGCGTCGTCTTCGACCCGGCGGTCGTCCCGTACACCGCCCTGCTCAAGCTCTTCTGGGAGTCCCACGACCCCACCCAGGGCTTCCGCCAGGGCAACGACGTGGGCACCCAGTACCGCTCCGCGATCTACACCCACTCCCCCGCCCAGCAGCAGGCCGCCGAATCCTCCCGCGACGCCTACCGCACCGTCCTGCGCACCTCCGGCTACGCCGACATCACCACCGAAATCCTCCCCGCCGACACGACCCGCCCGTTCTATCCGGCGGAGGGGTACCACCAGCAGTACCTCGACAAGAACCCCTCGGGGTACTGCGGGATCGGCGGGACGGGCGTGAGCTGCCCGGTAGGCGTTGCCCCTGCTGAGGGCTGACCGCTTCGAGTGGGCTTCGGAACCTACGCGCGCAGGGTGCGCGACGCGCAGTCGCCCCTTGCCCGACGGCACTCAGCACTGAGGTGTGCCGTCGGGCACTACTGCCCGCTCGGCTTCCACGCGACCTGGGCCTACCTTGCCGCGACGGCATGTCCCTCGCCCGACCTCCGCAGAGACCCCGCAGCGCTGCTGCGCGCGCTGGACACTTTGGAAGAGAGCCGGATGGTCCGGCTCAACGAGTCGGAGGCGTTCGCGGCCCGCCGGCACGCGGAGAAGGCGGCCGGCCGGCGAACCCCGCAGCCCACCGACACCGCTCATCTGCGTCGACCTCGCTGGCCCGGTGAAGCGGCGCCCTCCCGCCTGGGGCTCGTCGCAGCCGTGGCGAACCGCCACTCCGCCTTCCGGCGCTCGGCCTACCCCGATGAGACGCTCTCCAGCGAAACCCAGGCACGACGACTCGCCGACCTGCACGCCCGTCTCGACGCCTGCGCCTCCGCGTACCTCACGAGCCTCGGCCGCCTGAACGGCCCGGCACAAGACGAACTGACCGACACCATCCACGGCATCAGCCGCCTGACCCGCCCAGGCTACGCACCGCTGAACACCTACCTCCTCAGCTGGCTGCGCTTCGCGAACCTCCTCGCGTATGCCACAGGTGCGCACCTTGTGAACCCTGGCACCAGCAGCGCCGCTGTCTCTGCCTCACTCGTTCGAGCGGAGGCAGCGCACTCATGCCCGATACGCTGACGGAAGGGATCAGAATCGCGCCCATGGGAGTAGCAATGACCACCTCCGGCGCTGGGCAGCCGCTCATTCCCCAGCCCCCTGCCACGGTTGCCGCGCTGCGGCAGGCCATCAGTCAGATCGCGCCCGCAGCGCTGCCGGCCTTCACCCGGGAGTTGGACCAAGCGGCCGACCAGTCCCGGCAGGGCTCCGATCTTGCGCCGCTCCAACGGTTCATCGCCCAGTGGGCCGTCTATGTCCACATCCAGCGTCGGCCCGACGCGGCAGCGGACCTCCGCCGGTGGGAGGACGTCGCCGAGTCCGACGACGCGGCTCAGGCACGGCGGGCCGCTGCCGAGATCGGCCGGATCCTGGACGAGGCCCACGCCGCCGTCGGCCTCCCGTCCCGGTGAGCGCCGACTGGCGCTGGGAGTACGACCCCGACCACCACCATGTAGCGGGCGGCATCCCCGTTCACGTGGTGGCCGAAGTGGAGCGTCTGGCCGGCCAGCTCGTCGAGCTGGCACGTACGGGCGTCGATGTCAGCGACTTCGGCAACGGTCCCCGGCCGGGCGGTCTGCGCCGCATGGACGCTGCCGGCGGCTGGTTCTACTTCCTGGTGGCACCGCGTCACCAGCTGATCGTCGTCGTCCGTATCGTGCCACCATTCGACGCCCTGTAGCTGTCACCGACCGACTCGGGTGCTAGTTGGAGCGGCGGCTGCTGTCGTGAAGGGCGGCACCGGGGCGGCGGATGGGCGTCACGGTCGGACCGCGCGGAAGCGGAAGTGGTCCTTGGTGACGTCGACGGCGATGCCGGGGTCGGCGAAGCCCGCCGTGCGCAGCCGGGCGGGGAGGGTCTCGGGTGGCACGGGGACGTAGGTGTCGCGCAGATGGACGAGGCGGAAGCCGCGGCTCGCCCGGCCGTCGCAGCCCGCGAAGACGCCGCCGGGGCGCAGCACCCGCAGTGCCTCGGCGAAGAGTTGGTCCTGCTGCCGCGGCGTGGGCACATGGTGCAGCATCGTGAAGCAGACGACGGTGTCGAAGGCGGCGTCCGGCAGCGGCATCGCGGTGCCGTCGCCGTGGACGACCGCGATCCGGTCGCCGTACTGCGCGCGCAGCCGCTCCGCCGCGTCCCGGTCGACTTCCAGGACGCTCAGCCGGCCGCCGGTCCGGCGCTCCAGCACCCGCGTCGTGGCGCCGTATCCGGGCCCGATCTCCAAGGTGTCGGCGCCCAGTTGCACCTCGTCGAGGGCCCAGGGCAGCAGGTCCCTCTCCACCGCGCGGGCCCATATCCGGGAGCTGCACAGCCACTGGTGATATCGGTTCATGGAAGGCATGCGCCGAGGGTAGGGAGCGGCGCGGGCCGACCACCACGCGACAGGGGGACATGTTGTATCGCAGGACGGACAGCGGTGCGCAGCCGGACGGGCACGAGGGGCCGGCCGGGCGGGTGGCGCCGACGGGGCCGCCGGCCGGCGCGGCCGTCGTCGTGGGGAGCTTCGCGATGGACGGTGGGCAGTGGTTCGAGCGCCATCGCCACGAGCACCACCAACTCGCCTGGGCGGGAAGGGGGGTGCTGGCCGTACGGGCCGTCGGCAGCACATGGGTGCTGCCGCCGTCGATGGCGCTGTGGATCCCGGCGGGCACCCACCACTCCACCGGCGCCGCCGGTCCGGCGCTCTTCCGCAGCCTGTACTTCCTGCCCGGGCGCTGCCCGGTCGACTGGCCGGCGCCCACCGTCGTCGGTGTCTCACCGCTGCTGCGCGAGCTGATCCGCTATCTGGCCGACGACACCCTGGCCGCGGCCGCCCGCGAACGGGCCGAGGCCGTCGTCCTGGACCAGCTGCGTCCGGTGTCGGTGGCGACGGTGCAAGCCCCGATGCCCCGCGACCCGCGGGCGCGCCGGGTCGCGGAGGCGCTGCGCGCCGATCCGGCGGACGGGCGGACCCTGGCGGAGTGGGGCGCCCGGGTGGGCGCGAGCGGCCGGACGCTGGCCCGCGCGTTCGTGGCCGACACCGGTATGCCGTACGGGCAGTGGCGCACCCGGGTCCGGTTGCAGGCCGCGATGCCGCTGCTGGCCGGCGGCGCGACCGTCGCGGCCGTGGCGGCGCGGGTGGGCTACGCCTCCCCGAGCGCGTTCGTCGCGGCCTTCCGGCGGGCGGTGGGGGTGCCGCCGGGGGTGTACTTCGCGCCGTAGGCGCCTGCCGGAAACGCGGGCCGTAGGCGCCTGCCGGGAACGCGGGAGTTCGCGGGTTCAGCCCTCGCCGAGGCGGGCGCGGTCCGCTGCGGCCCTGCCCTGGTGCCAGCCGGCCGCGTCGTTCACGCCGCGCAGGCGGACCGGGGCGGTGTCCGGGAAGAGGGCGCCGGTGGTCTCCTCGACGGCGAGTTCGCGGGCGGCGAGGACCGGGAGGAGGTCCGGCGCCGCCGGGGCGGACTCGGCGGTGGCGGCGGCCGTGGCGGCGGCGGTGGCCGCCGTGAGCCGGTCGCGGATGCGGTCGGCGTACCCGACGAGGAAGGTCTGGCGGAAGTCCCGGGTGCGGCGGGAGCGGCCGCCGGCGACGGGGATGCCGCCCCGCTCCTTCAGCGCGCGGCCGTGGTCGTCGCCCGCGCGGTTCATGGCCGTGGTGGCCTGGAGCAGGAGGGAGGTGTAGAGCATCTCGGTCGCCTCCAGGTCGGGCGGGAAGCCGACGACGGTGGAGAAGCCGACGTCGGCGGCCCAGACGGCCTGGCAGCGGTTGGCGGTCGCCACGGCGTCCAGCAGCAGCGCCTTGGCCTGTTCGTACGGCCCCTCGATGCCGATGCGGACCGCCGACGGGCCGCCGGCGGGGCCGCCCGGCGAGCCGTCCGCGGTGTCGAGCAGCGCCTCGTCGATGCTGTGCCGGGCCATCAGCTCCTGCGCCTTGGCGGACAGCGCCTCCGCCTCCTGCGCGTAGTTCGTCGCCTCGGCCTTGGCGAGCAGGCCGCGGATGCGCCCGAGGGCGCGCGATGCGGCGTCTCCGGCGCGGCGCCCCGCCACGGCCCCCTTCCGGGTCTCCGGCGGGGTCGGCAGCGGGGTGATGCGGGGCAGCCGGGCGAGGAGGCGCAGCGCCGCCAGCACGTCGTAGGCGGTCTCGAAGCGGGAGGTGCGGCGACGCGCGGCCACCGCGTCGAGGTAGCCGCGGTCGGACTCCCACCACACCTCGGCGCCCAGCCGCCGCAGCTGCTCGGACCAGCGCGTGCCGGGCCGGGGGCGGATCGCGGCGGGCCGGGCGTGCTCCGCGGCTACGGCGTCGACGACCAGCGCCACCAGCGTCGCGTCGGGCGCCTCACGCCGGACGATCCGCTCCAGGTCGGCGGGGTGCCAGCCACCCGCCCAGCACTGCCGCACCCCCGCCACCGCGGCCTCGACCACCGCCGCGCTCACCGCCTCCCAGCCGGGCTCGGCGGCGGCCAGCATCGAGGCACCCGCCTCTATGGCGTCCTCGGCCCGGGCGCCGTCGGGTGCGTAACGGACACTGCCGAGCACCGTCGCGACCAGCTCGTCGGCCGCCGACGGACGGGCCCCGCCGCGCCCTTTTCCTCCGCGCTCGCTCACCCGGTCACTCTACGGCCGCGCGTGTCACGGCCCGTCGGGCGGTACCGCGGCACCGGGCACGGCGCTGTCCTCCGCCGCGCCGGGCACGGCGCTGTCGTCCGCCGCCTCCCGCAGGCCGTCGGCGACGACGCCCGGCGGTGCCGTGGGTAGGGCACCGCCGGGCGTCGGTCGGGTCGTGCGGTACGGCGCGCAGGCTGTGCGGTACGGCACGATCGCCCGTGCCGCGCGGACAGCTGCGGGGCGCGGACAGCTGCGGGGCGCGCACTGCTGCGGGGCGCTGCCCGCGGTCACCGCAGGGCGCGCCCGCGGATTACGGCAGGGCGCTGCCCGCGACCCACTGCGACCAGTTCATGTTCCAGCCGTTGAGGCCGTTGTCGGGCTTGATGGTGCGGTCCGGGGAGTTGACCACCTTCACCACGTCGCCGGTCTGCGAGTGGTTGAAGAACCAGGCGCCGTCCGTCTTGGGGTTGTCGGCGCCCTTGACGTCCTTCATGCCGATGCAGCCGTGGCTGGTGTTGGCGGTGCCGAAGATGCCCTTGCCCCAGTAGTTGCCGTGGATGAAGGTGCCGGAGGCCGACAGGCGCATGGCGTGCGGCACGTCGGGGATGTCGTACTCGCCCTTGCCGTTCTTCTTCTTGAAGCCGACCGTCGAGCCGTCCATCCGGGTCTGCTTGAACCGCTCGGAGATGACCATGTCGCCGTTGTAGGTCGGGTTCTCCTTGCCGCCGGCCGAGATCGGGATGGTCTTGACGACCCGGCCGTCGCGCACCACGGTCATCTGGTGCGTCTTGGTGTCGACGGTGCTGACCTGCGCGTGGCCGACGTGGAAGCTGACGGTCTTGTGCTGGATGCCCCTGACGCCCGGCGAGGCCTCGACGCCGTCCAGGCCGAGGTCCATGGTGACCTCGGAGTTCGCCTGCCAGTACTCCTGGGGGCGGAAGTCCAGCCGGGTGTCGCTGAACCAGTGGCCGACGACGCGCTGGTTGCTGCTCGCCGAGACCGTGATCGCGGACTCCACCTCGGCCTTGTTCCTGACCGGCTTGTCGAAGTTGAGCGACACCGGCATGCCGACGCCGACGGTCGAGCCGTCCTCGGGCGTGAAGTTCCCGATGAAGCTGCTGGCCGGCGTGAGCGTGGTGAAGCTGGAGTTCTCCACCGCCTTACGGCCCTGGGAGTCCACCGCACGCGCGGTGACCTTGTACTTCGTCGAGCGGCTCAGCGGCTGGTCCGGCTGCCAGGAGGTGCCGTCGGCCGACATCGTGCCCTTGACCGTCCGCCCGGACTCGACGGAGGTCATCGTGACGTCGGTGAGCTGTCCGCCACTGACCGTGACCTTGGCGGGCTTGCTGAGGCTCGCGTGGGTGTCGCCGTTCTTCGGCAAGATGGTGATCTTGGCGTCGGAGACGTCCTTCGCGGCCGCCTCGTCGACCTGCTGGGCGCTCTCGTGACGGGTGGCTTCGGCGCCGACACCGCCTCCGTCAGCCGCGCTGCTGGCGCCACACGCCGTCAGCGTGAGTACGCCCCCGAGCAGCGCGGCGCTGGCTATGAGGCTCTTGCGGCGCTTGCTGTCCGTCATCACACGCATCTCCATTGCTACCGAATTCGCATACTTTCCCCGAGCTGACTGCCTACTGAGCGCAGGCATATCTGGACGCCGACATTCCGGCCGACGCCATTTGAACGCCTTTTCCGTTTCGCCCGTTCCATTCGCCCGAAAAGTGTGGGGTAGGCCACTACGGGGGACTCGTCCGGCGGGCCGGGAGTCTTCGGCCGGTCACGCAGGGTGCACGGCCCGAGGCCTCAAGGTCTCAAGGCCTCAAGGCCCCGAGGCCGCGAGGCCCCGAGGCGCCGGGCCACCGGCGACCCGCGCCCCTCCCCCACGTAGGCGGCCCCCGTGCGGGCGGGACGCCGCACGGGGGCCGTGGCCGGTGGGGGTGCGGGAGCGGCGCCCGGTGTCAGCCCTCCCCGTCCGCATCGTCCGCCAGGTCCCACTCCGCCGCGTCCCACTCGGCGTCGGGGTCGTAGTCGGTCAGCTCCTCGCTGCTCCACGAGGCCTGGGCGAGCTCCGCGCCCGGCACCGCGGTGACGAGGTCGAACGGGTCGACCAGGTGGGCCAGCGCCTCCGCCGGGTCCTCCTTGACGGTCTCCCGGGACTGCCTGCGCTCCTCGTCCGGCAGCGACGTATCGCCGTCGATGCGCTCCAGGGCGGCGCCGGTCAGCTGCCCGGCGTCGGTGACCTCCATGATCAGTTCGACATGAAGCCGCACAAAACGTGATGTCTCACCATTGCTCATAGCACGGAGGTTAGGCACGGACGGGTCCCGACTTCCCCGCGACCCGCGGCGGTCACTAACATCTGCGCTCAACGGCCAATTCGCCGAACCCACAAGGGGGATCGCTTTCGTGACCGCACGACGACCACTGCTGACCGCCGCCGCCGCGGGATCGGTACTGTTCGCCTTGTGGTTCGTTCCGTCCGCCAACGCGATCGTGGGCACTGACGGAGCGACAGATTCCGGTCTGCGGACGGCCTCCGCGCCGGCCGAACCGGGGCTGGCGGACCAGCCGGGCCCGGCGGACGGGCCGGACCGGGCGAGCCGCACGGGGAGCGGTGCCAAGGCCCCCGGGCCCGCCGCCCCCCAGCACTTCCTCGCCGACACCGGCAGCCCGGACACCACCCCGTACGTGATCGGCGGCGCCGGCTTCCTCACGCTCGGCGCCGCACTGGTCGCCTACTCCGTACGCCGCACCCCCGACGAAACGGCCTGACCGCCCACGCGCACGGGCACGCGCACGGGCAAGGCCCCGGGTGCGGTCCCGGGGCCTTAGGGGTGAGGGGAACGGATCCCGTAGGGGTCGCGAGGGCCCCCTGCGGGGCCACAACGCGGCGGTTTCGGAGGGTATTCCGACGGCAAGAGGCGCGCCTCGGCCGACCCGGGCTCAGCAGACCCGGTCGCCTCGGCCGACCCGGGCGCAGCAGACCCGGCACCTGGCCGCCGTCGCGTCGGCCGACCCGGTCACCACAGTCGCCTCAGCAGGCCCAGGCACCTCGGCAGACCCGGTCGCCTCGACCGCCCCGGTCGTCGCCCTACGCCAGCTCCCCGGTGACCGACTCCGCGGCCGCCACCAGCTTTCCGGCCCGTACGAACGCGTAGGCGGCCTCCAGGTCCGGTGCCAGGAAGCGGTCCTCGCCCGGCCCCTGGATGCCCGCGGCGCGCACCGCGTCCAGCACCGCGCGGGTGGCGGGCGCCGGCGTCAGCCCCTCGCGCATCTCGACGGCGCGGGTCGCCGCGTACAGCTCGACGGCGACGATCCGGGTCAGGTTGTCGACGGCGGTGCGCAGCTTGCGCGCCGCGGACCAGCCCATCGAGACATGGTCCTCCTGCATGGCGGAGGACGGGATGGAGTCCACCGAGGCGGGCGCGGCCAGCCGCTTCAACTCGCTGACCAGGGCGGCCTGGGTGTACTGGGCGATCATCAGGCCGGAGTCGACGCCCGGGTCGCCGGCCAGGAAGGCGGGCAGCCCGTGGGAGCGGTTCTTGTCCAGCAGCCGGTCGGTGCGGCGCTCGGCGATCGAGCCGAGGTCGGCGGCGGCGATGGCCAGGAAGTCCAGGACGTAGGCGACCGGCGCGCCGTGGAAGTTGCCGTTGGACTCCACCCGGCCGTCGGGGAGCACCACCGGGTTGTCGACCGCCGACGCCAGCTCGCGGTCGGCGACCAGGCGGGCGTGGTCCAGGGTGTCCCGGCCGGCGCCGGCGACCTGCGGGGCGCAGCGGATGGAGTAGGCGTCCTGGACGCGCGGGGCGTCGTCCTGGTGGTGCCCGGTGAAGCCCGAACCGGCCAGCACCTTCAGCATGTTGGCGGCCGAGGCGGCCTGCCCGGGGTGCGGGCGGATGGCGTGCAGCTCGGGTGCGAGGACCTTGTCCGTACCGAGCAGCGCCTCCAGGGAGAGGGCCGCGGTGATGTCCGCGGAGGTGAAGAGCCGCGCGAGGTCGGCGCAGGCCATCACGAGCATGCCGAGCATGCCGTCGGTGCCGTTGAGGAGGGCCAGGCCCTCCTTCTCGCGCAGTTCGACGGGCGCGATGCCGTGCGCGGCCAGCAGCTCCCCGGCCGGGCGCACCACGCCGTCGGGGCCCTCCGCCTCGCCCTCGCCCATCAGCGTCAGCGCGCAGTGCGAGAGCGGTGCGAGGTCGCCGGAGCAGCCGAGGGAGCCGTACTCGTGGACGACGGGGGTGATGCCGGCGTTGAGTATCGCGGCCATGGTCTCGACGACCAGCGGGCGGACGCCGGTGTGCCCGGAGGCGAGGGTCTTCAGCCGCAGGAACATCAGCGCGCGGACCACCTCGCGCTCGACCCGCGGGCCCATACCGGCCGCGTGCGAGCGCACGATGTTGCGCTGGAGCTGGGCCCGCAGCTCGGGGCTGATGTGGCGTACGGCCAGGGCGCCGAAGCCGGTGGAGACGCCGTAGACGGGGTCGGGCTTGGCGGCGAGTTCGTCGATGAAGGCGCGGGAGGCGGCGACGGCCGCGACGGCCTCTTCGGACAGCTCGATCCGGGCCGCGCCGCGGGCCACCGCGATGACGTCCTGTGCGGTCGTGCCGGACGTCCCCAGCACCACAGTGTGCATATCCATATTCAGGCACCCTAGAGACTGAATCGCCGGATGTCACCACCGGATTTCGGGATCACCCCTTACCGGGGGTGACCGCGAGCGGCCGGCGGCGCCTCCCAAAGATCTGCCACCTCACCTCCTGAAGCGCCGACGCTCCGGCCCCGGCCGCCGGTCCGGGGCGTCGGCGAGCCGTACGACCGGGTCGTCCTTGCCGCCGTGCCGGCCGGCGACCACCGGCTCGCCCGAGCCCGCCGCCTTGGCCTTGTACTGCGCGGCGTCCGCGAGCCGGAAGAGGCGGCGGCCGCTGCGCACCGGGCCGATCGGGTCACCGGTCGAGGCGACGCCCACCGCGACACCCTCGCCGAGGTCCAGCTCGCCGGCCCGCCGGCACAGCTCGGCGGCCACCTTGACCGCCTCGTCGGCCGGCGGACCCACCGCGAGCAGGCAGAACTCGTCGCCGCCGAGCCGGGCGGCGAGCGTGCCGGGCAGCATCGCGCCGCACAGCGAGAGCACCGACCCGAACCGCTCCAGCAGCCGGTCGCCCACCGCGTGACCGCGCGAGTCGTTCACCCGCTTGAGCCCGTTGAGATCGCACACCACCAGGCTGACCACCGCATCCTCCGCGCGGTGCAGCTCCAGCGCCTCGTCCAGCCGCATATCGACGGCCCGGCGGTTGGCGAGGCCGGTCAGCGCGTCGGTGAAGGCCAGCCGGCGGGCCTCCGCCAGCCGCTCGGTCTGGGCGATCCCGGCGGCCGTCACGGCGGCGAGCACGCTGGCGAAGTCGGCGTCCGCCCGGCCGAAGACGGGCTCCGCGGTGCGCCGGGCGACATACAGCTCGCCCCACGCCCGGCCGTGCAGCACGATCGGGGCGACCACACAGCAGCCCCGGCCGCGGCGGCGCAGGGCGGCCACCCGCTGGTGGTTGTAGGGGCCGTCCCGATGACCCTCCGGCCCGCCGGACCCGGGGCCCCTCGGGGGAGGGTCCGCCTCGGCCGTCTCCACCCAGGCGCTGGGCTCGCCGCCGGCCCACTGCTCGTGCAGAAAGCCGACGATCTCCGGGAACTCGTGCACCGGGTAGCTCTCGTCCTCCGGGAACTCCTCCTCGCCCTCGGCGAGTTCGCCGACGTTGACCAGCACCCGCAGCTTGCCCAGCTCGCGCTCCCACTTCGAGATCGCCGCGAAGGAGCCGCCGAGGGCCAGGCGCACACCCTGGGCCGCGGCGTGCGCCGATTCGCGTGGGGTGTGCGCGGCCGCCATCGCCTGCGCCAGCTCCACCACTGCCCGCAGCCTCGCATCGCCCTCGCCCGTCACCGGATCCTCACATTCCGTCACCGTGAGCACGCTCTGTATTACAGCGTAGGAATGTTTAGCCCCTTTCGCCCCTTTGAGGGCGGGAACGACACCAGGGCGTTATCCGCGTCGTGGCTGGTGGGGGCCGAAGCGGGGGGAGGGAGGGGACGGAAGGGGGCGAGAGGGGGTTTGGTTACGGTACGTCACCGGTGGCGGGCTGCCCGTGGCGGCCGGGCTCGCGTACTCGGCCTCACACACTCGACCTCGGCCACTCGGCTCACGCACTCGGCTCACTCACTCGACCTCACTCACCGGGCCACTGCGGGTCCCGCTTCTCGTTGAAGGCCGCCACACCCTCCGCGCGGTCCCCGGAGAAGGCCACGCTGCGCCAGGCGCCATCTTCCAGGTCCAGGCCGGTGCGCAGGTCCAGGCCGTGCCCCAGGCGCAGCGCACGCTTGGCGGCGCGCAGGCCGACCGGCGAGTTACGGGCGATTCCCGCGGCCAGCGCCAGCGCCTCGGCCCGGTCCCGACCGTCCGCCACGAGCTGGTCGACCAGTCCCAGCTCCGCCGCCTCGGCCGCCGGCACCCGCCGGGCGGTGAAGATCAGTTCGGCCGCCCGCGCGGCACCCACCCGGCGGGGCAGCAGCTGAGTGCCGCCCCCGCCAGGAATGACGCCCACCGACACCTCCGGCAGGCCGACCACCGCGGTGCCGTCCGCGACGATCAGGTCGCAGGCCAGCGCCAGCTCGAAGCCGCCGCCGAGCGCGAAGCCGTGCACCGCGGCGATGGTGGGCACCGGCAGCTCCAGTACGCCGGTGTAGGCGGCGCGGGTGTGCGGGCGCTGGCGCATCAGGTCCGCGTCCGTGAAGGAGTTGCGCTCCTTGAGGTCGGCGCCGACACAGAACGCCCGCTCGTGGGTGGAGGTGAGCACCACCGCCCGTACAGAGCGGTCCGCGGCCAGCTCGGCGCAGGCCTGTGACAGGCCGTCGGCCATCGCCGTGGAGACCGCGTTCATGGCCTTGGGGCGGTCCATGACCAGTTCCGCCACGTGGCCATGGCGCTCGATGCCGACCCACTCGTCCGCGCCGAACCGCTGCATGGAACCCTCCCGTGTTAACGAACGTTGACCTGCTCGACTGGGGGGATCATGCCAGGCGGGGGCCCGGCGGGACAGGGGGTCGGGATACTCGTCGCGCCACCGGGGCCGGTCAGCCGCGCCGGGTCAGCAGCCACGGCTCCACGACGCCCAGGCCGCGCACCGGCCGCTGCCACATCGGCTGCAGCGCGAAGCGGTAGGACGGCGGCGCCTCGCCCGTGCCCTCCTCGGCCGCCTTCTCCGCGGCCGCGGCGTCCGCCTCGGAGACCGGCGCGTCACCGATCCGGCCCAGCTCCTCCGCGAAGGCCTCGTCCACCAGGACGGTGTCCTTCGGGGCTATCGAGGTGAGCCGGCTGGCCAGATTGACGGTCGTGCCGAAGACGTCGCCCATCCGGGTCGTGACCGTGCCGAAGGCGATGCCGACCCGCAGCTCCGGCATGGTCTCGTCGTGGCTCATCGTCTCGATCAGCCGCAGGCCGATCTCGGCGGCGATACCGGCGTCGTCGGCGGAGAAGAGCACCTCGTCGCCGAGGGTCTTGATGAGCCGGCCGCCGTGCGCGGCCACCAGGTCCGAACAGGTGGTCTCGAACGCCTCCACCAGCTCGCCCAGTTCCTCCTCCTCCAGACGGCGGGTCAGGCGGGTGAAGCCCACCAGGTCCGCGAAGCCGACGGCGAGCCGGCGGTCGACCATCTCCACGTCGTCCTGGGCCCGTACGACCCGGCCGGTGGCCGCGGCGAGCTGCCGCCGCCAGACGTAGACCAGGAACTCCTCCAGCTCGGGCAGGAGCAGCTCCACCAGCGGATAGGTGATCTCCGTACGGGTCAGGCCGGAGTCCTGGGGCTCGGTGAGGCCCTCCAGGAAGGAGTCGATCTGCCAGTCGGCGAGGCGGGCGGTGGTCTGGCCCGTGGAACGGGCGACCTGGACGGCCATGGCCTCGCTCAGCAGCCCGGCCTCGACCAGGCCGGCGAGGCGGCGCAGGGCGAGTACGTCGGCCTCGGTCAGGGCCTTGACCTGGCCGATGTCGGCGAAGCCCATGGCCCGCCAGAAGCGGGCCGCCAGGTCCATGGAGACACCGGCGCTGCGGGCCGCCTGGAACGGCGTGTAGCGGCGGTCGGCGCCGAGGATGAGTTGTTCCAGGCGCAGGGCGATGCTGTTCTCGTCGCCCTCGTCGACGGCCCCCGGCGGGTCGCCCGCGGGCACGTCGCGTACGGCGTCGTCCTCGGTGTCCGTGTCGCGCGGGGTGGCGCCCGAGTCGTCGGCGGTCACCGGCCGCTCCCTGTCCGATCCCTGCGCACTGCCCTTCCGATCACTGCTCGCCGGTGGTCCGCTCCCTGGCGGACCGCCTCAACGATACGGCACGGGTGTGCCGTGGCTCACAGCCGCGGGTGCGTCGTGCTGGGCCGGGGCGGAGCCGTGGGTGGTTGCGGTTGTTTCGGGGGCTCCATGGCGCGAGCCTCGGGTGCGTCGACTCGGGCCGGGGCGGAGCCGTCGGTGGTTGCGGTTGTTCCGGGGGCTGCCCGGGACTGCGGTGTGGCTCCTCCTCGGTGCGGCTACTCCGGCTGTCCGTTGCCGTTCCCTCCGGCCGGGCGCAGATGGATGATGTCGCCCGCGCCGACCGGCTGCTGTACGCCGTCCGCGGTGGCCAGGACCAGGCGGCCGTCGCCGTCGATGGCGACCGCCTCGCCGACGATGTCGGTGCCGCCGGGGAGTTCGGCCCGCACCGTGCGGCCCAGCGTGGCGCAGCCTGCCGCGTAGGCCTCCTGGAGCCGGCTGGCGGCGGGGTCGCCGTCGGCGGTCTGCCACTCGCCGTACCAGTGGTCCAGGGAGCGCAGTACGGCGCGCAGCAGGGGGTCGCGGTCGGTGGTGCGGGCGCCGGCCAGCGCCAGGGAGCCCGCGCCGGGAACGGGCAGTTCGTCGGCGGTGAGGGTGACGTTGAGGCCGATGCCGACGACGACGCCGTCCGCGGCCCGCTCGGCGAGGATGCCGCCGGCCTTGCGCTCGGCGCCGTCGACCGTGACCAGGAGGTCGTTGGGCCACTTGAGTGCGGTGTCGACGCCGGCCGTGCGCGACAGCGCGGTGGCGGTGGCCACTCCGGCCAGCAACGGGAGCCAGCCCCAGCGCTCGACGGGCACACGGGGGGTGAGGTAGACGGAGAAGAACAGGCCGGAGCGCGGGGGCGCCGACCAGGTGCGGTCGAGGCGGCCGCGTCCTGCGGACTGCTCCTCGGCCACCAGCACGGCGCCCTCGGCCGCGCCCCCGGCAGCGCGCCCCGCCAGGTCGGTGTTGGTGGAGCCGGTGGCGGGGACGACGTCGAGGGAGGTCCACAGGGCTCCGGGGCGCACGAGGGCACGACGCAGCGCGTTGGCGTTCAGCGGGGGACGGCCCAGATCGCTCCAGCGGCCGGCGTCTTTGTCCCGGTTTCCCGGTGGTTGAGGCGTCATGGCACCAGCCTAGGTGTGGTCAACGACGCAGTGCCGCTGAGCAGCCCCGCCGATACGCTACGAGTCGGTAGCCATACACGTACCACCCTCAGTACGAGCACCAGTCCAGGACGAGCAGGAGCCGCATCCCGATGTCCGAACCGGAAGCAAACATCCACACCACCGCGGGCAAACTGGCGGATCTGCAGAGGCGGGTCGACGAAGCCACGCACGCCGGTTCCGCCCGGGCGGTGGAAAAGCAGCACGCCAAGGGGAAGCTGACGGCGCGTGAGCGCATCGATCTGCTGCTGGACGAGGGCTCGTTCGTCGAGCTGGACGAGTTCGCGCGGCACCGGTCGACCAACTTCGGGCTGGAGAAGAACCGCCCGTACGGCGACGGTGTGGTGACCGGCTACGGCACGGTCGACGGCCGCCCGGTGGCCGTCTTCTCCCAGGACTTCACGGTCTTCGGCGGGGCGCTCGGCGGGGTCTTCGGCGAGAAGATCGTCAAGGTGATGGACTTCGCGCTCAAGACCGGCTGCCCGGTCATCGGCATCAACGACTCCGGCGGCGCGCGCATCCAGGAGGGCGTGGTCTCGCTGGGCATGTACGGCGAGATCTTCCGGCGCAACACCCACGCGTCGGGCGTCATTCCGCAGATCTCGCTGATCGTCGGCCCCTGCGCGGGCGGCGCGGTCTACTCCCCCGCCATCACCGACTTCACGGTCATGGTCGACCAGACCTCGCACATGTTCATCACCGGCCCGGACGTCATCAAGACGGTCACCGGCGAGGACGTGGGCTTCGAGGAGCTGGGGGGCGCGCGGACGCACAACACCACCTCGGGCGTGGCGCACCACATGGCGGGCGACGAGAAGGACGCCATCGACTACGTCAAGGGGCTGCTGTCCTACCTGCCGTCCAACAACCTCTCCGAGCCGCCGGTCTTCCCCGAGGAGGCGGACCTGGCGACCTCGGACTACGACCGCGAGCTGGACGTCCTCGTCCCGGACTCGGCGAACCAGCCGTACGACATGGTCACGGCCGTCGAGCACGTCCTGGACGACGGCGAGTTCATGGAGACCCAGGCGCTGTTCGCGCCGAACATCGTCACCGGGTTCGGGCGGGTCGAGGGCCATTCGGTCGGCGTGGTCGCCAACCAGCCGATGCAGTTCGCGGGCATCTTGGACATCAAGGCCTCGGAGAAGGCCGCACGGTTCGTGCGCACCTGCGACGCCTACAACATCCCGGTGCTGACGTTCGTGGACGTGCCGGGCTTCCTGCCGGGGACGGACCAGGAGTACGACGGGATCATCCGGCGCGGCGCCAAGCTGATCTACGCGTACGCCGAGGCGACGGTCCCGCTGATCACGGTCATCACCCGCAAGGCGTTCGGCGGCGCGTACGACGTCATGGGCTCCAAGCACCTGGGTGCCGACCTGAACCTGGCCTGGCCGACCGCGCAGATCGCGGTGATGGGCGCGCAGGGCGCGGTCAACATCCTGCACCGCCGCACCCTGGCCGCCATCGAGGACCCCGCCGCGCAGGACGCCCGCCGCCAGGAGCTGATCCAGGAGTACGAGGACGCCCTGCTCAACCCGTACGTGGCGGCCGAGCGCGGCTACGTCGACGCGGTGATCGAGCCGTCCGAGACGCGCCGGCACATCGTGCGCGGGCTGCGCGCGCTGCGCAACAAGCGCGAGGCGCTGCCGCCGAAGAAGCACGGCAACATCCCGCTGTAGGAGGGTGGTCGCAGATGATCAAGGTCGTACGGGGCAACCCGACACCTGAGGAGCTGGCCGCCGCACTGGCGGTGGTGCAGGCCCGTGCCGCGGCGGTCGCCGCCGGCGCGGCGCCCGAGGGCGGCGCCGGCGGCAGCGAGTGGTCCGATCCGGCGTCCACGATCCCGGCGCGCGCCCGGGTGCCGCACCCCGGGCCGCGGGCGTGGCGGACGAGTTTCTGGCCCCGTTAGCCAGGTCGGTGCACGGTGCATTGACTAGTCCTTCGGACCGCGGGGGGGGGGGGGGTGGGGGGGGGGGGGGGGGGGGGGGGGGGGGGGGGGGGGGGGGGGGGGGGGGGGGGGGGTGGGAGGGGGGGAGGAAGGAGGGGGGAGA